>NZ_JBRIQN010000005.1:0-310504 GCF_052981855.1 Micromonospora sp. LZ34
GATGATCACTGATGGGCTGCGAGCCCTTCACGTCCGGGTCACCGCCAGCCGCGAACCCCGCTCAAGTTCGAAGAGCCCGCATGCGTCGTCCCGGAGGACAGGTCCTCGAGGCTGTTGACCAGCTTCGACCGGGCGACCTTTGAGTGGGTAGTTCACCAACAAGTGGGACACGAAGACAAGCGGGCATGCGGCACGAAGGCGCCAATGCCTGCCATTGCGAGCGCTTCCAATACCAGTCATAGGCCAACGCTAGATTGTTCAACGTGCAACTCCGGTACAACTTCCGCCTCTACCCGACTTCCGCTCAGCAAAAAGCGCTGGCGCGGGCGTTCGGGTGCGCGCGGGTGGTGTTCAACGACGGGCTGCGCGCACGCCGGCAGGCCCATGAGGCCGGCGAGGCGTACCTGCCGGACGGCGAGTTGTCGAAGCGGGTCATTACGCAGGCGAAGCGGACGCCCGAGCGGGCGTGGCTGGGTGAGGTGTCGGCGGTGGTGCTTCAGCAGGCCCTGGCGGACCTGAACACTGCGTACCGGAACTTCTTTGCCTCGGTCAGCGGTAAGCGCAAGGGGCGCAAGGTGGCGCCGCCTCGGTTCCGGTCTCGCAAGGACAACCGGCAGGCGATTCGGTTCACCGCGAACGCCCGGTTCACGGTCCTCGACAACGGCCGGCTCCGGTTGCCGAAGATTGGCGACGTGGCGGTGCGCTGGTCCCGGCGACTGCCGGCGGCATCCACGTCGGTCACGGTCATCCGGGACGCGGCGGGACGGTACTTCGCCTCGTTCGTCGTGCAGATGACGAACGAGCCACTGCCGCCCACGGACGTCGAGGTCGGCATCGATCTGGGTTTGACGAATTTCGTGGTCCTGTCCGACGGCACGAAGGTAGCCGCGCCGAAGTTTCTGCGCCGGGCTGCCCGCAAACTCCGCAAGCGGCAACAGGCGCTCTCGCGCAAGCAGCGAGGCAGCGCGAATCGTAAGAAGGCTGTCGTCAAGGTCGCGAAGGCGCATGCCCGGGTGGCTGACACGCGGCGGGACTGGCAGCACAAGCTCTCCACGGCGATCATCCGCGACAACCAAGCGGTGTACGTCGAGGACCTGTGCGTGACCGGCCTCGCCCGCACCCGGCTGGCGAGATCTGTGCACGATGCCGGCTGGTCGCAGTTCGTGCAGATGTTGGAATACAAGGCCGCCCGGTACGGGCGGACCTTCGCCAGGATCGACCGGTTCGCGCCGACCTCGCGGATGTGCTCGGAGTGCGGCCGGGTCGACGGGCCGAAACCGCTGTCCGTCCGGTCGTGGACCTGCCCCTGCGGGGCGGTTCACGACCGGGACGTCAACGCGGCGATCAACGTGCTCGCGGCGGGACGCGCCGAGAGCCTAAACGCCTGTGGAGCGCAGGTAAGACCGGCACCCGTGCCGGCACCGCGCCGAGAAGCAGGAATCCACCCGGACGTTGCGCGTCCCACGCGCAACGCAGAGGGAACCTCCGTCCTCTAGGACGGAGAGAACGTCAAAGCGAGGTCATCTCGCCGGTGTCGAGGGCCTCGTCCCGCTCCGCCTCGGGCTCCCACAGGTCGGGCTGGGCCGGCTCCTGCACCCCGATCCGCACCGCCTCCAACTGGGCGGCGAAGGCCAGCCCGCCGAAGAGCGCCATCCCGGTGAGGTTGGCCCAGAGCAGCAACGCCATCATCCCGGTGAGCGCGCCGTAGGTCTGCCCGAACTCGTCGCTGAACGCCACGTACCCGGCAAGCAGCAGGCTGGCCAGCCACCACAGCGCGGTGGCGATGGCGGCGCCGAAGATCAGCCAGGACAGCCCCGGCTGCTTGCGCCGGGGGGCGTGCCGGAACAGCACGGCCACGGCCAGCACGGTCAGCCCGAGGCTGAGCGGCCAGCGGACCACGTCCCAGACGCCGTGGACGGACTCGCCCCACGCGTAGTGCCGCTGCACGGAGTCGCCCATCGGGCCGCCGCCGACGAGGATCAGGAAGCCGGTCAGCGCCGGCACGCCCGCGCTCAACGCGAGGATCGCGGCACGCAGGTACTTCCACAGCGCCGGGCGGTCCCGCTCCACGCCGTAGATCCGGTTGGCGCCACGCTCGATCTGGGCCATCGTGGTGGTCAGCGCCACCAGCCCGGTCAGCAGGCCGAGGGTGAGCGCCAGCTCACCGGCGCGCTCGGTGCTCTCCCGCTCCCCCAGCAGTTCCGCCACCATCGGCTCGCTGGCGCCGGGGGTGAGCGCTAGCACGGTGTCCGCGACGACCTGCCCGCCCTCCTCCACACCGAGCTCGCTGATCAGACCGGTCAGCGCGATCATGAACGGCACCACGGCGAGGCAGAGTTGCAGCGCGAAGGCGCGCGAGTGGCTGAACCCGTCGCCGTAGCGGAACCGGATGAAGGCGTCCCGCAGCAGGTGCCAGCCGCCCTCCCGGCGCAGGGTGTGCCAGGCGTCGTCGGCGGAGAGTTCCTCGTCGGCCATCAGCCGGGTCTCCGGAACGATCCGGGTGCTACTCACGGCGGGCCTCCTCGATCAGCTGCTCGCCCCGCTCGGCCGCGGCGTCCACGTCCACGGTCAGGTCGCGCGCCCGCTCCGGCTGCGGTACGCACAGCCAGAGCGCCCGCCGGCGGATCTCCGCCTTGAGCGTGCGGCCGGGCGTGATCAGGTCGCCGTCGAGTTCCCGGGGCTGGGCCCGGTTGCTGGTGATCTCCACCCGCCGGCAGCGGAAGACCTCCATCCGCGGGACGCGGTCCCGCCGGCGCAGCACGGCCCAGCCGAGCGCGAGCCAGTGCCGCAGGGTGTTCGGGGTGAGCACGGCGACGTCGAGGTAGCCGTCGTCCGGCTCGGCCTCTGTCAGCAGGGTCAGCCCACCCTGGAGCCGGCCGACGTTGGCGACCAGCACCGAACGGGCCCGCCGCCGCAGCGGTGGCTGGTCGTCGAGGCTGATGGAGACCCGCATCGGCCGGTCCCGCAGGTGCCGGACGGCCCCCACCACGTACGCCGGCCAGCCGATCCGCGCCTTGGTCGTCTCGCTGGTCGCGGCCAGCATCTGGGCGTCGAAGCCCATGCCCGCCATCACGGTGAAGTAGTGGTCCTCGACCGCGCCGACGTCGAGCAGCCGCCGCCCACGCTCGACCGCGACCTCGATGCCGGCGGCCAGGTCGGTGGAGAGGCCGAGGTTGGCCGCGAGCAGGTTGCCGGTGCCCTGGGGCAGCACCGCCAGCGCCACGTCGGTGCCGACCAGCCCGCGGACGCAGGACATCACGGTGCCGTCGCCGCCGCAGGCGAAGACCACCTCGACGCCAGCCTTGACCGCCTGCTCGGTCTGGCCCCGGCCCGGGTCCTCGACGGTGGTCTCGTACCACAGCGGCTCCGGCCAGCCGGCGGCGGCGAGCGCGTCGGTGACGGTCCCGCGCAGCTCGTCGAGGTCGGCCACCTTGACCGGGTTGACCACCACGGCGGAGCGCGGCCCGCCGGCGTCCGCCGTCGGTCGGCTGTCCTGTCCAGCATCCACGGCGCCAGTGTGCAGCACCCGGGGGCGTTCAGCGAGCCCACGCGCACCCGCCGTCGGCAGTGCCACAAACAGGTTTGCCGCGCTCCGACCCGCTCACCGCGCCACCGGGGTCAGGCCGCGGTACGCAAGGCGACCTCCACCCGGCGACGCAGGTCGTCGAGGTCCAGCCCGGCCTCGGTGAGCACCTGCGCGGCCAGCCCCTGCCCCTCGCGGAGCAGCCCGAGCAGGAGGTGCTCGGTGCCGATGTGGTTGTGCCGCAGTCGGACCGCCTCGCGCAGCGACAGCTCCAGCACCTTCTTCGACCGGGGCGAGAACGGGCCGCCCGCGTACCGTCGGCGGCGTCCCCACCAGCGGCGCGGCGCCGGCACCGCCTCGCGGAGCGCGTCCGGGCCGAACGACGCCTCGATCCGGGCCACGATGGCGGCCAGATCGATGCCGATCTCCCGCAGCGCGGCGGCGTCGGCGTCGGCGAGGCCGCTGGCCCCGTGCGCGGTGTGCCGCCGGATCCGCTCCCGCAGGTCGTCGCCGCGGACGCCGGCGTCGGCGAGCACCCGCGCGGCGAGGCTGTCGCCGTCGGCGAGCAGCGCGAGCAGCAGGTGCTCGGTGCCGACCGGCCGCTGGCCCTCGGTCCGGGCCTCCTCGCGCGCCTGCCGCACCACGGTGCGGGCACGGTCGGTGAACCGCTCGAACATCACGCCTCCCAGGATTGTCCGACCGCCGGTCGCCCGGCGTGCTTCTTGTGGACCGCCTGCCGACTGACCTCGAGCGCGTCGGCGATCTCCTGCCAGGACCAGCCCTGTCGACGGGCGTTGTCCACCTGGACCACCTCGAGCCGCTCGAGCAGCCGGCGCAGCGCGTGGACGGCACGCAGGCCGACCCGGGGGTCGGTGCTGCCGGCGGCCGCCGCGAGTTCCGTCGCCTGACTCATGTCGTCAACTTACGTTGACAGTCGGGATCTGTCAACCCATGTTGACACCCGGTCCGCTCCGGCCGGTGCTACGGTCCGCGCGTGCCGCACGTCCCGTACCGTCCCGACCTGCCACTCCGGTGAGCGCCGTGGTCGGCGGATCCGGCAGCCGATGGTCGGCCGGCGGGGTCACCGTGGAGATCGCCGGTGGCAGCGTGGTCGGCAACCGCTACCGGGCCAACTACGACGTGCTGCACGTCGATCCGGCGCTGCCGTTCGCGGCCGTCGCCGACGGGATGGGCGACGGCGACGGCAGCCGGCGGGCCGGCGCGGCGGCGATGGGCACGCTGGTCGAGCAGGTCCGGGCCGGGTGGCCCACGTCCGGGCCCGGGCCGTTGCGCACCGCCGTGGCCCGGGCGCAGGCAGCCGTACGGGCCGCCGGGGCGGGCCGGGTCGAGCTGACCGGTTGCACGCTGACCGCCCTGCTCGTGGAACCGGACGGCGGCCGGGGCTGGCTGGCGCAGCTCGGCGACTCGCGCGCCTACCGGCTGCGCGGTGGCCTGCTGGAACTGCTCACCGTGGACCACACCGTGGCGTGGCTCGGCGTCGTGCACGGCTGGTATCCGGCCGACTCACCCGCCGCCGCCCGGGCCCGCTACCAGCTCACCCGGTACGCCGGCCACCCGGACGAGCCGGAGGCGGACCTGCTCGCCGTCACGCTGCGTCCCGGCGACACCTGGCTGCTCTGCACCGACGGGGTCAGCGACCAGGTCGGCTACCACCGGCTGCGGGAAATCCTGTCGACCCACCCGCCGGCCGACGCCGTCCACGCGGTCCTGGCCGCCACGCTGACCGCCGGCGGCGACGACAACGCCACGGCCGCCGTCCTGCGGGTGCAGCCCACCCCGGCATCCTGACCGTTCCACCTGAACCCGACCCACGCCGGCCGTGGCGGTCGGTGGCGGATACGCCGCTGGCCGGCACCCGTCACGGGTGCCGGCCAGCGGTCAGGTCATGCTTGTTCGGTTGTCAGCTCTTCCAGTACCTGGCGACCAGGTCGGCGGCCTGCTTCTCCCACTGGGCGTAGGCGTCCGGGTAGGCCGACACCTGCACCGTCTGGGCGGCCTCGGTCAGCGGCATGTCCTGCCACCCGTCGACCTGCTTCAGACCCTTGAGGAACGCCTTGGTCGAGTACTCGGGGTCCGTGATCTGCTTCGGGGTACCCCAACCGCTCGACGGCCGCTGCTGGAACAGGCCCAGCGAGTCGTGGTCGTTCCGGTCACCCAGGTGACCCAGGTTCTCCAGCTTCGACTCCTGCAGCGCGGTCGCGATGGCCACCACGGCGGCCCGCTCGTGCATGCCGGACTTCTTCGTCGCCTTGATGATCGCCTTCACGTTGCGGACCTGCTCGTCGTTCAGGTCGATCCGCGACTGCTTGCTCTGCACACCGTGCGGGATCAGCTTCGCCTTGTCCGGCTTGTCGGCCTGCACCACGGCGACCGGCTTGGCAGCCTCGACCGGGGCGGCCTGCGCGGTGGCCGGGCCGGCGAAGACGCCACCGGCGAAGGCCAGACCAGCAATACCCAGCACGCTCTTCCGCAGAATCGTGTTCATCAGAAAGCTCCTTGGGGGTCGGCACCACCAGCCCAGATGGGGGAAGGACTGAAGGCGCAAGCACCGTCCGGCGCTCTAAGACTTGGGGGAACGATCCGGCCACACTCGCGGGCGGGGGGCCCGTCGTGGCCGGGAGTCCGGCGATCTCCGCGGGGCGGGGGTGCCCTTGCGGCTCCGGGACCATGTGTAACGACCGGCCGGCCACCGTCATTCCGGGGCCTGGACCCCACGCGGCCTTGGTAGGCGGCGTGGTCCTGCTCGATCGTCCGCATGATGTAACGCCCCCGGCCCGGCCCCGATTCCACCGCCCGGATGCCCCCGGTCACACCCACAAACCCGACATCCGACCCATCACCCGACACGCGACGCCAGCAGATCGCACCGGTTCGGGGCATCGTGTGGCATCCGGCGGAGATCGACCCAATGGGCGGTATGTCGGGGTGTCCGGTTACCGCGCACACCGCAGGTTGCCGCACAACGAATGGATCTTGCCCGCCGGGCAGGCAGAGCGGGCGATCCCGCCCCACCGCCGTACGGTCGCGACTAACCTCGGATGGGAGTCAGTCGTGCCGGGCGCGACGCCTGCGGAGGTGATGCCGGATGGCCGCAGCCGCCGACGCAGCGGTGCTGGTCGGCGTCGGCTCGGAACGCAACTACCCGGTGGTCCGACTGGCCGCCCAGGAGGCCGCCGCGCACAACCGGGAACTGCAGCTGCTGCACGCGTTCAACTGGGCCGCCGCGTTCGAGGCGCCCACAGTGGCCAAATCCCGCGCCACGGTCGAGGAGTTGCTCGCCGAGGCCACCCGGATCGCCACGGAAGTCGCGCCGGAGTTGTCGGTGCGCCGCGAGATCGTGGAGGGGGCGGCGGTGGCGGTGCTGGTCCGCCGCTCGGAGACGGCGCTCCTGGTCGCGGTCGGCGACGGCGGCATGGCGGCCTGCGCCGACTGCGTGCCGGCCGACGCGCCCGGCGTACAGTTGGCCGCGCGGGCCGGTTGCCCGGTGCTGGTGGCCCGCCGGGATCCACCGCCGCAGGGGCCGGTGCTGGTCGGCGTGGACGGTAGCGCCAGCTCGGCGGGCGCCCTGGAGTGGGCGTTCGACTGCGCCGCCCGACGCGAGGCGCGGATGCTGGTCATCCGGGTGGTCGAGCCGGACGAGACCACCGAGGACGCGACCGGCCAGCTCGAACAGGTCGTGGCCCGGTACGCGGACCGCCACCCGGCGGTGCCCACCGAGTGCCACGCGATCCGTGGCGACCCGGGCACCGTCCTGGTCGAGCAGTCCCGGTCGGCCCAGCTGGCCGTGGTCGCCGCCCGGGGCGACGAGCCGGGGCGGGGCATGCTCGGCGCGGTGAGCCAGTCGCTGCTCTACCACTCGCCGGCGCCGGTGATCGTGATCCGGGGGCTGACCGGGATGCCGATGAACGGGGCGTAGCGCCCGCCCGACGCGGGACCAACGGCCCTGCGCCGTACCGGCACCGGCGGCGAAGCTGAGATCGGCCCGGACGGATCCGCGCCGTGAAGATGCAGGACTCCCCTACCCGCGAGAGGCTCAGGCAGTATGGACACCGCTGCGGACCTGCACGGCCCCCTGACCGGAGACGAGCTGCGCCGGCTGGACGCCTACTGGCGGGCGACGAACTATCTCACCGTCGGGCAGATCTACCTGCTGGACAATCCGCTGCTGCGCGAACCGCTGACCACCGAGCACGTCAAGCCGCGCCTGCTCGGCCACTGGGGCACCTCCCCCGGGTTGAACCTGCTCTACGCGCACCTGAACCGGGTGATCGTCACCCGTGACCTGTCCGCCATGTTCATCACCGGGCCCGGCCACGGCGGCCCGGCAATCGTGGCGAACACCTGGCTGGAGGGCACCTGGAGCGAGAAGTACCACGGCACCGGCCGCGACGAGGCCGGCATGGCCCGGCTGTTCCGCCAGTTCTCCTTCCCCGGCGGCATCCCGAGCCACGTGGCGGCGGAGGTGCCGGGTTCGATCCACGAGGGCGGCGAGCTGGGGTACGCGCTGATGCACGCCTACGGCGCCGCGTTCGACAATCCGGACCTGGTGGTGGCCTGCGTGATCGGCGACGGCGAGGCGGAGACCGGCCCACTGGCCGGCAGCTGGCTGTCCAACGTCTTCCTCAACCCGGCCCGGGACGGCGCGGTGCTGCCCATCCTGCACCTGAACGGCTACAAGATCGCCAATCCGACGGTGTTGGACCGGATACCCGAAGACGACCTGCTGGAGATGATGCGCGGCTTCGGCTACCAGCCGTACGTGGTGGCCGGTGACGAGCCGGCGCGGGTGCACCAGGCGCTGGCCGCCACGCTGGACCGCGCACTGGACGAGATCGCCGCGATCCAGCGCGCCGCCCGCTCCGGCGGCGCCGTCGAGCGCCCCCGCTGGCCGATGATCGTGCTGCGGACGCCGAAGGGCTGGACCGGCCCGCGCGACGTCGACGGCAAGCAGGTGGAGGGCACCTACCGCTCGCACCAGGTGCCCCTGTCCGCGGTACGCAAGAACCCGGACCACCTGGCCGAGCTGGAGCGCTGGCTGCGCAGCTACCGGCCGGAGGAGCTCTTCGACGCCACCGGCGCCCCGGTCGCCGAGCTGGTCGAGCTGCCGCCGAAGGGGGACCGGCGGATGAGCGCGAACCCGGTCACCAACGGCGGGATGGTGCTGCGCGACCTGAACCTGCCGGACTTCCGCGACTACGCGGTGGACGTGCCCCGACCGGGCGCGACGGTCGCCGGGGCCACCGGCGCGCTGGGCCCGTGGATCCGGGACGTGATCGCCGCCAACCCGGAGACGTTCCGCCTCTTCGGCCCGGACGAGGTCACCTCGAACCGGCTCGGCGCCGCCTTCGAGGTCACCGACCGGGTCTGGCTGGCCGGCACGGTGCCGGGCGACGACCACCTCTCCCCGGACGGCCGGGTGATGGAGGTGCTCTCCGAGCACCTGTGCCAGGGCTGGCTGGAGGGCTACCTGCTGACCGGCCGGCACGGCATCTTCACCAGCTACGAGGCGTTCATCCACATCGTCGACTCGATGGTCAACCAGCACGCCAAGTGGTTGAAGGTGACCCGGGGCATCCCCTGGCGGCAGCCGCTCGCGTCGCTGAACTACCTGCTCTCCAGCCATGTCTGGCGGCAGGACCACAACGGCTTCTCGCACCAGGATCCGGGCTTCATCGACCACGTGATGAACAAGAAGGCCGAGGTCGTCCGGGTCTACCTGCCGCCGGACGGGAACACCCTGCTCTCCACGATGGACCACTGCCTGCGCAGCCGGCACTACATCAACGTGGTGGTGGCCGGCAAGCAGCCCGCGCCGAACTGGCTGTCGATGGACGAGGCGGTCCAGCACGCCCGCCGCGGCATCGGCATCTGGGACTGGGCCAGCTCCGACAGGGGCAGCGAGCCGGACGTGGTGCTCGCCTGCGCCGGGGACGTGCCGACGCTGGAGACCCTCGCCGCGGCGGACCTGCTGCACCGGCACCTGCCGGACCTGAAGGTCCGGGTGGTCAACGTGGTGGACCTGATGCGGCTCCAGCCCGCCTCGGAGCACCCGCACGGCCTGGCCGACAAGGAGTTCGACACGATCTTCACCGAGAACCGGCCGGTCATCTTCGCCTACCACGGCTACCCGTGGCTGATCCACCGGCTCACCTACCGCCGTACCAACCACGACAACCTGCACGTGCGCGGCTACAAGGAGGAGGGCACCACCACCACGCCGTTCGACATGGTGATGCTCAACGACCTCGACCGGTTCCACCTGGTCATCGACGTGATCGACCGGGTGCCGGGGCTGGCCGCCCGGGCCGCGCACCTGCGCCAGGAGATGGTCGACGCCCGCCAGTCGTGCCGGGACTACACCCGCCGGTACGGCGAGGACGACCCCCGGGTGGCGGAGTGGCGCTGGATCCGGGAGACCGAGCCGGGTCTGCGGGGCGGGCAGTGAACGCGCGGCGCGCTCCGGCGGGCCCGGCGTACGGAGGGCGGACGCGATGAGCGGCGGGGAGATCCTGGTCGGCTACGACGGCTCCACCGAGGCCGCGGCGGCGCTGACGTGGGCGCTGGACGAGGCCCGCCGCAGCGCCCGCCCGGTCCGGCTGGCGTACGTCTACGAGTGGCTCACCGTGGCCGGCTGGATCGGCCCCGGGATCGCCCCCGGCGTCTGGCCCGACGAGACGGCCCGCCGGCAGGTCGAGGAGTTGGTACGCAAGGCGGCAACGGACGCCGGCGCGGCGAACCCGGGCGTGACCGTGCACGGCGAGGTGTTCGACGGACCAGCCGCGCTGGTGCTCGAGGAACGGTCGGCGCAGGCCGGCCTGCTGGTGCTGGGCAGCCGCGGGCACGGCGGCTTCACCGGGCTGCTCGCCGGTTCGACCGCGGTGGCGGTCACCGCGCACGCACACTGCCCAGTGGTGGTGGTCCGCGGCGAAGCCGGCCGGCGCTCCGGGCACGTCGTGGTCGGCGTGGACGGCTCCGAGTACTCACTGGTGGCGCTCGGGTTCGCGGTCGAGCAGGCCGCGGTACGGCAGGTGCCGCTGCGCGTGGTGCGGGCCTGGCACCCGCCGGCCGGCCAGCGGTCGCCGGCCGGCCCGGAGGCGCGGGAGGCGGCGATGGCCGACCGGGCCGAGCTGGACGAACCGCTGGCCCGCTGGCGCCGGGCCTTCCCCGACGTCGAGGTGGCCGTCGAGGTGACGGCCGCCGCCCCGGCCGCGCTGCTGGTCGACGCCAGCCGTGAGGCGCAACTGGTGGTGGTCGGCAGCCGCGGCCGCGGTGGGCTGCGCGGGATGCTGCTCGGCTCGGTGAGCCAGCAGCTCATCCAGCACGCCCACTGCCCGGTCGCGGTGGTCCGCGAGCGCTGACCACGCGCGGCCTCCGGGCGGCGCCCGCCGCAGCGATCAGGCACCACGCCGGCCGTCGCGGCGGCACTGCCCGCCGTCGCCCGATCTCCCGTGCATCTCCCGGTCGCGGCGGCCGCGGGAACGGGGACGGGCGGTGCGCTCCGGCCGTGGCGAGCGCGGCGGGACACCTGGGCGGAGGCCGAAGGACCCGGTCTCGACGGGACCTGCGTCCCGTGCGGCGGCGCGGCGGATGTCGCAGGATGGAGCGGCAGCCCGCCGGCGACGCCGCCCGGGTCGGGCCCGATGGGCAGAGACGAGAGGTCGTGACGATGAGCCACGAGACGCCGGCGACGGATCGCCCGCTGAGCACCGCGCTCGCGGAGGCGGCCGCCATGGCAGGTCACGCCCCGTCGGTGCACAACACCCAGCCGTGGCGGTGGCGGGTGCTGCCCGACGCGCTGGAGCTGCGGATGGTCCCCGAGCGCCGGCTCGCGGCGACCGACCCGGAGGGGCGGCTGCTGGCCGTCAGCTGCGGCACGGCGCTGCACCACGCCCGGCTGGCGCTGGCCGCCGAGGGCTGGACGGCGCTGGTGGAGCGGCTGCCCGACCCGGGCGACGAGGAGCTGCTGGCCCGGCTGACCGGGTTCTCCCGCACCGGGGCCGACCCCGACGCGATGCACATGGTGCAGTGCATGCAGGTGCGGCACACCGACCGGCGGCCGGTCAGCGACGAGCCGGTGTCCACCACGGTGCTCGGGCAGGTCGCCTCGGCGGTCTCCGCCGAGGGTTGCCGGCTGCAGATCCTCGATCGGGACCAGGTGATGCGGCTGGCCGCCGCGGCCGGGCACGCCGCCACGGTCGAGGCGGAGGACCCGAAGCTGCGCGAGGAACTCGACTACTGGACCAGCCGGGCCGGCACCGGCACCGGGCTGCCCCCGGAGGTGCTGCCCGAGCAGCCGCCGCAGACCACCGTGCCGGCCCGCGACTTCGGCCGCGCCGGCACCCTGCCGATCGGCCCGGGCCACGACCGGGCGGCGGTGTACGCGCTGCTCTACGGCGACGAGGACGAGCGGGACAGCTGGCTGCGCGCCGGCGAGGCGCTCTCCGCGGCGTGGCTGACCGCCACCCGGCATGGCGTGTCGGTGGTGCCGCTGAGCGGGGTGGTGGAGCTGGAGGGCACCCGGCAGACGCTGCGTCAGCTGCTGGCCGGGCTCGGCCACCCGTACCTCGTGCTGCGCCTGGGGATCGCGGACCCGGCGCACGCCGGACCGCCGCCCACCCCGCGGCTCGCTGTCGAGCAGGTGGTGGACACCTCCGCGGTCCGCGGCGGGCAGGGTTGACGGCCTCCTGCTCGCCGCCGGACGGCCGTTAGGCTCGGCCGATGGCGGCCGACACAGCGAACCCCCGGCAGGAGCCCTCGGCGACCCCGTCGCTCGGTCTGAGCCCGCTGTCCCGGGTCCGCCTCGACGAGTTGCTCCAGGAGATGCTCGACCGGGTCGGCGAGGTGGTCACCAGCCGCGAGCGGTTGCGGGCGCTGCTGGACGCGGTGGTCGGCATCAGCACCGACCTGGACCTGCGCAGCACCCTGCAACGGATCGTCGAGGCGGCCTGCGAGCTGGCCGGGGCCCGCTACGGCGCGCTCGGCGTGATCGGCCACGACCGGATGCTGTACGACTTCATCACCCACGGCATCGACCCGGAGCTGCACGCGAAGATCGGTGACCTGCCGCACGGGCGGGGCGTGCTCGGCCTGCTCATCGACGACCCGCGCCCGGTGCGGATGCCCGACATCACCCAGCACCCCAACTCGTACGGCTTCCCGCCGCACCACCCGCCGATGCACAGCTTCCTCGGCGTGCCGGTGCGCATCCGCGAGAAGGTCTTCGGCAACCTCTACCTGGCCGAGAAGCAGGGCGCCGGCGAGTTCACCGACGACGACGAGGAGATCGTGGTCGCGCTGGCCGCCGCGGCCGGCGTGGCGATCGAGAACGCCCGCCTCTACGCCCTGGCCCACCAGCGGGAACGGTGGCTCGCCGCGACCGCCGAGATCACCTCGGTGCTGCTCGGCGAGGTGCGCCGCACCGACGCGCTGGCGCTGGTGGCCCGGCGGGCCCGCGAGGTCGCCGAGGCCGAGCTGGCGCTGGTGCTGCTCTACGACCCCGAGGCCGACGAATTCACCGTCGAGGTCGTCGACGGGGCCGGTGACCAGTCCGGCGCGCTGGTCGGCACGGTGCTGCCGGCGGCCGAGACCAGTTTCGCGGCGGCCGTCGCCGAGCGCCGGCACGACGTGGTCGACGACCTGGCGCACGCCGCGCCCTGGCCGGCCCTGCTGCATACCGGGCCGGCGGTGGTCTCCCCGCTGGCCACCGCCGACACCCTGCACGGCGTGCTGCTGATCGCGCACCGGGCCGACCACGCGCTGCCCGCCGCCGACGACCAGGCGCTGGCCCTGCTCGGCAGCTTCGCCGGTCAGGCGGCGCTGGCCATGGAGCGGGCTCGGGGCCAGGAGGAGCGGGAGCTGCTGGTGGTCCTGGAGGACCGCGAGCGGATCGCCCGGGACCTGCACGACGTGGTCATCCAGCGGCTCTTCGCCACCGGCCTGCAGCTGCAGAGCGCCGCCCCGATGGCCACGAAACCCGAGATCGCCAAGCGGATCAACGCGGCGGTCGACGACCTGGACGCCACCATCAAGGACATCCGCCGCACCATCTTCGAGCTGCGTACGCCGATGAGCGCGGCGCTGCGCACGGAGATCCGCGAGGCGGTTGAGGTGGCCGCCGAGGCGCTCGGCCACCGGCCGAGCCTGGAGCTGGTCGGCCCGATCGACAGCGCCGTGCCGGACGCGGTCCGCCCGGACCTCACCGCCGTGCTGCGGGAGGCGCTGTCCAACGCGGTACGCCACGCCCGCGCCCGCCGGGTGGCGGTCGCCGTTCGGGTCGACGGCGGCCAGGTGGCGGTCACCGTCACCGACGACGGGGTGGGCTGCGACCCGGCCGGCGCCCGGGGCGGGCTGGTCAACCTGCGCGAACGCGCCGAACGGCACGGCGGCGTGTTCGAGGTACGCCCGGCCACCCCACGCGGCACCGAACTGCACTGGTGCATCCCCCTCCGCGACTGACCCTCCCCGCCCCACCCCCACCCCACCACGACCAGATGGGGCGCTCGTACAGAGAACGAGTGGCCTCCGGGCGCGGCGAAGCCACTCGTTCTCTGAAAGTGGGCGCCGGGGTCGGCGGGTGGGGCGGCGGGGTGGGGGTGGGTTAGGGGGTTTTGCGGAGGAGGCGGGTGGCGAGGACGGCGGCCTGGGTGCGGCGCTCCAGGCCCAGCTTGGCCAGCACGCTGGAGACGTAGTTCTTGACCGTCTTCTCCGCCAGGAACATCTTGCCGGCGATCTCCCGGTTGGTGAGCCCTTCGGCCACGTACTCCAGGATGCGCCGCTCCTGGTCGGTGAGGTCCTTCAGCTCCCGGGGCTGCTCGACGCCGCTGCGGATCCGCTCCAGCACCCGGGTGGTGATCGCCGGGTCGAGCAGTGACTGCCCGGCCGCCACCCGGCGCACCGCGTCGACCAGGTCGGTGCCGCGGATCTGCTTGAGCACGTAGCCGGCCGCGCCGGCCATGATGGCCGCGAACAGCGCCTCGTCGTCCTCGTACGAGGTGAGGATCAGGCCCTTGATGGAGGAGTCCACGGCCCGGATGTCGCGGCACACGTCGATGCCGTTGCCGTCGGGCAGCCGGGCGTCGAGGATCGCCACGTCCGGCCGGAGCGCCGGGATGCGCCGCGCCGCCTCCGGGGCGGAGCCGGACTCGCCGACCACTTCGATGTCGCCGCTGCTCTGCAACAGGTCGGCGAGGCCGCGACGGACGACCTCGTGGTCGTCGAGGAGGAACACCCGGATCATTCCTCGTTTCTACCCGCTGCCGGGCGCACCGGCACGGGCCGAAGGTCCCGAACCGCCATGACCTGCCGCCGGACGGACGCGAGCCGGGCCGACCACCGGCCGGCCGCCGACACTCGGGAGACTCAGCGCGCCGACCCTCGAGAGGCCCGGCTGGACCGGGCGGCGCAGCCGCGGCCGCCGAGGCGGGCGGATGCCGGTGGGCGGCGGTCACCTGACCGTTGACCTGCGGCGGAGGGCGGTCGGGCCCGGGCGGACGGGACGTCCGGCCCTGTCCGGCGGGGGCCCGGCCGGCGCACCGTCGAGGTGAACCCCGCCGAAGGAGCGCGACCATGGACACCGCCTACACCGTCGAGCAGTTGCGGGCCGCCGTCACCGACGCGGTACGCGCGCCGTCGCTGCACAACACCCAGCCGTGGCGGTTCCGGCTGCGCGACGGCGGGATCGAGGTGCTCGTCGACGCCTCCCGGCGGCTGCCGGCCACCGACCCGAGCGGCTGGGGCGTCCGGATCGCCTGCGGGGCGGCTCTGTTCAACCTGCGGCTCGCGCTGGCCGTGGCGGGCCGCCCCGCGAAGGTTCGGCTGCGCCCGTACCCGGCCGAGCCGGACGTGGTGGCCCGGCTGGCGCCCGACCTCCCCCGCCCGCCGACCCCGGCCGAGCAGAGCCTGCACGCGGCCATCCCCCGCCGGTTCAGCAACCGGGCGCCGTTCTGGCCCGACCCGGTGCCGGCCGACGCCCGGTGGCGGCTGGCCGAGGCGGCCCGGGCCGAGCAGTGCTGGCTGGAACTGCTGATCGGGGTGAGCGCGGTGAACGCGTTCGCCGAGATCGCCCGCGGCGCCCACCGGGTCCTCGAACGCGACCCGGCCCACCGGGCCGAACGCACCGACTGGGTGCGCGGCGAACCCGCCCCGGACGGGGTGCCGGCCGCCGCCGGCGGCCCGCGGAGCGAACCGCAGGACCTGCTGCCGTCCCGGGGCTTCGGCGGGCAGGACCGGGCCCTGGGGCGGGACTTCGAGCCGGAGCCGCTGGTGGCCGTCCTGGGCTCCGTCGGCAACACGGCGGTGGACCAGGTGCGCGCCGGGCAGGCGCTGCAGCGGGTGCTGCTCACCGCGACCGACGCCGGGCTGTCGGTGTCGATGCTCTCGCAACCGATCGAGGTGCCGGGGGCCCGGGAGCAGCTGCGGCTCTCGCTGGGCCGGTTCGGCACCCCGCAGATGGTGCTGCGGGTCGGCTACGGCCAGCCGGGGTCGCCGACGCCCCGCCGGGACGTCGACGACGTGCTGGACCTGCCCGTCCGGTCGTGACCGCCCGTCGGTCAGGCCGGCGTGAGGCCGGCCAGCAGCGCCGCCTCCCGGGCCGGGTCGAGCCCCACCTTCGCCCGCTGCGGCCGCCCGGCCCGCGGCGGCACCGTGCCCACCCGGCGCAGCCAGGCCCAGGTGTCGGCGACCGTCTCGGCGGCCGGGCGGCAGGTCAGCCCCGCCGCGTACGCCCGGCTGACGTCGCGCTCCTGCAACCAGCGGTACTCGTGCCCGAGCGGGATCCAGATCGGCAGGTCGTTCCAGGGCACCACGCCCGCGGCCAGGATCGGTTCCGGGTCGACCCAGCGCAGCCGGGCGTCCGAACCGGTGGCCGCGACGCACACGTCGAGCAGCTCGCCCATCGTGGTGTGCCCGGTGCGACCGACCACGTTGAAGGTGCCGCCGAGCCGGTCGGCGCCCCGGTCCAGCAGCCAACCGGCCAGGTCCCGCGCGTCGACGTACTGCAGCGGAAGGTCGGCCGGGCCGGGCGCGAGCACCTCCCCGCCGCGGGCGATCCGCTCCAGCCACCAGGGCAGCCGGCCGATGTCCTCCCCCGGCCCGAGGATCAGCCCGGCCCGGGCGATCAGCGCCGCCTCGCCGTACACCTGCCGCACGGCCCGCTCGGCGCCGGCCTTGAGGTGCGGGTAGTCGCCGTCGGTGGCGTCCGGGTCGGCGTCCACCACCGGCGCGTCCTCCGCGGAGCCCGGCTGGACCGGCTCGGCGTAGACCGACCCGCTGGAGACGTAGGCGTAGTGCCCGACCCGGCCGTGCAGCGCCCGCGCCGCGTCGCCCGCCGCCCGGGGCGCGCCGTCCCAGGTGTCCACCACCAGGTCCCACTCGCCGCCGGCCAGCGCGGCCAGCCCGTCCGGCGCCGTCCGGTCACCCCGCAGCCGGTGTACGCCCGGCGGCGTGCTCCCGTGCAGCCCCCGGTTGAGCACCGTCACCGACCAGCCCCGGCGGGCCGCCTCGGCGACCGTCGCCCCGCCCACGAAACCCGTACCACCCAGCACCAGCAGTCTCATGCGCTCCACTGTGCCGCCTCGCGGCGGCGCCCCGGCCCGATGTTCACGGTGAGCGGATCTGCTGACAGCAGAAGCCGCCCGGAGTGCCGGCGCCTCCTGCTGCCGGCCTCCTGCGGTCGGAGGAGGCGCGGCCGGTGGCAGGAGCTCGGTCCGGCCGCGCGGCAGGAGGTGCCGGCCATCGGCCACGACGATCGTCGAAGGCATGACGACCTCACTGCGCACCGCCTGGCGGGGCAGCCCCGCCCTGACCCTCCTCGCCGCCCTGATGGCCGGGCTGCTCCTGGTCAGCGCCGTCGGCCTGGTGGTCGACGGCCGTACCCTCGGCGGGCAGCCGATATGGCTGAAGCCCGCGAAGTTCGCCGCCTCGTTCGTGCTCTACGGGCTCACCCTGGCCTGGCTGATGGCGCACCTGCGGCGCGGCCGGCGCACCGCCCGCTGGACGTCGTACGCCGTCGTCGCCACCGCCGTCCTGGAGGTCGGCATCATCGTCACCCAGGCCGCCCGTGGCCGGGCCAGCCACTTCAACGAGGCCACCCCGTTCGACGAGGCGATGTGGCGAGCCATGGGCAGCTTCATCGCCGTGCTGTGGCTGGGCACCGCGATCCTGACCGTCCTGCTCTGGCGGGACGGCATGCCGGACCGGGCCGGCACCTGGGCGGTGCGGCTCGGCATGGTGGTGCTGCTGGTCGGCCTGCTGCAGGGCCTCACCATGGTGGTGCCGACCGAGGCGCAACTGGCCCTCGACGAGCGGGGACTGGGCACCACCATGGGCGCGCACGCGGTCGGGGTGCCCGACGGTGGGCCGGGCATGCCGCTGACCGGCTGGAGCACCACCGGCGGCGACCTGCGGGTCGGGCACTTCGTCGGCATCCACGGCCTGCAGGCGGTGCTGCTGTTCGCGATGCTGCTGCCCGGGCTGGTCCGGGACGCGGCGCGGCGCGCCCGCCTGGTGTTCGTCTTCGCGTTCGCCTGGACCGGGCTGCTGGTGCTGGTGACCTGGCAGGCGCTGCGCGGCCAGCCGCTCACCGCCCCGGACGCCACCACCCTCGCCGTGGTCGCCGCGCTGGTGCTGACCACGGCGGTCGCCGCGACGGCCTCCTGGCTGCTTCCCGTCCGGTCCGCCGCGCTACTGCCCGTCCGGCCCGCTGCGTAGGATGCCGGCATGCTCTGGGTGGAGCGGCTGTTCGAGGAGCGGTACACGGCGGTCAGGCTCACCCTGGTGAGCCTGACCGGGGTCGGCTACCTCGTGCTGACCCCGGACGGCGCCGCCCTGAGCCCGCTGGACCGGGGGCTCGCGGTGGGCGTCCTGCTCTTCGGCTACGTCGGGATCTGGTCCCCGTTCACCGTCGTCTGTGGAGTGTCCGCGGCGTTCGCGGTGGGCTACCTGTTCGGCGCCGACAACGACGCCGTCCCCGCGGTCGCGCTGGCCTGGGCGATGTTCGAGCTGGGCGCCCGGCGCTCCGGCTGGCAGGTGTGGACCGGGCTGGCCGTCGGCGTCGCCGGCAGCATGCTCTCCGACTACGACGAACTCGTCGACATCGCGCTCACCGTGGTCTACGCCGCGGCCGCCGGGGTGGCGGCGCCGCTGCTGCTCGGCATGCACGTGCGGGCCCTCGGCGAGCTGAACCGGCAGGCCGCCGACCGCGCCCGGCACGAGGTGTCCCGGGTACGCGCCGAGGAACGCACGGCCATCGCCCGGGAACTGCACGACCTGGTGGCCCACCACGTGGCCTCGATCGTGCTGCGGGTGGCGGTGGCCCGCAACGTGCTGCCGCTGGACGACCCGCGCGTGCGGGAGGTGCTCGACGACGTGCACGCCACCGGTTCCGGGGCGCTGACCGACCTGCGCCGGCTGGTGGCCGTGCTACGCGACCCCGGCGCCACCCGGGACGCCGCCTTCGTCGACCCGGAGGGGCTGCCGGTCGCCCTGCGTACCGCGGTGGACCGCAGCCACCGGATCGGCCTGGACGTGCAGGCGGAGATCGACCCCGACGTGGTCCGGTTGGACTCCCGCACCGCGCTGGCCGTGCTGCGGCTGACCCAGGAGGGACTGGCCAACGTGGCCAAGCACGCCGGCCCGGCGGCCCGGGCGCGCCTGTCGATCCAGGTCGACGACGATCGGGTCGAGTTCGACCTGCACGATTTCGGCGGCCCGACCGGGAGCCCGTCGGGCGGGCCGGCCGGGCACGGGCTGGTCGGCCTGCGCGAGCGGGTGGAGGTCCTCGGCGGCCGGCTGGACGCCGGCCCGGCCGGCGCCGGCTGGCGGCTGACCGCGCGAGTGCCCACCGGAGCCGCGGCATGATCCGGGTGCTGCTCGTCGACGACCAGCAACTGGTCCGCGCCGGCCTGCGGATGCTCTGCGGCTCCGTGCCGGACATGGAGGTGGTCGGCGAGGCGGCCGACGGGGCGGCCGCGGTCCGGCTCGCCGAGCAGTTGCGCCCGGACGTGGTGCTGATGGACCTGCGGATGCCCGGTGTCGACGGCACCGCGGCCACCGCGCGGATCCTGGCGCACCGGCCCTCGATCCGGGTGGTCGTGCTGACCACCTTCGACGACGACGACCACCTCTACCCGGCGCTGGCCGCGGGCGCCTGCGGCTTCCTGGTCAAGGACAGCAGCCCGGCCGAGCTGCTGGACGGGGTGCGGCGGGCGGCCGGCGGGGACAGCCCGTTCAGCCAAACCGTGCTGCGCCGCCTGGTCGAGCAGGCGGTCCGCACCCAGCCGAACCGGTCCCCGGTGGTCGCGCCGGCGGGCGTCACCGACCGCGAGCGCGAGGTGCTCGCGCTGGTCGGTCAGGGGCTCTCCAACCCGGAGATCGCCGCCCGGCTGCACCTCGGCGTCACCACCGTGAAGACCCACGTGGCGAACCTGATGACCAAGACCGGCAGCGCCAACCGGGTGCAGCTCGCCGTCTACGCCGCGACCGGCGGGCAACCCGGCTGACCGGTCCGCGGCTCGATGGTGGGCGATACTGGGTTTGAACCAGTGACCTCTTCCGTGTCAAGGAAGCGCGCTCCCACTGCGCCAATCGCCCCTGGTGACCACCCGGCGGCAGTGTCGGGGTGGATCGAGCGGACGACGGGATTCGAACCCGCGACCCTCACCTTGGCAAGGTGATGCGCTACCAGCTGCGCTACGTCCGCGTGCCGCCGGCGGTCCCGGCGACGGGCTGAACTCTACCCGATGACAAGATCCGCCGGTCCGTCGGCCCACCCCCGGCCCGGCCGCCCGGCCGGGCCACGGCATGGTTGCGCTGGTCAGCGCCGGGGTACTGAAGACCCTCGACAGCACACCACATTCCCTGACAAGGAGGCTGTCGTGGGTATCGGCACCAGCATCTTCCTGATCGCGGTCGGCGCGATCCTCACCTTCGCGCTGGACGCGAGCGTCGGCGGCATCGACCTCGACGTGGTCGGCTGGATCCTGATGGCGGCCGGCGTCCTCGGGCTCATCATGACCACGCTCATCTGGGGCCGGCGCCGCCAGGTGGTCAGCACCACCGAGCCCGTCGAGCCCGTGGAGTACCGGCGGGTCGAGGAGCGCCGGGACATCGCCCCGCCGCTCTGACCGGCGTCGGCGCGGCCGACGGAGCTGGACGGTCGCGGCGGTGACGTGCCGGCCACCACCCCGGTGGCCGGCACGTCACCGTGCGCCGGTCAGCCCATCAGGGCGTTCAGCGTGCCGTAGTCGAGCCCGTCGGCGAGCGCCCCGTACGTCCCCGCGCCGAGCGCCTCGTCGGTGGCCCGCCGGGCCACCGCGTACGCCGCCTGGGCGACGGACGACCCGAGGCTGACCCGGGCGACCCCCAGCCGGGCCAGCTCCGCCACCGCCGGGGCGCCCGGCCCGGCCATCACGTTGACCGGCGCGGACAGGCCGGTGACCAGGGCCCGGATGGTGTCCGGGTCGACCACGCCCGGCACGAACACCCCGTCCGCGCCGGCGGCCAGGTACGCCTTCGCCCGCACCACGGTCGCCTCGGCCCCCTCGACGGCGCGCAGGAAGGTGTCCGTGCGGGCGTTGACGAACACCGGCACGCCGGCGGCGTCCGCGGCCGCCCGCACCGCGGCGATCCGGGCGCACTGGTCGTCCACGTCGCGCAGGACCGGCCCGCCGTCGTACCGGGCGTCCTCGATGTTCACCCCCACCGCGCCGGCGGCGATCACCGCCCGGGCGGTCTCGCCGACCTCCGCCGGGTTCGCCCCGTAGCCGGACTCGATGTCCGCGGAGACCGGCACCGGCACCGCGGCGACGAGCCGGCGCACCAGGTCGACGGCCGCCTCGCGGCCGAGGGCGTCGCCGTCCGGGGCACCGAGGCTCCAGGCGACGCCGGCGCTGGTGGTGGCCACCGCGCGGGCGCCGGCGGCGGCCACGATCCGGGCGCTCGCCACGTCCCAGGCGTTGACCAGGACCAGGGGCGACCCGGCGGTGTGCAGGGAACGGAACAGTTCTGCTCGGCTGTGTTGATCGCTCACCCGGCCAGTCTGGGCGGGTCCACCCGCCGGCAGTATCGTTTCAGTCCCAGCTGAATCCAACGGGGGGTGCCGTGGTCGCCATCGGCCTGTCGGCGGGCGGGGTCGCCCGGATCCGCTTCGCCGTCTCCTGCCTGTGGGAGGTGGCCGCCGGCGTCCGGGTGCTGCGCGCGCCGGGCCGTCACGCCGTGCATCTGCCCTGGGTGCGCCGGGTCCGGCCGCGCCTGGCCGAGGCCGGGCTGGTCGGGTCGGACGGCGGGCTGCTCTGGCAGCTGATCCCGGCCGCCCCCGGCTACTTCCCCGACTTCCTCACTCCGCCACCGGCCGGGCTCAACCCCGACCTGGCCGCCGAGCTGGCGGCGCTGCGGGCCACCCCCGCCGCGACCGTACGGGCGCAGCTCGACCTCTGCCCCGGCGACCGGCCGCCCGCGGTGGCCGCCCTGTACGCCGACCCGGAGGCGGGCCTGCGCCGGCTGGCCGGGGAGATCGAGGCGTACTGGCGGACCGGGGTGGCCGCCGACTGGCCCCGGATCCGGGTGCTGCTCGACGCGGAGGTGTTCGCCCGGGCCCGCCGGCTGGCCGAGGACGGCGCCGCCGCGCTCCTCAACGACCTGCACGAGTGGGTCCGCTGGGAGGACGGCACGCTCCGCATCGACCAGCGGCACTGCACCGCGCCCGACGTGCCCGCCGGCGGCGCCCTCGTGCTGATCCCGTCGGTCTTCGTCTGGCCGTCGGTGCTCAGCGTCGCCGCCGGGGACGCCCCGCAGCTCGGCTACCCGGCCCGCGGCGTCGGCACGCTCTGGGAGAGCCCGGCCGCCACCCCCGCGGCGCTGGCAACCGTGCTCGGGGCGGGGCGGGCCCGGTTGCTGGCCGAGCTGGCGGCGCCGACCTCCGGCAACGAGCTGGCCCGCCGCACCGGAATGTCCCCGGCCGGCGTGTCGCAGCACCTCACCGCGCTGCGCGCGGCCGGGCTGGTGGCCACCCACCGGCAGGGCCGGACGCTGCTCAGCGTCCGCACCGAGGTCGCCGAGGCGCTGCTCGCCGCCGCGGGCTGACCGTCGCCCGCAATGCGGGCCGCCCGGCCCGACGTGCTGCGGGCGCTGGCCCACGAGTGGGAGCATCCGGGGAAACCGAACGGCTCGTTACCGGATGTCCGGTAACGAGCCGTTCGATGTACTGACTTACCTGGTGGGCGATACTGGGTTTGAACCAGTGACCTCTTCCGTGTCAAGGAAGCGCGCTCCCACTGCGCCAATCGCCCGCGTCTGTGTCGAGGTGGGGACGGGATTTGAACCCGCGTACACGGCTTTGCAGGCCGTTGCCTCGCCTCTCGGCCACCCCACCGAGGTTGCCCCCGTCATGCGTGGCGGCAGCTCCGAGCGGACGACGGGATTCGAACCCGCGACCCTCACCTTGGCAAGGTGATGCGCTACCAGCTGCGCTACGTCCGCGTGCCCCCGGCATTACCCGGTGACGGATGAGAACTTTAGCCGAGCCGGCGAACGGTTGCCAACTCGGGGGGCGACTCGGCGCGTCCGTGTCCGCGGGCACGCACCCCCGGGCTTCCTAGGAGGGTCGCCGGGCCCGGGCGACCGGCGAGCGTCGATCTTGACGACGAACTGACAGGCGACGATACGTGATTCACGTTTCCGCAGGTCAGGAACTGTCTGGCATCTGACTTTAGGGGCGCGGCAGGCCGTTTCGGTAACGGACTGTGTTCGGACAGATGGGCTACGGTAACGGACGTGACGAGACGTGCGGCCGAGATCCGCCTGGATGCCCTGCTGCGCACCGCCTGTGAGGTGATCGTCGAACGCGGCCTGGCCAACACCCGCACGGCCGACGTGGCACAGGCCGCCGGGGTGAGTCAGGCCTTGGTCTTCTACCACTTCGCCACCAAGGAGCGACTGCTCTCGCAGGCGTTCGCGTACGCCGTCGAGCAGGACCTGGCCCGGCTGGGCGCGGTGGTCCGGTCCAGCGCCCCGCCACTGACCAAGCTGCGGCGGATCCTCAAGCTCTACACCCCGGCCGGGCGGACCATCTCCTGGGCGATGTGGATCGACGGCTGGGCCGAGTCGCTGCGCACCCCCGAGCTGGAGAAGATCTCTCGCCGGCTCGACCTGCGCTGGCGGGAGGATCTCGCCACGGTGATCTCCGACGGGGTCCGCGACGGCACCTTCGAGTGCGCCGACCCGGCCGGTGCGGCGTGGCGGATCAGCGCGCTGATGGACGGGCTGGCGGTGCAGCTCGCGGTGCACGACCGGGTGATCTCCCGCCGCCAGTTCGCCGAGTGGGTCCGCCTGGTGACCGCCCGGGAACTCGGCCTCGACCCGGCCGAGCTGGACTGACCCCGGCCGGGGTCGGCCGGCCCGGCCCGGGAAGCTGGACCGACGCCCCCCCCGATCCGGTCGAAGGGGGCGGGACCGCTCAGCGGGCGTACCGCCCGGAGCCGGCCGCGGCCCGCCGGCGCTGGCGCTCCCGCAGCCGGGGCAGTGCCGGCCGGTGGACGTTGGCCCGCTCGATGTCGCCGCCGTAGTGCTCGACCACCCGGTGATCCATCATCCGCCGCCACAGCGGTGGCACCAGCGCCGCGACCACCATGGTGGCGTAGCCGGCGGGCAGCTGCGGCGAGGAGTCGAAGCTGCGCAGCGTCTGGTAGCGGCGCAGCGGGTTGGCGTGGTGGTCGCTGTGCCGCTGGAGCTGGAAGAGGAAGACGTTGGTGACCACCCGGTCGCTGTTCCAGCTGTGCCGCGGGTCGACCTTCTCGTACCGGCCGGCCGCGGTGCGCCACCGGGCCAGCCCGTAGTGCTCCAGGTAGTTGACCGCCTCCAGCAGGGAGAACCCGACCACCGCCTGGAGCAGCAGGAAGGGCAGCACCCCGGGGCCGAACGCGACGACCAGCGCCACGAACAGCGCGACCGTCATCGCCCAGGCGTTGAGCACCTCGTTGCGCCAGGTCCACCGGGAGCGGCCGCGGATGGCGAACCGGCCGGTCTCCAGCCGCCAGGCCGAGCGCAGACTCCCGGCGACGGTACGCGGCCAGAACGCCCAGAAGCTCTCCCCCAGCCGGGAGCTGGCCGGGTCCTCCGGGGTGGCCACCCGGACGTGGTGGCCGCGGTTGTGCTCGACGTGGAAGTGTCCGTACCCGGTCGGCGCGAGGGCCACCTTGGACAGCCAGCGCTCCAGCCGTTCCCGCTTGTGGCCCAGCTCGTGCGCGGTGTTGATGGCGATGCCGTTCACCACCCCGACGGTGAGCACCAGGCCCGCCGCGCCGAACGGGGACAGCCCGCCGCGGGCCCACACCGCGCAGCACAGCACCAGGGCGGCGTACTGGGCCGGCAGGTAGAGGTAGGTCAGCCAGCGGTAGTAGCCGTCCGCCGCCAACTGCGGCACCGCCGCCTCCGGCGGGTTGCTCCGGTCGTCGCCGATCAGCAGGTCGACGATCGGGATCAACCCGAAGACGATCGCCGGGGTGAGCCACCAGGCCCAGCCACCGTCGGTGCCCCGCCACGTCGCGTAGCCCAGGAAGGGCAGCGCCGGGACGAGCAGCGTCAGCGGCCAGAACGGCCGGCGCGGGTCGCGCCAGCGGGTGGGAGGGACGGTCGCGGGAGCACCGGTCGCCATGGTCGACCTCCGATCCGGGGACTGCCCCGACCCTGGCACCCGAGCCAACCCTTTACAAGACCTGTCCTTTTGTAAAGAGGCTGACCGCGAAAACGGACAGTGGCGGACCTTGTCCCCACCGCGACCGGCTGGTATCCACAGATGCGCATGCTTCACCGCGCTGCACCGGTCGGCGAAGGGCCGGCCATCCCGCTCCCACGAGGAGGACCCGTGCCACAACCGGAGTGGACACCCTGGATGAGCCGGCGCCGACGCCGGCTCATCCCCGTTCTGGCGGCGACCGCGGTGGTCGCCGCCCTGCTTCCCGCCGGCCCCGGCGCCGCCGCGCCCACCGGCGGCGGCGCCACCACGGAACGGCGCTCCGGCCCGTTCGCCGAGGGCCATCAGCACGCCGACGTCGACAACCGCGCCGGCACCGCCGCCCCGGACGCCCGCCAGCGCGGGCTGGCCCGCAAGGCCGACCCGGACGTGCGGTGGAACCGGCTCGGCACCCCGCACGCGCTCGGCCCCGGCCGCGCCCCGCTCGCCACCGGCCTGCCGGCCGACCCGGAGGCGGCCGCCCGCGCCTACCTGACCGGCAACCAGGACCTCTTCGGCCTCGACGCCGCCGAGGTGGCCGCGATGGACCGGGTGCTGGTCCGCCCGATCGGCACCGGCGCGGTGGTCACCCTGCGGCAGCGCTTCGGCGACCTGCCGGCCGGGCACGACGGCCTGGTCACCCTCGCCGTCGCCGACGGCACGGTGCTGTCGGTGAGCTCCTCGCTGGCCCGCGACGCCGCGGCCCCGGCGCCGGCCACCCTCACCCGGGAGCAGGCGTACGCGGCCGCGCTCGCCGACGCCGGCCTGGACGCGGCCGGGGTACGCAGCCACAGCGTGCAGCGGGTCGCCGTGCCCACCCCGCTGGACGGGGCCCGGGACGCGTACGAGGTGACCCTGATCGGCGCCGACACCGACCACCCGACGGCGTACACCAGCTACGTCGACGGGATCACCGGCCAGGTGCTGGTCCGCGAGGACCTGGTCGACTACGACTCCGACAACCCGAGCTGGGCGGTCTTCCCCGCCACCCCGCCCCGCGACCTCGGCCCCGGGGTGGACCCGCGGGTGCGCTGGTGCGGCGACCCGGCGCCGGAGTGCCAGGCGGCCTTCCGCGACCCGGCCACCGGGCAGCCGTGGGACGTCGACGCGGCCACCGGCACGCCGACCGGCACCTCGCGCGGCAACTCGGCCAACACGGTGCGCTCCTGGGGCGCCGGCACTCCGGTCGTCCCGGCCACGCCGAGCCCGGAGCGCCGTTACGAGTACCCGTTCACCGACCAGTGGCACCAGGCCCGGTGCAACCCCGAGGTGTTCACCTCCGCCCAGCGCAACGACGACGACGCGGCGATCAGCAACCTCTTCGCCATGCACAACCGGATGCACGACTGGGCCTGGCACCTCGGCTTCACCGAGGCGACCTGGAACCTCCAGGCGGTCAACCTGACCCCGGACGGCCTGGGCGGGGACGCCGAGCAGGGCCGCGCCCAGCAGGGCGCGCTGAGCGGCAACCGGAACAACGCCAACCAGGGCACGCCGCGCGACGGCCTGCCACCGACCACCAACATGTACCTGTGGCAGCCGCAGGCCGGCGGGCCGTACCCGCCCTGCGTCGACGGCGACTACGACATGACGGTGATCGGGCACGAGTACACCCACGCCATTACCAACCGCATGATCGCCGGCCCGAACAGCGGCATCGGCGGGCACCAGGGCGGTTCGATGGGTGAGTCGTGGAGCGACCTGCTCGCCGCGGAGTACCTGTTCCAGCACGGGCTGCGCGCTCCGGGCGAGACGCCGTACATCACCGGCGGGTACGTCACCGGCAACCTGGTCAGCGGCATCCGCAACCACGACTTCAGCCGCAGCCCGCTGAACTACTCCGACGTCGGCTACAACACCGGCGGCCCGGCGGTGCACGCGGACGGCGAGATCTGGAGCGCGACCAACTTCCGGGTCCGCGCCGCCCTGCTGAAGCGGTACGGCGTCGGCACGCCGCAGCGGCAACTGGACTGCGCGCGCGGCGTGGTGCCGGTCGAGCAGTGCCCGGGCAACCGGCGCTGGTCGCAGCTGGTCTTCGACTCGTTCCTGCTGCAGGCCGCCAGCCAGGTGAGCATGCTCGACATGCGGGACAACATGCTCACCGCCGACCTGCTCCGCTTCGGCGGCGCCAACCAGGACCTGATCTGGGCCGAGTTCGCCCGCTCCGGGATGGGTCGGGACGCGGCCACCGACGGCGCCTCCGACACCGACCCGACGCCGAGCTTCGCCGCGCCGAACGCCGACAACGCGCTGCTCACCCTCCGGCCGAAGGGCGACAGCGCCGACGCGCCGATCCGGGTGTACGTCGGGGCGTACGAGGCGCGGGCGGTGCCGGTGGCCGACACCGACCCGGCCACCGCGCTGCCGGACACCGTCGAGCTGGTGCCCGGCAGCTACCAACTGCTCGCCGTCGCGCCCGGCTTCGGCCACCAGCGACTGACCGTGGTCGCCAAGGCTGGCCAGGAGGGGTACGTCGACCTGCGGATGAGCCGCAACCTGGCGTCCATCGCGTCCGGCGCGACGGTCACCGGGGACGGGGTCAACCTGGACCGGATCGCCGACGACACCGAGGCGACCAACTGGGCTTCCCTGGACGGGGTGGCCGGGCGGCAGGTCACCGTGGCGCTGCCCGGGGACGCGCCGCAGGTGGTGAAGCGGGTCAACGTCAGCGCCATGCTGCGCCCGGCGATCACCGACGACGCCGACCCGGGCAGCCAGAACGCGCTCAGCGCGCTGCGGTCGTTCGCGGTCTCGGCGTGCAACGCGAAGACCACCGACTGCGCGGATCCGGCGAACTGGCAGCGGATCTACACCAGCGCGGCGGACGCGTTCCCGGGCGGGGCGTACCGGGCGTACGTGCGGGACATCAACCTGCGCGAGTTCCCGGTGCCCACCACGCTCGCCACCCACCTGCGACTGGAGGTGCTGGCCAGCCAGTGCACCGGCGGCCCGAACTACGCCGGTGAGCAGGACGACGATCCGGCCACGACCACCGACTGCGCGACCGCCAGCCCGGCGCGCACCCAGGTGCGGATCGCCGAGTTCCAGGCGTTCTCGCAGTGACGGGTCCCGGGGCCGGCCGACGTATGCCGGCCGGCCCCGGGCCTATCTTCCGGTCACCACCGCCGCGGACCGGCGGGCCGCTCCCACCGGTCCACCGGCCCCGGTTCGCCGTCCCCGCCGGCGGTCCGGGTCAGGTGCCGCAGCCGCAGCAGCAGCCCGACGCCGAGGAAGAGCAGCAGCCCGCCGAGCAGGAAGGCGGCCTGCGCCATCCCGAACTCGCCGGCCTGTGCGACCGGTCGACCGGCGGCCGGGGGCACCTCGGCCACCGGCTCCTCGGTCGGCTCGGCCTCCTCGCTCTCCTCGGCCGGCTCGCTGGGCCGCGCCGGCTGGCTGCTCTCCGGCGCCGGGGTGGCCGTGGCCTCCGGTCCCACCACCGACCGGGTCGCCGTCTGCCGGGCCAGCAGGCGCAGGTTCGCGTCGTACGCCTCGGCCGCCAGGGTGACCCGCCCCCGGGCGACGTCCTCGGCGAAGGCGAGCCGGTAACGGGCGGTCACCGTCCGGTTCGGGCAGAGCGTGCCCGGGTCCAGCTGCCGGTCGGTCAGCCGGGCCACGTCCCCCTCGGTACGGATCTCCAGCGGGAACGAGCCGGTCTCCTCGACCCGGTCCACCTTCACCTGGTCCAGCCGGATCCCGCGCACGCTGAGCACCATCGACCAGCGCACCTTGACGCAGCGCCCAGGGTCGGTGCGGGAGACCACCGCCGAGACAGTCTCCACCCGGTCGCCGGCGGTGAACTCGTCCGGCAGGCCACTCAACTCGGTGGCGAAAGCCGCCCGCGCGGGCGCGGCCGGGCCGAGCGCCATCCCGCCCAGGCAGGCCAGCACCACCCCGGCCCGTAGCGCGTACCGTCGCATCGTCACCGTTCCGCCCTCCCGGTCGCCTCCACCCGGCAACGCTAGGAGCCCGCCGGGCCAGGGACCAGACGGGTGTGTTCGCGCCGATCGCCAAGCGCGGGGGTGGTTATCACCGAGCGTGGTGAACCGGTCACCCCTCCCCCGCGACACGCCCGGAGCGGGCCACGGGAGAATCACCCGGTGTCCGAGCTTCCCGCCGCCTTCGTCCGACTGCACGCCCGCCTCGCGCCGGTCGCCTTCGTCCCCGAGGTGCGGCTGCACCAGGCGGACGAGCCGATCGGGCTCTGGGAACTGACCGAGGGCGAGTTCCGCAGCGCGCAGCCGCCGCCGTTCTGGGCCTTCGCCTGGGCCGGCGGGCAGGGGTTGGCCCGGTACGTCACCGACCATCCGGAGGTGGTCGCCGGGCGCCGGGTGCTCGACCTGGCCGCCGGCTCCGGCCTGGTGGCGATCGCCGCGGCCCGGGCCGGCGCCGCCGCCGTCCGCGCCGTCGAGGTCGACGAGCTGGCCGTCGCGGCGGTCGCGCTCAACGCCGAGGCCAACGGGGTACGCGTGGCCGCCGAACTCGGCGACGTCCTGGACGGTGACGCAGGGGACGCCGAGGTGGTGCTCGCCGGGGACGTCTTCTACAGCGAGGCGATGGCCAACCGGATGCTGCGCTTCCTGCTGCGGGCCGCCCGCTCCGGGGCGCGGGTGCTGGTCGGCGACCCGGGCCGGGCGTTCCTGCCCCGCGACCGCTTCGACGAGGTGGCCCGGTACGACGTGCCGGTGCCGGAGGCGCTGGAGAGCGTCCGGGTGAAGCGCACCACGGTGTGGCAGTTGCGGCCCGGCCGGCCGAGGGCCGCCGACTAACGTGTCGGCGTGCTGTTCCGCAGCTGGGCGCAGGCCGTCGACGCACCCTGGCCCGACGTGGCCCGGGTGGCCGACCACACCGGCGTCGAACACCTGGTGGTGACCCGGCACGCGTTGGTCCGCCGGGTGCTCACCGACCCCGGGACGTACCGGCCGGACAACGCCCTGGACGCGGTGACCCCGATGCCGGTGGCCGCGCTGCGGGTGCTCGCCGGGCACCGGTTCCGGCTGCCGCCGACGCTGGCCAACAACTCCACCGCCAGCCATCCGGGGATCCGGGCGATCGTCGCCGACGCGCTGCACCCGACCCGGGTCGCCGCCCAGCGGCCCTGGTTGACCGGGCTGGTCCGGGAGCGGGTCGGCGCGCTCGCCGCCGAGTTGAACGCCGGCGAACCGGTGGACCTCTACGCCCGGCTCGCCGCCGACCTGCCGCTGCTGGTGCTGGCCCGGCTGATGGAGCTGCCCGACGCGCCGGTCGGCGCGGTGAAGGAGTTCGCCCGCGCCGCGCTGGAGCTGTTCTGGGCGCCGCTGGACGCCGACCGGCAGCTGGCCCTCGCCACCGAGGTGGGCCGGTTCCACCGGGTGCTGCGGGAGTTCGCCGCCACCGGTGGCGGGCTCGCCGCCGACCTGCGGGCCGTCGGGCACCCGCCCGACCAGGTGGTGGGCGCGCTCTTCTTCCTGCTGGTCGCCGGCCAGGAGACCACCTCACAGTTCCTCACCCTGCTGCTGCACCGGCTGGCCGGCGAGCCGGCCGTGCTGGCCGCCCTGCGCTCCGGCGCCGTGCCGGTCGCCGACGTGGTCGAGGAGGGGCTGCGGCTGGAGCCGCCGATCGTCACCTGGCGCCGGGTGGCCGCGACGGACACCACGCTGGGCGGGACGGCGGTGCCGGCGGGCACCAGCATCGTGCTCTGGCTGGCCCGCGCCGGCCGGGACCCGGCCACCGTGGACGCGCCCGGCGAGTTCCGGCCCGGCCAGCGCGGGTCCCGCCGGCACCTGGCCTTCGGGGCGGGCGCGCACCGCTGCGTCGGCGACCAGTTGGCCCGGATGGAGGCGGCGGTGGTGGTCACCGAGGCGGCCCCGCTGCTGGCGGGCGCGACGGTGGTCCGGCCGCCGTGGTGCCCGGACAACCTCACCTTCCGGATGCCCGACGCCTTCGTCATCCGCCGCGACTGACGGGCCGGGCCAGTGCCATCCGTCAGCCGCCGCGCTGAACGGGCGGGCGATGCCTCACCGCTCCGGCGCCGGCTCGAGACCGAGGCGGGCGGGCAGCCCGGCCACCACCGCCGCCAGCCCGGGGGGCATGGGACGGCGGGTGACCAGGAAGAGGGTGAGCCGACCCGGCACCGGCACGGGCAGCACCCGCTCCGCCGGCTCGGCGTAGGCGACGCCCAGCCCACGGGGCAGGACGACCGGGGCCCGCAGCAGTCGGCCCATCCGCACCGCCGTCTCGGCGGTGGCAGCCGGGCGCGGTCGGGCGCCCAACTCCGAGAGCCGCCGGTGCAGCGTGTCGGTGGACATGTCGTAGGTGTAGACGACCACCTCGACCCCGGCGAACGGCCGGCGGCCGGTGCCGGGCTCCAGGTCCGGCGGGGCGAGGAGGGCCAGCCGGTCGTACGCCAGGGGCAGCGCGGTCACCGTGCCGGGCAACCGCATCTGGTTGGCGATCGCGACGAAGGCCGCGTCCAGCGACCCCTCGCCGACCCACTCGACCAACCGGTCGCCGTGGTCGGCGACCTGGTGCACCGTCGCCTCACCCAGCAGTTCCTGCAACGCGGGGAACAGCCACGGGGCGAGGCTGCCGAAGGTGCCGACGGTGAGGGCGCCCGCCCGCGCCGCCGCCCGGGTCCGGTCGAAGATCGCCTCGAGGTGCCCGAGGACGTGCGCCGCCTCCGCGGCCAGCGCCCGGCCGGCCGGCGTCGGCCGGGCCCCGGTGGTGTCCCGGTCGAAGAGCCGTTCGCCGATCCGCCGCTCCAGCGCCGCCAGCCGGTTGCTCGCGGCCGGCTGGCTGATCAGCAGTTCCCGCCCGGCCGCACCGAGCGAGCCGTGCCGCACGAGTGCCTCGACCAGTCGCAGATCCTCAACCGAGGGCACCGAGGTCATATCCCGAGGTTATGAGCTGCCGGGACGAAGTACCAGCTAGCCGGCGCTCCGGCCGGATTCGAGGATCTGTCCGTGACCTTCCGACGCGACATCGCCGCCATGCTGACCACGACGTTCCTCACCTGGCTGGGGCAGCGCACCACGGCCGTCGCGCTCCCCCTGGTCGCGCTCGCCGAGACCGGGTCCGCATGGACCACCGGTCTGGTCGGCGGGGCGGTCGGGCTGCCCATGCTCACCTCGGCCTGGTGGGCGCGTGGCCTGCGGCAGCGGCTGACCACCGGTCGCGCGCTCGCCGGTGTGCTCGCCGTCCAGGTGCTCGGCCTGCTGGTCGTCCCGGTCGGCGCCGCACTCGGCACGGTCGGCCCGCTCCAGCTGGTCACCGCCGGGCTGGTCAACGGCGTCGCCGCGACGCTCAGCGGGCCGGGCCAACGGGCGCTGCTCGCCGACATCTGTGACCGGCTCGGGCCCGGCGTCGCCGCCCGGATGCTCGCCTGGCAGGACTTCGCGCACCGCGCCACGATGATCCTCGCGCCGCCGCTGGCCGGCTGGGCGATCGCCGTCGGTGGCCCGTACCAGCTGCTCTGGGCGGAGGCGGCGGGCGTCGGCCTCGGCGCCGCCGCGCTGCTGACCGTGCGCGGCGCCGCAATCGGCACCACCGGCGGGACGAGCGACGCGCCGGCCCTCCGGCATGTGCTCGCCCGGCACCCGGAGATCCGCCGCGCGGTGACCATGTCCGGGGTCGGTGGCCTCGCCTGGTTCGCCTTCACCCTCGGGCTCGCCATCCTGGGCGCCGAGACCGGCCGGCCCGGGCTGCTCATCTCGGTCGGGATGACCGGTTACGGCGTGGGCTCGCTCGCCGGCGCGCTCCTCGCACCGGTGCTCGTACCGCGGCTGCCGGCGCTGGGCACGATGGCCACCGGCTGGGTCGTGCTCGGCGCGGCCTTCGCCGCCCTGCCCGCCGTCACCTCGTCGTACGCGCTGGTCGGCGCCCTGGCCGCCGCCGGCGGCCTGGCCATGCCGCTCGGCATCGGCGCGCTGAACCGGCTGATCAGCACCCGCACCGGCGGCCCGGAACGGCGGGCCGCGTTCGCCGCGGAGAGCCTGGTGCACGACGGGGCGGTGTCGGTCGGACTGCTCGCCGGCGGGGCGGTGATCGGCCTAGCCGGCGCGGGCCCGACGCTGGTGGTCGCCGGTGCCGCGCAGATCGCCGTCGCGCTCCTCGCCGGGCCCTGGCTGATCCCGATACGCCGTCACCGGCGCCCCGCGGCGCCGGCCCCCGCCCGGGCCGACCGTGACCGGGTGGCAGCACGTACCTGACGAAAGTGGGGGGCGGCCGGTGCCGTTCGGGCGCGGCGGCGGGCCGCGCCGCCCACCTAGCGTCGGCGCATGATCACATTACGTGGGTTGACCAAACGGTTCGGGGCCACCACCGCGGTCGACGACCTGACCGTCGACGTCGCGCCCGGGCGGGTCACCGGGTTCCTCGGCCCGAACGGGGCCGGCAAGTCCACCACCATGCGGATGGTCCTCGGTCTGGACCGGCCGACGGCCGGGCGGGCCCTGGTGAACGGCCGGGCCTACCGCGAGCTGCGGCGACCGCTGCGCGAGGTCGGCGCGCTGCTGGACGCCCGGGCCATCCACCCGGCCCGGTCCGGCCGGGCCCACCTGCTGGCCATGGCCCGCAGCAACGGCCTGCCCACCCGCCGGGTGGACGAGGTGCTCGGCACCGTCGGGCTGGACGCCCGCGCCGCCGCCAAGCCGGGCCGGACCCTCTCGCTCGGCATGGCGCAGCGGCTCGGCATCGCCGGCGCCCTGCTCGGCGACCCGCCGGTGCTGATGTTCGACGAGCCGGTCAACGGCCTCGACCCGGACGGGGTGCGCTGGGTCCGGCAGCTGATGCGCTCGCTGGCCGACGAGGGCCGGACGGTCTTCGTCTCCAGCCACCTGATGAGCGAGATGCAGCTCACCGCGGACCGGCTGGTGGTGATCGGCCGGGGTCGGCTGCTCGCCGACGCCCCGATCGACGAGGTGATCGCGGGCAGCGCGGTGGCGGTGCGGGTACGCAGCCCGCAACCGGCCGGCCTGGCCGCGCTCGCCGAGCGGCTCACCGCCACCGGGGCCACCGTCGAGCCGGCCGGCCCGGACGAGCTGACCGTCACCGGCGCCAGCGCGGACCGGATCGGCGACCTGGCGTACGAGCTGGGGGTCCGGCTGCACGAGCTGAGCCCGCACGGGGCCTCGCTGGAGCAGGCCTTCATGGAACTGACCGCCGGCAGCGTCGAGTACGCCGGCACCCCGACCGGAGGTACCGACCGATGAGCACGATCGCCGCCGAATGGACCAAGTTGTGGTCGGTTCGTTCCACCTGGTGGACGATGTTGGCCGGGGTGCTGGTCACCGCCGCGACCGCCGGCCAGCTCGCCATCTACGCCGCCAACGCGAACACCAACGACGACCCGGCCGACGACGCCGGCGTGGTGACCGTCGGCAGCATCGTGATCGGCTCGGTCGAGCTCACCCAGTACGCCGTGCTGGCGCTCGGTCTGCTCGTGATCACCAGCGAGTTCACCAGCGGCACCATCCGGACCACCCTGCAGTGCGCGCCGTCGCGCGGCCGGGTGCTGCTGGCGAAGGCCGCGGTGACCGGGGCGGTGACCTTCGCGCTCGGTCTGCTGCTGGGCGCGGTCGGGGTGGCGGTGGCCGGGCCGGTGCTGGGCCGCTGGGGCACCGCGCCGGCGGCGGACACCCTCGCCGACGTCGCGGCGGTGGCCACCTACCTGGCGCTGGTCGGCGTGCTGGCGCTCGGCCTGGCCGCGGCGCTGCGCAGCGCGGTGCTCACGCTGACCGTGCTGGTCGCCACCCTGATGATCGTGCCGCTGTCGTTGCAGGAACCGGACATCACGGTGCTCAACCGGATCGCCGACGCCTTCCCGGGGGTGGCCGGGGCGCACTTCCTGGCCGGCGACGGCGACCCCTACCCGGCGGCCGTCGGGCTGCTGCTGCTCACCGGCTGGGCGGCCGCCGCGCTCGCCCTGGGCCGGGTCGCGCTGCGCCGCCGGGACGCCTGACGTGCGCGGGCGGGGCGGGTCAGCCGGCCGGCTCGACCAGCCCCGCCTCGTACGCGAGGATCGCCGCCTGCACCCGGTTACGCACCTCCAGCCGGGTGAAGATGCTGGTCAGGTAGCTCTTCACGGTCCCCTCCACCAGGTGCAGCCGGCGGGCGATCTCGGCGTTGGACAGCCCCGCCCCGACCAGCGCCAGCACCTCCCGCTCCCGGTCGGTGAGCCCGGCCAGCCGGTCCCGGGCGGCCGGCCGCCGGGCCAGCCGCCCACCGCCCAGCTCGATCACCCGGCGGGCCACCCGCGGGGACAGGTACGCCCCGCCGTCGGCGACCGCCCGCACCCCGGCGATCAGCTCGCGCGGGTCCCCGGCCTTGAGCAGGAAGCCGCTCGCCCCGTGGCCGAGCGCCCGGGCGACGTGGTCGTCCTCGCCGAAGGTGGTGAGCATGACCGTGGCCGTCTGCGGGACCAGCCGGCGGATCTCGGCGGCGGCGCTGAGCCCGTCCAGCTTCGGCATCCGGATGTCCAGCAGCGCCACCCGGGGCCGGTGCGCCCGGACCAGCTCCACCGCCGCCCGGCCGTCACCGGCCTCGGCGACCACCTCGATGCCCGGGTCCGCGGCGAGGATGGCCCGGACGCCGGCCCGGATCATCGCCTCGTCGTCGGCGAGGACGATCCGGACCGGCTCGGTCCCGGTGGTGTCGGTGCTCATTGGTCGATCCGCTCCTTGCTGACCAGCCGGCCGTCGGCGAAGCAGAGCCGCCAGGTCGGCTGGGCCAACGGGAAGTTCCCGTCGGTGTAGTACTCGCACCCGGCCGGGTCGGTCCCGGCGGGTCGGTCGAGCTGCCGGCGGGGCAGCCCGGTCAGGTCCGCCCGGGCCGTGCCGACCCGCATCGCGTCGAAGGTGGCCCGGTCCAGGACCGTCCCGGCGGTCGCCACCGGGTAGTAGACGAGGGAGAGCACCAGGGCGAGGCCGGCCGGCGCCCCGAGGGCCGCCAACAGGCTGCGCCGGACCCGTCGGCGGGCGTCGCGCAGCCGCCGCTCCGCCTCGGCCGGCCGCTCGGTCCGGCCGGGCCGGTCGCCATCGGGCGGGAGCGCGGCTCCGCGACCTGCCGACCCGGGCGCCGGGTCCGCCGAGCCCGGGTGCGCCGGCGCCGGCTCGTCCGCCGGCCCGGTCGGGTCGGCCGGCGGCGGACCGGTGACCGGCAGCCGGACGCGCACGGCGAAGCCGCCGTCGGCCAGCGGTCCGGCGTCGAGGGATCCGCCGGCCAGGCGTACCCGCTCGGCCAGCGCGAGCAGCCCGCTGCCGTGTGACGGTGGGCCGGGCAGCGGGCCGGCCGGCGGTGGCGCGTTGACCACGGCCACCTCGACCCGGTCGCCGGCCCGGGCGAGGCGCACCTCGACCGCGGCGCCCGGGGCGTACCGGGCCGCGTTGGTCAGCGCCTCTCGGACCACCCGGTGTGCGGTGTGCCCGACCCGCGCCGGCAGCTCGGCCGTGTCCGGCGTCGCCGCCAGCCGGACCGCCATGCCCGCCTCCCGGGCGCCGTCGACCAGGTCCGCGACGCTCTCCCCGGCCGGCCGGGTGGTGCTCGCGCCGCCGTCCTCCCGGAGCAGCCCGATGATCTCGTGCAGCCGTTCGGTGGCGGTGGCGACGCTGGCCCGCAGCTCCCCGGCGGCGGCCCGGTGCCGCGGGTCGAGGTCCGCCGCGACCTCCAGGGCGGCCGCGCGAAGGGCGATCAGGCTGAGGTCGTGGCCCAGCGAGTCGTGCATCTCCTGGGCGATGCGGGCCCGTTCGCGCAGCCGGATCCGCTCGGCGGCGCCGCGCTCCTCCCGGGCCAGCGCGTCGGCGTGCCGGTGGCCGGCCTCGGTCAGCTCGTGCTGCTGCCGCCGGTACCGGCCGACCAGCCAGGGGAACACCCCGGCGAAGAGCAGCACCGAGGCGAGCAGGAACCAGGTCGCCGCCCCGGTGCCGAGCAGCCCCAGGTTCAGCGCGGTGCCGCCCGCCGCGATCAGGGCGAAGACCACGGCGGCGGGGCCGGCGGTGGCGCTGCGTCGACCGACCAGGTAGCTGAAGACCGGGATGGCGAAGACGAAGTTGCCGTCCAGCAGCGAGCCGAGCACCACCAGCACCAGCGCGGCCAGCGGCGCCCGCCGGCCGGCCGCGACCGCCGTGCCGAGCAGCAGCAGCGACCCGACCAACGTCGCCACGCCGTAGCGGTGGTACGGCGGCGTGACCCCGGCGTAGCCGACCGGCGTCGCGACCACGGCCCAGAGCAGCACGTCCGCGACGATCCGCCGCCGCCGGGCGTCCGCCGGCGCCCCGGCGCCCGGCCACCGGCCCTGCCCCCACATCCGCACGGCGGCCAGGCTACCCACGCCGGACCTGCCCGGACACAGACGAAAGTCAGGTGTTCAGCTGATCTCCTCGGCCCAGGCCCGCCAGTCGTCGAGCACCCCGTAGAGCGCCGGGGTGAGCCAGCCGGACGCGGACCGCCGGAACACCCCCGGGTCCATCGCGCCGGCGCCGGCCGGCACCGCGCCGAGCAGGTTCGGCACCAGGTCGGTGAGGTTGGCCCAGTGCACCAGCTCCGGCTCGGCGGGCCAGGCGCCGATGACCACCCCGGCCGGCACCGCCCGGCGGTCCAGCGCCTCCAGGGTGAGCGCGGTGTGGTTGAGCGTGCCCAGGCCGGCCCGGGCCACCACCACCGCCGGGGCGCCCAACGAGACGGCCAGGTCGGCCACCGTCCACGGCTCGCCCGACGGGCGCAGCCCCATCGGCACCAGCAGCCCGCCGGCGCCCTCGACCAGCACCAGGTCGTGCTTGTCGGCCTCCTCGCGGACCGCGTCGACGGCGGTGTAGAGCTCCAGCGGCTCCAGCTCGGCCACCCGGGCCGCGGCCAGCGGGGCGAGCGGGTCGGGGAAGCTGGCCAGGGTCCGGCCGGTCAGCGGGGCGGCCAGCCGGGTCACCTGGTCGACGTCGCCGGGCTCGCCGGTGGCCGTACCGGTCTGGCCGGGCTTGACCACCGCGACCCGCAGCCCGGCCGCCTGCGCGGCGGCGGCGATCGCCGCGGTGACCACGGTCTTGCCGACCTCGGTGTCGGTGCCGGTGACCAGCACCGGCCCCCGCCACGGCTGGGTCATGGCGCACACTCCACGACGACCTCCAGGGCCCGCTCGAAGTCCGCCCGGGGCACCCCGGCGCCGATGGTGAGCCGCAGCCGGGAGCGGCTGTCCGGGGTGGACGGCGGGCGGAAGCAACCGACCGCGACGCCGCGGTCACGGCAGTCGGCCGCCCAGGCGGTGGCGGCCTCCGGGCCGGGGGCGGTCACCGAGACGACCGCCGCGTCCGGGGCGGAGACGTGCAGCCCGGCGGCGCGCAGCCGGCGCACCGCGAGCGCGGCCCGCTCGGCGATCTCGGCGCGCAGCCCGTCGCCCGACCGGGCCCGCGTGACGGCGGCGTGCACGCCGGCGGCGACCGCCGGGGGCAGCGCGGTGTCGAAGATGAAGGTGCGCCCGGTCTCCACCAGGTGCCGGACGAACTCGGCCGGGCCGGCGACCACCCCGCCGGCGCCGCCGAGGGCCTTGGACAGGGTGGCGGTGACCACCACGTCCGGCTCCCCGCGGAGCCCGGCGGCGGCCACGCCGCCGGCCCCGGCCGGGCCGATCACCCCGAGCGCGTGCGCGTCGTCGACCAGCAGCAGCGCACCGTGCCGGCGGGCGACCGCGTGCAGCCGGGCCAGCGGGGCGAGGTCACCGTCGACGGAGAAGACCGACTCGGTGACCACCACCGCCGGTCGGCCGGGCGCGGCGGCCAGCGCCGCGGCCACCGCGGCGACGTCGTTGTGCGGGGTCACCACGGTCTCCGCGCCGGAGATCCGGCAGCCGTCGATCAGGGACGCGTGGTTGTGGGCGTCGGAGACGAGCAGCGTACGGGGTTGCACGAGCGCCCGGACCGCGCCGAGGTTGGCCAGGTAGCCGGAGGAGAAGACCAGGGCCCGGTCGGTGCCGAGCCAGTCGGCGAGGGAGTCCTCCAGCGCGTGGTGGGCGTCGGTGGACCCGCGCACCAGCCGTGACCCGGTGGCCCCCAGCCCGTACGCCGCCAGCGCCCGCCCGGCCGCGGCGGTGACCTCGGGGTGCGTCGCCAGGCCGAGGTAGTCGTTGCCGGCCAGGTCGACCACGGCGTCGTCGGCCGCCCGGGGCCGCAGCCGGCGGGTCAGCCCCGCCTTCGCCCGCAACTCGGCACGGCGGTGCAGCGCTGCCAGCCAGTCCGCCACGTCACCCCCACACCGCCGGTCGCGGCCGCCGTCGGAGCACGGCCGCCGGGCGAAATTACCATCCGTGACCCGCGGCCCGGCGCGTCCACCCCGGGCGCCATCGGCCCGGTCACGCCCCGGCCGCGCGGCCATTTCTCCCGACCGGGGGCCTTGTAGGGTACGAGCCATGCCAGAGATCCTCGACCAGGCCCGTACGCAGGTGCTGGAGAACGGCGTCGGCCTCGACGAGGCCGGTGTCCTCGCCGTGCTGAACCTGCCCGACGAGCACCTGCCCGCCGCCCTCCAGCTCGCCCACGACGTGCGGATGCGCTGGTGCGGCCCGGAGGTGGAGGTCGAGGGGATCGTCTCGCTGAAGACCGGCGGCTGCCCGGAGGACTGCCACTTCTGCTCCCAGTCCGGCCTGTTCACCTCGCCGGTGCGCTCGGTCTGGCTGGACATCCCGTCGCTGGTCGAGGCGGCGAAGCAGACCGCGGCGACCGGGGCCACCGAATTCTGCATCGTGGCCGCCGTGCGCGGCCCGGACGCCCGGCTGATGAAGCAGATGCGCGAGGGCGTCGCCGCGATCAAGGCCGAGGTCGACATCCAGGTCGCCGCCTCGCTCGGCATGCTCACCCAGGAGCAGGTCGACGAGCTGGTCGACATGGGCGTGCACCGCTACAACCACAACCTGGAGACCTGCCGCTCCTACTTCCCGAACGTGGTCACCACGCACTCGTGGGAGGAGCGCTGGGAAACGCTGCGGATGGTCCGCGAATCCGGCATGGAAGTGTGCTGCGGCGGCATCCTGGGCCTGGGCGAGACGGTGGAGCAGCGCGCCGAGTTCGCCGCGCAGCTCGCCGAGCTGGACCCGCACGAGGTGCCCCTGAACTTCCTCAACCCGCGGCCGGGCACCCCGCTGGGCGACCGGCCGGTGGTCGAGGGCAAGGACGCGCTGCGGGCCATCGCCGCGTTCCGGCTGGCCATGCCGCGCACCATCCTCCGGTACGCGGGCGGCCGGGAGATCACCCTGGGCGACCTGGGCACCCGCGACGGTCTGCTCGGCGGCATCAACGCGGTGATCGTCGGCAACTACCTGACCACCCTGGGCCGGCCGGCCACCGAGGACCTGGCGCTGCTCGACGACCTGAAGATGCCGGTCAAGGCGCTCTCCGCGACGCTGTGAGGGGTTGACGGTGACGGACGCTGCGGGGCTGGCGGTGACCGGTGGCACGGCACCGGCCTGGTGCGACCGCTGCGGCGATTCCGCGGCGGCCGGACCGCACGACGCCTGCGCGGCGGCGCGCGCCCTGGAGCCGCCCCGGTTCTGCGCGCGCTGCCGCCGCCGGATGAAGGTGCAGGTGCTGCCGGTGGGCTGGTCGGCGGTCTGCGTCGAGCACGGCGAGATCCGCGGCTGAGGCCCCCGGTGGCGCCCGCTTCCCTCGTCGCCGGCGGGCCGTGCCCGCTGCGCCGGGCCCGATGGCGCCGGTGACCGGGGAACTGCGCGGGCGGGCGGTGACGCTGCGGCCGGCCACCGCGGCGGACGTGCCGGCGCTCGCGGCGATCCGGGCCACCCCGCAGGTGCGCCGCTGGTGGCGCGGCGGCGACGACCTGGCCGCGGCCGTCCGCGCCGACCTCGCCGACGACGACCTGGCGGTGTACGCGGTGGAGCACGGCGGCCGGGTGGTCGGCGCCATCCAGTGGTACGCCGAGGACGACCCGGACTACCGGCACGCCAGCATCGACATCTTCCTCGACCCGGCGGTGCGGGGCGGTGGGCTCGGCGGGGACGCGATCCGCACCCTGGTCCGGCACCTGATCGACGCGCACGGCCACCACCGGTTCACCATCGACCCGGCGGCGGCGAACACGGCGGCCGTCCGCGCGTACGCCAAGGTCGGATTCCGCCCGGTCGGGGTGCTGCGCCGCTACGAGCGCGGCGAGGACGGGCGCTGGCACGACGGCCTGCTGATGGACCTACTCGCCGACGAACTGGTCGACTGACCCCAGTCCGGCACGTTCCGGGCAGCCCGTCCCATGTCCCGATCCGAGGGTCACCTGTCCGTCCGGCCGGCCATCGGCCACCGGCTCCCCCCGGTTCCACCTGATCAGCGGGTCAACGAGCCCGCCGACCAAGGAGGAACCAACCCATGTCCCGATCCCTGCGATGGCGTGACCCGCTGATCGCGCTCGGTCTGGCGGCCGGGCCGGTCGTCGCGCTCGGCTTCACCCGGTTCGCGTACGCCCTGTTGCTGCCGGCGATGGGCGGCGACCTGCACTGGACGTACGCCCAGGCCGGCGGATTGAACACGGCGAACGCCGCCGGCTACGTGATCGGCGCCGGGACAGCGGTGTTCTGGGCCCGGCGGTTCGGTGACCGGGCGGCCTTCCTCGGCACCCTGGCGGTGAGCGCGCTCGTCCTGCTGCTGACCGGGTTCACCGCGAACTACCCGGCGCTGAGCCTGCTGCGGTTCGTCGGTGGCGTCGCCACGGCCGTCGCCTTCGTCCTCGGCTCCGCGCTGGCCGCCCGGATCGCCCACGGCGCCGGGCAGCGGCGGGCGGCCCTGCTCGTCGCCCTCTACATGGCCGGGGTCGGCGTCGGCGTGGTGCTCTCCGGGGTCCTCGTGCCGGCGGTGCTCGCCGGCGCCGGCGACGCCGGCTGGCGGGCGGGCTGGCTGGTGCTCGGGGCGATGGCGGTGCTCGCGGTCGGCCCGGCGCTGATGGCCGTCCGGCGGGTGCCGCCGGCCACCGAGACGCCCACCACCCGTCTGCCCCGGGCGGCACTGGCCCGGCTCGCGCCGACCTTCGCCTGGTACGTCCTGTTCGGCGCCGGCTACGTCAGCTACATGACCTTCGTGATCGCGCTGCTCCGGGAGCAGGGGCTGGGCACCACCGGCACCGCTACCTTCTTCGTGGTCCTCGGCCTGGCCTCGGTGCTCGCCACGCTCACCGTCTGGGGCCGGGTGATCGGCCGGCTGCCGGGTGGCCGGGCGCCGGCACTGGTCTCCCTGCTCGTGCTGCTGGGCGTCCTGCCGCTGCTGCTGCTACCGGCCGGCCTGCCCGCGGCCCTGGTCTCGGCGGCCGTCTTCGGCAGCTCGTTCATGGCCGGTCCGACGGCGGCGACGGTGCTGGCCCGCCGGGCCCTGCCACCGGCCGGCTGGACCGCCGGCATCGCGCTGCTCACCGTGGCCTTCTCGGTGGGCCAGGCGATCGGCCCGCTGCTCTCCGGTGCGCTCTCCGACTCCGGCGGTGTCGCCGTCGGGCTGTGGCTGTCGGTCGGGCTGCTCGCCGCCGCCGCCCTGGTAGTGCTGCGCCAGCGCGCGGACCACCCGGCACACCTTCCGGAAACCCCCCGACCGGCGCCGAGCGGCGCCTGCTGAAAGGACGACACCATGTATCGACACATCCTGGCCGCAGTGGATGCGACCCCCGTCTCCGAGCGGGTCCTGGACGCGGCGACCGCACTCGCGACCGCATTCGGCGCCACCGTGCACGTCGTGCACGTCGACGAGTCCGAGGCGGTCTACGACCAGGTCGTCGACCTCGAGGACGACACGCTGGGCCGCGAGCGGGTGGCCGGGGCGGTGGACCGGCTACGCGCTTCCGGCGTCGCGGCCACGAGCGCGGTCGTCGACGGGCTCGACACCGACGTGCCCGCGCTGATCCTGGACGCCGCCCACGCCCAGGGCGCGAACCTGATCATCCTCGGCCCGCATCACCGTGCCGGGCTGGCCCGGTTGCTGGAACCCAACGTCAGCGACCTCGTCGGCCGGCGCGCCGACGTGGCGCTGCTGCTGGTGCGCTGAGCCGATGCCGGTGGTGCGGAACCGCTCCCGGTAGGCACCCGGCGTCACCCCCAGGTCCCGCACGAACGCCCGCCGCATCGTCTCCGGTGACCCGAAGCCGGTGCGGCGGGCGACCACGTCGAGGGTGTCCCCTCCGCTCTCGAGCATCGCCCGAGCGGCTTCCACCCGGATCCGCTCGACGTACGCGGCGGCGGTGGTGCCGAGTTCGGTGCGGAAGAGCCGGCTCAGGTGCCGGACGCTCACCCCGGCGAGCGCGGCCATCGACGACAGGTCGTGGCTGGCGGCCGGGTCGGCGGCAACGGCGTCGAGCACCCGGCGCAACGTCTCCTCGCGGGTGGCCGCGGCGCTGGTGCGGACGCTGAACTGGGACTGGCCACCGGGGCGCTGCATGAAGACCACCAGGTGGCGGGAGACCGCCCGGGCGGTCTCCGGGCCGAGGTCCGCCTCGACCAACGCCAGGGTCAGGTCGATGCCGGCGCTGATCCCGGCCGAGGTGATGACCCGACCGTCGGTGATGAAGATCGGGTCGGCGTCGACGGTGACCGCCGGGAAGTGCGCCGCGAGGTCGCCGGCGAGGTCCCAGTGTGTGGTCACCCGGCGGCCGTCGAGCAGACCGGCGGCCGCGAGAGCGAACGCCCCGGCACAGACCGAGGCGGTCCGGTCCGACCCGGCGGCGAGCCGGCGGATCTGGTCCAGCAGGGGCTGGTCAGCGGCGGCCGCCTGCCAGTCCGGCGCCCCCGGCACGACCAGCGTGCCCACCGGCGCGGCGACGTCGGGCAGCGCCAGATCGGCGCCGAGGCGGGCGCCGGCGCTGCTCACCACGTCCCGGCCGTCCGGCGAGGCCAGCACCGGGTGGTACGCCCCGCCGTGCTCGTTGGCGACGGTGAGCACCTCCAGCGGCCCGGTGACGTCGAGCAGCCGCACCCCGTCGTAGACGACGAAGACCACGGTGTGGCGCCGGTCGGGAGCTGTCACGGCTCGACCCTAGTCAGCCGCCGAGGTCTCCGAGCCGTCCCAGACGAGATCGTGGTCGCGGTCCCGGCGGGCGCCGGCGGCCGGCCGGTGCGCGGCGAGCCGGCCGTCCGGCATCAGGTGGTTCACCGGCACATCGTGGCCGAGCACCGCGACGTCGGCGATCAACCGCCGGTGGCACCGCCACCAGACGCTCTCGCTGCACATCACCGCCGTGGTCCGGGCCGCCGCGTCGGCGAGCACCGCGTCGAGCGCCGCCCGGAAGTCGGGGGTACGGGTGTACGCCGCGTACGCCCGGAACGCCGCCACGGTCCACCAGGTGTCCGGCTCCGGCGTGCCGGCCGGGGTGTGCCGCCGTCCGCCGAGGCGCGGCTCCCAGCGGTAGTCGACCCCGGCCGGCGGCAGCCAGCGTGCCAGTTCCTCCCGACGGACGTCGGGGTTGGCGCGGCTGGCGGGAAACCGCCGCACGTCGACGACCAGCTCGATCCCCGCCCCGGTCAGCAGCTCCGCCAGCCGCGCCCGGTCGGCCGGCCCGTGCCCGACAGTCACCACGCGCTCCACCACCGCATCCTGCCGTTGCCTTTCATAAAGCGCTGGCTAGCTGTACTGCCCAGGGACGTTGGTCAACCTGGTGATGGGTGGTCCCGGTCTGGCCCGCCCAGGCGGTGCCGGGTAGACGCTTCACAGCCACCGGCCCGCCGGGGCGGGTCTCGCGGTCGGCTCCACGTCCGTTTACGGTCTCCGAGCCACTCCCGGCGACCACTAGCTGAGCGAGGTTGCGTGCGGCGTTGAGGTCCCGATCCAGGACCAGGTCGCACGCCTGGCAGGTGAAGGTCCGGATCCGCAGCGGCAGTTTGGGTTTCACCGCACCGCAGCCCGAACAGGTCTTGGAGGATGGATACCAACGGTCAGCGACCGCGAGCTGGCCGCCATTCCAGACGGTCTTGTAGCCGAGCTGTCGGCGGATCTCGCCGAACCCGGCGTCGCTGATGACTCGGGCCACGCGGCGGTTGCGCACCATCCCGGCCACATTGAGGTCCTCGACCACGACGGTGCCGTACTCGTCAGCTAGCCGACTGGTGAGCTTGTGCAGTCCGTCGCGGCGCAGGTTCGCCACCCGGGCATGGTGTCGGGACAGCCGCTTCGATGTCCGCTCCCATCGCCGGGAGGCGGTCATGGGGGTGCGGGTGGCCGGGTCGTAGGGGCCGCGCTTGCGGGCCAGGGCGCGCCCGATGCGGCGAAGTCTTCGCTGGGCAGCATCCAGGTGGCGGGGATTGGGTTCGACATCGCCGGTGGACAGCACCGCCAGATGGTGGATGCCGACGTCGACACCGACCACCCCCGCCGGTCTGCTCGGCTTACGCTCTGATCGTTCAACTTCGCAGGTGAACGCCACATGCCAGCGGCCCGCCTCGCGCCGCACCGTGGCGGACAGGATCCGGGCGGTGCCGGCCTCGAGCCGGCGGGCCAGCTTACGGGCCGACTCGTGCAGCTTGAGCCGACCCAACCGGGGCAGGGTCACATGCTTGCGGTCGGGCTCCACGCGGATGACCCCGGTGGTGAACCGCACGGACGGGGTCGTTCGGCGCTTCGACTTACGCCGCGGGAAACCGACCGACCTACCGGCCCGTTTGCCGCAGCGGGAGTCGGACCAGTTCCTCAACGCGCGGGCAAGCCCGTCCAGGCCGGTGTTGTACGCCTCCTTCGAGCACTCCCGCCACCACGGCGCCACCTCGTCCTTGGCTTGGTTCCACTCACGGCGTAGCGCCGGTAGCGTCCAACCAACGGCCGGGGTGAGCTGATCATCGCCGATGCCGTAGGTACGTTCGGCGGCCCGCTGCGCCATTACCGCCTTCACACGGTCCAGGGCCCAGTTGTGAGCCTTCCTTGCCGCACCGGCGTGACGGGCCAGGTCCCGTTCCTGACCGGGGGTCAGGTCCAGAGCGAAGCGATACGCCTGCATCACTTTCACGCGACACCACTCACGGCCTCGTCAACGATCTGCTTGGCCTGGCCGAGAGCCATGATCGCCCGAGCACGAGCGATCGCGTCCATGTCCTCCTGGGTCGGCACGACGTCACGCCAACCCCAAAATCCGCCGGCGGCGTTGATGATCAGCTCACGTACCAGCCCTGGAGGCCGGTCATCCTTCGGCCCGTGCTCGGGTATGCAGTAGTAGCCGTCACACGGCTCAATCTTGGACGGCCTGAGCGTCTGTGTCCTCGCGCAGCCATTGCACCCCACCACGACCTTCCGTACAACCATCAGCGCTCACCCGCTTGTGACGGCCTCAACTGCACGGCGGACACGGCTCACCGCCGCACGACGCCCATACAGGCGGGCGCAAAGACTGGTCAAAATCTCGGTTACATCCCGCGCCAAGTCGTCGTCAACCTCCGCGGGGTCGACGACCAGAAGGCGCCGCCCCTGCGCGGCCAGCGCCGCCTCGACATACTCGGCGCCGAAGCGAGCGAACCTGTCGCGGTGTTCCACCACGATGGTGGTGACCGACGCCTCACGCAACAGGGCGAGGAACTTCCTCGCGTGCCCATTGAGTGCGGAGCCGACCTCAGTCACCACCCGCGACACCACCAGCCCTTGGCCAGTGGCCCACCCTGTCACCCGGGCAACCTGACGGTCCAGGTCGGCGCGCTGGTCCGCCGACGACACCTGCGCATACACAACGACCGACTCCGCTGCGGGCTCCGTCGAGCCCGGCACCTCCACCAGGATCAGCCGTCCAACTTTGCGAGCGGGGACGGTAGCCGGCCTTCCCGGAACCACCGGTACGCGGTGACGTGGTGCACGCCTTCGCGCTCCGCCCACTGCTTCAAGTTCACTCACACATCATAAAACATCATCAATAGACATTTGTTGACAGCCCGGAATCGTGGCAGTCACCGTTCGCCGCGAACGGTGACGATCCGCGATCTGATCGCAGGTTCGTGGCCAGCGGAGCAGAGTCGGCGGATGGTGCGAGCCGGCGCGACAGCGGCCGCAGAGGCACGCATCCGCGGGCACCGGCGGGAACTGCTGCACGTGCTGGTGCCGACGGCGCGACGCGCAGCCCGTACCACCGTTGCGCCGGCTGCCGATCGACATGGCGGCGGTGGTCGTGCACCGGACCTCCCTGCTGCCCGACGAGCATGTGCAGCTGGCCCGCCCGCCCCATACGACCACCGCCCGCGCTGATCGACGTGGCCGGCTGGGCGACGGGGGTGCGTCAGGCGCAGGCGTTACTGGCAGCCGGCTGCCAGCAGCGGCGGGTGCTGCCCGAGGAATTCGGCACCGTGCTCGAGCAGTGCCGCTGTAGATCATGGACAGTTACCTTTCGCCGTGAACGGAAGGTGCCCAAGATCTCGACTCCGGCGGTGGTCAGCCGAGCGAGCGAAGAGACCGTAGCGTCCGGGCGGTCATTCCCGTTACACCGACACGCCTGCGGAGAGTGATGAATTTTGCCGAACCGGTGGCTTCCGGTGGCACGTCCGCGCAGGTCAGACCGATCACCTGATGTCGACGTCCGTCACGCCCTGTGCCATCATGTGCTGTCCCCTCGATCCACTCCGGAGGAATCCTCATGCCACAGCGTCGGCGCGTGGCGCGCGCGGCCGTTTCTGCTGCCGCCGCCGCGGCCTGCCTCACCCTTGCCACCCCGGCCTGGGCGTCCAGCACCACCATTGAAATCAACCCGGACCACAAAGACGAGACGGCGGCCGGGTTCGAGACCCAGGACTGCAACGACGAGAAGTTCGACGACCTGCCGGCCGGCTACGACGGCTGGCACTTCGTGCTGCCCCAGGGCGGCGGCGACTTCAAGAGCCTGACGCTGACCTTCTCGAACGGCAGCGGCACGGTGACGGTGAAGGTGCCGGATCCCACGGACCCCTACACCGACTTCCTCGACTCGACCGGCGGCAAGGACCCGCAGGTCAAGCACGCCTACGTCTTCACCCCGGCCGGGTGGACGCTGGTCGACGGCAGCGCCGTGGTCGACGGCGAGGCCGACAAGTTCAACCTGAGCCACACCTGCGCCGGCACGTCGACGCCGACCACCCCGACCACGCCGACCACCCCGACCACGCCCACGACCCCGACCACGCCCGCGACCCCGACCACGCCGGCTTCGCCGTCCGGGTCCGTGACGCCGTCGACCTCGGTCACGCCGTCCACCTCGGTCACGCCGTCGGAGAGCAGCGGCGTCGGGGGCGGCAGTGGCGAGAACGGCGGCGGCCTGCCGCTGACCGGTGTGGCCACCACCAGCATCGCGCTGGGCGGCCTCGCCCTGATCGGTGGCGGCACCCTGCTGGTGCTGCGCCGCCGGCGGGACAACATCACCTTCACCAGCTGATCTGACGCAGCGCCCGAGCGGCCGCCGGACACCTGTCCGGCGGCCGCTCGCGTGTCCGGGTCCGTACCGCCGACCGGCCGCGCGACCCACCCGACGGCACGCCCGTCGCGGTCGTCGGCGGCGCCGGGCGGGCACCCGCGGCAGTCCGGATCTGATCCGTTCCCAGCCGCGATCCGTACTCACGGGTAACCCGGTCGACGGCGCCCGGAGATACATCACATCATCGATAGTATTAGATGCTCTGACCGCGTACGCCCAGCTCAGTGCGACTGGACGCGACCGTTTGTCGCGGTCGGGACCGGCTTTTCGCGGGCGTCGCGTTCCGGCATACGAACGTACTGTTGCCGGGCCGCAGCACGGCGCGCGACAGTACGCGACACCAGCGGTGCCATCGACGCCGCCGCTCCCCGGACGACCCTGAGGAGATCGCGATGGCTCTACGACTCGCCGACGGCACCGCCTGGTCGGACACCCTCGCCCGCGCGGTGGCCGCCGCCCCGGAGGCGTTCGGCCCACCGGCCGACGGCATCACCACCCTGCACAACCTCGTCGAGGGTGACTGGCGCGCGGTCGGGGCGCCGACCCCGGTCCGCACGCCGGTGGACAACACCGTCCTGGTCAACCTGTCCCGGTTGGACGCCGGGACCGCCCGGGCCGCCGTGGCGCACGCCGCCGCCGCGCACCGGGACTGGGCCGCGACGCCGCTGGCCGAGCGGAAGGCCCGGGTCACCGACGCGCTGGACGCGCTCACCGCGCACCGCGACCTGCTCGCCCTGCTGCTGGTCTGGGAGATCGGCAAGCCATGGCGGCTGGCCTGCGCCGACGTGGACCGGGCGCTGGACGGCGTGCGCTGGTACGTCGGCGAGATCGACCGGATGCTCGCCGACGGCCGGGAGCCGCTGCCCGGCCCGGTCAGCAACATCGCCTCCTGGAACTACCCGATGAGCGTGCTGGTGCACGCGGAACTCGTGCAGTTGCTGGCCGGCAACGCGGTCATCGCCAAGACGCCGTCGCAGGGCGGGGCGGTCTGCCTGACCGTCGCGCACGCGCTGATGCGCCGGGCCGGGCTGCCCGCCACGCTCCTCTCCGGCAGCGGCGAGGAACTCTCCGAGGTGCTGGTCCGGGCGCCGGAGATCGGCGCGGTGGCGTTCGTCGGCGGGCGGTCCAACGGTGGCAAGGTGGCCGCCGCGCTGCTCGACTCCGACAAGCGGCACTTCATCGAGCAGGAGGGGCTCAACGCCTGGGGCGTCTGGAACTTCTCCCAGTGGGACCTGCTCGCCGGACACCTGAAGAAGGGCTTCGAGTACGGCAAGCAGCGCTGCACCGCGTACCCGCGGTTCGTGGTGCAGCGGGACCTGGTCGACGAGTTCCTCGACATGTACCTGCCGGTGGTGCGTTCGGTCCGGTTCGGACACCCCCTCGCCGTCGACGAGGACTGGTCCGCCGGCGACCCGCTGCCGGAGCTGGATTTCGGCCCGCTGATCAGCGCCGCCAAGGCCGACGAGCTGCGCCGCAAGGTCGACGAGGCGGTACGCGGCGGCGCGGTGCCGCTGCACCGGGGCAAGCTGGACGGCGCGCCGTTCCTCGACGGGCAGGACACCTCCGCGTACGTGGCGCCGGCGGTGCTGCTCGCCCCGCCCGGGCGGTCCCGGCTGATGCACGCCGAGCCGTTCGGGCCGGTCGACACCATCGTGGTGGTGGACACCACCGACGAGCTGCTGGCCGCGATGAACGCCTCCAACGGCGCGCTGGTCGCCTCGCTGGCCTGCGACGACGAGGACGAGGCGGCGAAGCTCGCGGTGGACCTGCAGGCGTTCAAGGTGGGCATCAACAAGCCCCGTTCCCGGGGCGACCGGGACGAGCCGTTCGGCGGCCGCGGCGCCTCCTGGAAGGGCGCCTTCGTCGGCGGCGACCTCCTGGTGCAGGCGGTCACCCAGAACGGCGACGACCGCCTCTACGGCAACTTCCCCGACTACAGCAGCTACCCCGCCACCTGACCCGACCGCTTCCCACTCGCGCGATCCTGCCCTTTCGGCCCGCGGCATGTGCCGGTCCGCCGGGGGCGGAAAGTGCGGGATCGCGCGTGGGTTCCCCGGGGTCAGCGGGGGTGGACGGCGGTGGGGGCGGTCAGGGGGACGGTGAGGGTGAGGAGGGCGGCGTCGCGCTCGCTCCTGGTCGGCCGGGCCAGGCGCCGCAGGGTGTGCAGCATCGGGGTGTTCTCCGCCTGGACGTGCAGCACCAGGGCCGCGTACCCGGCCCGCTCGGCGTGCCCGACGAGTCGCCGCAGCAGCGCCGAGCCGAGCCCGCGCCGCTGCCAGTCGTCCCGGACCAGCAGCGCCACCTCGGCCTCGTCCCCCTCGGCGAGCAGGTTCGCCATCGCCACCACCGGCTCCCCCGCCCCACCGCAGCCGGGCGCGGCGGCAAGCAGGGTCAACCCGCGCGCCGGTTCCAGCAGCCGGCGCAACCGGGTCGGCGCCGGCGTCGCCGCCCCACCCAGGTAGCGCCGGTGCCGGCTGCGCGCCGAGCACGCCTCGTGCAGCTCCACCACGCCCGCCAGGTCGTCCGCGCCGGCCGGTCGTACGCCCACCTCGGCGCCGTCCGGCAGGACCAGGGTCACCTGCTCGGCCGCCCGGCGCCCGACGGTCGCCGCCAGCTCGACCAGGGCCTGCGCCCGGGCGTACTCGGCCGGGGTGAAGTCGGGGGCGGTCCGACGCAGCACGAAGGACCCGCCGCCCGGGTCGGCCAGCAGCATGGTGCGCTCGGTGCTGCCGCCGCGGACGCCGGCCGGCGCGGGCCGCCAGCTGACCGTGTCCGCGCCGAGCAGAGTGCGCAGCGCCTCCCCGGTCGCGTCCGGGTCGCGCACCAGCCGGTTGGCCAACCCGAGCACCCGGGTCGGCTGGTCGGCCAGCCCGCGCGCCTCGCTGCGCGCGACCCAGCAGTCCCGCCCCCGCCCCCGCTCCACGGCGGCGACGAGGTCGGCCTCCTCGAGCGTGTCCGGCGCGTCGACCAGGAAATCGTCGACCGCGCCCCGCTCGGTGGTGTGCACCTGCACGGTGAGGATGTTGACCCCGCGCAGCGCGAGGCTGGCCGTGAGCACCGACAGGTAGCCCGGCCGGTCGTCCACGGTGGCTCGGATCCGCCACAACGTCATGGTTGCCTCCCTTCCCCGGGTACGACCCTCGCCGGTGGCTGTTGCCGGCCGGTTGCCCCGGGGTGACGGCCCGGGAACCGCGGACGCGACCTGCGCCACAGCGGTGCCGGCGGCCGGACCGCCACCGGCCGGCGGCGGGGGGTCGCCGCGGGTCAGGGGCCGGCGACCACCGGCGGCGCGCCGACCAGGTCCAGCCGGTCGCCGAGGATCACCGCGCTGGCCCGGACCAGCTGCGCCAGCCGGTCCACCTCGGTGGTGTGGAACGCCGGCGCGGCCAGCGGGTCGGTGCGTTCCCGGGCGACCACCAGCACCAGGCCGGCCCGGCCGAACGGGGCGACCGCGAAGTGGCCGCCGTCGGGCGTGTCGACCGCCCGGGCGCGCAGCGGGGTCACCTCCGGCAGCCGCGGCGGTACGGGCGCCCGCCAACTGGCGTGCCCGACCGTGGGTTCCCCGCCGCCGGCCCGGGTGGCCCAGTTCAGCGGCACCACCGCGGCGACCGCCCAGTCGGCGGCGAGCAGCCCGGGCACCGCGTCGACCAGGGTGGCGACCCCGTCGACCGGGTTCGCCGCCACCTGGGCCAGCAACTCGGCGTCCTGCCCGGTGGTGGTGGGCGCGCCGATCGCCCGCCACACCCCGTCCACCCGCACCCCCGGGATCGCGGCCAGGCCGGCCAGCAGCCGCTCCACCCGGGCCGCGCCCGGCCAGACCACGGTGAAGTCGTCCACCGCCCGCCCGCCGAGCCGTTCCAGCACCACCACCTGGACGATGTCCGCACCGGAGACGCCCATGGTGCGCGCCACCTGGCCGAGCGTGCCCGGACGGTCCGGCAGGGTGACCCGAACTCGCAGCAACATCTGTGTACCCTCCGCTCGGCGGGCCGGCAGCGCGGCCGGCAGGCTGGGCACCAGCCTGATCGTTGCCCATTTCGTCCCTGTTGCCGCGGCATGTCCCGGGGGCAAAATCCGACCTTGACAAGCCGGTCGGGCTGCCATCAACTAGTCGGATGACCGATCCGGCCGTCGACGCGCTCCGGCCGGGGACCGCCCCGGCCACCCCGCCGGAGCGGGGCTCCACCCCCACCGCGTCCCCCGTCGGGCTCGACCTCGACCGGCTCGCCGGCTACCTCGCCGAGCACCGGCCCGAGCTGGCCGCCGGCCCGCTGCGGGCCCGGCTGATCGCCGGCGGCAAGTCCAACCTGACCTACCTGCTGCACGCCGGCGAGCACCAGGTCGTGCTGCGCCGCCCGCCGCTCGGGCACGTGCTGGCCACCGCGCACGACATGGCCCGGGAGTTCCGGGTGATCTCCGCCCTCGCTCCCACCGACGTACCGGTGCCGGCGGCGCTGCTGCACTGCCCGGATCCGGAGGTGATCGGCGCGCCGTTCTACCTGATGGAGCGGGTGCCCGGCGAGGTGTTCCGCACCCGCGCCCAGACCGACCCGCTCACCGCCGACCAGCGGCGGGAGCTGGCCATGGCGATGATGGACACGCTGGCCGCGCTGCACGCCGTCGAGCCGGCCTCGGTCGGGCTGGCCGACTTCGGCCGGCCGGAGGGCTACCTCGCCCGGCAGGTACGCCGCTGGGCCGGCCAGCTGGAACGCTCCCGCAGCCGGCCGCTGCCCGGCATCGAGGAGCTGCGCGACCGGCTCGCCGCCACCGCGCCCGAGGGCGCCAACGCCGGCCGGATCGTGCACGGCGACTACCGGCTGGACAACCTCCTCGCCACCGTCGACCCGGTCGCCGTCCGGGCGGTGCTCGACTGGGAGATGGCCACCCTCGGCGACCCGCTGGCCGACCTGGGGCTCCTGCTGACCTACTGGGACGTGCTCGGCGACAGCGAGACGGCCGCCGGCAACCCGGTCGCCGACGGGCTCGGCCCGCGGGCCGGCTTCCCCACCGGCGCCGAGCTGATCGAGCGCTACGCCGGCCGCGGCGACGTCGACGTCGGCCCGCTGCACTGGCACGTCGCGCTCGGCTGCTTCAAGCTCGCGGTGATCTGCGAGGGCATCCACTACCGGCACACGCTGGGGCAGACCCTCGGCGAGGGCTTCGACCGAATCGGCGAGATGGTGGCACCGCTGGTCGCGCACGGGTTGACCGCCGCCAGGGAGCGCTGATGGACTTCGCGTACGACGCCCGCACCGAACAGCTGCGCGGGGAGCTGACCGCGTTCCTGGAGCAGCACGTCTACCCGGCCGAGCCGGTGCACGCCGAACAGGTCGCCGCCACCGGCGACCCGTGGGCCCGGCCGCCGGTGATGGCCGAGCTGAAGGCCGAGGCGCGCAGGCGCGGCCTGTGGAACCTCTTCCTGCCCGACCCGCGCTACGGCGCCGGGCTGACCAACCTCCAGTACGCGCCGCTGGCCGAGCTGACCGGGCGCAGCCCGCACCTCGCCCCGGAGGCGGTCAACTGCGCCGCCCCGGACACCGGCAACATGGAACTGCTCGCCGAGTTCGGCTCCGAGGCGCAGCGGAAGCGCTGGCTGGAGCCGCTGCTCGAGGGCGAGATCCGGTCGGCGTTCTGCATGACCGAGCCGGAGGTCGCCTCCTCCGACGCCACCAACATCGCCACCCGGATCACCCGGGACGGCGACCACTACGTGATCAACGGCCGCAAGTGGTGGTCGTCCGGGGCAATGGACCCGCGTTGCGAGGTCTTCATCGTGATGGGCAAGACCGACCCGGGCGCCGACCGCCACCGCCAGCAGAGCATGGTGCTGGTCCCGCGGGACACCCCCGGGGTCACGGTCCGCCGGGGCATGACCGTCTTCGGCTACAGCGACGCCCCGCACGGCGGGCACGCCGAGGTCGACTTCGTCGACGTACGGGTGCCGGCGGAGAACCTGATCGGCGCGGAGGGCACCGGGTTCGCCATCGCCCAGGCCCGGCTCGGCCCGGGGCGGATCCACCACTGCATGCGGCTGGTCGGGATGGCCGAGCGGGCCCTGGAACTGCTCTGCCGGCGGGCCAGCGAGCGGGTCGCGTTCGGCCGGCCGTTGGCCGAGCAGGGCGTGGTGCGGGAGTGGATCGCCGAGTCCCGGGTGCGGATCGAGCAGGCCCGGCTGCTGGTGCTCAAGACCGCCTGGCTGATGGACACGGTCGGCAACAAGGGCGCGCACACCGAGATCCAGGCCATCAAGATCGCCACCCCGGCGATGGCCGAGTGGGTGATCGACAAGGCGATCCAGGCGCACGGCGGCGCCGGGGTCAGCCAGGACACCCCGCTGGCCGCCCTCTGGGCCCAGGCCCGCACCCTGCGCCTGGCCGACGGCCCCGACGAGGTCCACCGCGCCTCCCTCGCCCGTCGCGAACTCCGCCGCTGGACCCCCGCCCCCGCCTGACCAGGATGTGCCGGGTGGGCTCGGCCCACCCGGTCTCCCGGCCGCTGCCAGGTGGCGGCGGCCGGCTGCCCGGTAAGAATCGCATCACCGCGAAGGTGATCGAGCCGATCCACCAGGCGGCCACCGCCATCGCCCTGCCGAGCTACTGATCACCCCGGCGCCGTCCGGGTGATCGGCCGGGGCGCGGTGCGGGTCAGGCGGAGGCGCGCTCGATGAGTTGAGTGTCGAGGAGGATGTGCGGGGAGGGCAGCTCGTCGCCGCGGATCCGGGCGACCAGCAGGCGGGCCATCTGCCGGCCCATCTCCTCCACCGGCTGGAACACGGTGGTCAGCGGCGGGTCGGCCTGCCGGGCGACCGGCGCGTCGTCGAAGCCCACCACCGCCACGTCCTCAGGCACCCGCCGACCCGCCTCGCGCAGCGTCCGCAGCGCGCCGAACGCCATCAGGTCGGAGGCGACGAAGACCGCGTCGAGGTCGGGGCAGACCTCCAGCAGCCGCCGCATGGCGGCCGCCCCGCTCTCCTCGCTGAAGTCCCCGTACGCCACCAGGTCCGGGTTGACCCCGCCCCCGGCGGCCTTGACCGCCTCCTTGTAGCCGGTCAACCGGGCCAGGCCGGCGCCCATGTCCTGCGGGCCGGCGATGGTGGCGATCCGCCGCCGCCCCCGGCCGGCGAGGTACTCCACGGCCCGGCGGGCGCCGCCGACGTTGTCCACGTCGACGTACCAGGCCGGCTGGGCGCCCGGTTGCAGCATCCGGGCCGGGCGGCCGCCGAGCACGGTGGGCAGGCCGCGCTCCTCGAGCAGGGTGGGCAGCGGGTCGGCGTCGTGCAGCGACAGCAGCAGCACCCCGTCGACGTGCTGGTTGGTCAGGTGGTGCTCGACCCGCTCCCGCTCCACCGGGGACTGCGCCATGGCCAGCCAGAGCTGCATCGGCGTCTCCAGCAGGCCGGAGCTGATGCCGCGCACGATGGCGGCGAAGAACGGCTCGGTGAACACCCGGTCGCCGGATTCGGAGACGACCAGCGCGACCGAGTCGGTGCGCTGGGTGACCAGGGCGCGGGCGGCTCGGTTCGGCACGTACCCCAGCTCGGCGATGGCCTGCTGCACCGCGGCCCGGGCCTCCGGGCTGACCTGGGGCGAGCCGTTGACCACGCGGGACACCGTCCCGCGGCCGACGCCGGCGCGGGCCGCGACCGCGTCGAGGGTCGGGCGCCCGAGCGACCGGGTGCGCTGCGTTGTCATCGTCTGCTCCTCCGACGTCGGGCGGACCCGGCACACCTGCGCGAGGTGGCGCCGGGACCGCCCGGTACTGGCTGGTCCCCGCCTATTGTGCGGCCAGACCGTTGCGTCGGATCACCTCGGCGTACCACCTGGCGCTGGACTTGGGGATGCGGGTCTGGCTGTCGTAGTCGACGTAGATCATGCCGAACCGCTTGGTGTAACCCCAGGCCCATTCGAAATTATCCATCAGCGACCAGGCGAAGTAGCCGTGCAGGGGCACCCCGGCGCCGATCGCCTCGTGGGCGGCGCGCAGGTGGGCGTCGAAGTAGGCGAGCCGGTCGGCGTCGTCGACCTCCCCGTCGGCCACCGTGTCGACGAAGGCCGACCCGTTCTCGGTGACGTAGAGCGGCAGGTCGGTGTACTCCTCGTGCACCCGGCGCAGCGTCTCCACCAGGCCCGGCGCGTCGATCTCCCAGTCCATGTCGGTCACCGGCACGCCGCGGGTGACGAACCGGACGTCCTCGCTGCCCGGCCAGCACGACGGCGACCGCCAGTACTTCTCCGGCGCGACCCCGTCGACCGGGGCGGCCACCAGGTGCCGGCTGTAGTAGTTGACCCCGACCAGGTCCAGCGGCGTGGAGATCACCGCCAGGTCGCCGTCGCGGACGTGCCCGAAGTCGGTGACCGTGGCCAGGTCGGCCTGCACGTCGGCCGGGTACGACCCGCGCAGGATCGGGTCGAGGAAGAACCGGTTGGCCAGCCCGTCGATCCGCCGAGCGGCGTCGGCGTCGGCGGGCGAGTCGCCGGCCGGCGTGACCGGGTAGAGGTTGACCGTCACCCCGACCTCGGCGTCGGGACGGGCCGCGCGCAGCGCCTGCACGGCGAGGCCGTGGCCGAGCATCAGGTGGTGCCCGGCCCGGACGGCGTCCGCCCCGTTCGAGCGGCCCGGCGCGTGCACGCCGGAGCCGTAGCCGAGGAACGCCGAGCACCACGGCTCGTTGAGCGTGGTCCAGTAGCGCACCCGGTCACCGAGGGCGTCGGCGACCAGCCGGGTGTAGTCGGCGAACCGGCCCGCGGTGTCCCGGGCCGGCCAGCCGCCGGCGTCCTCCAGCGGCTGCGGCAGGTCCCAGTGGTAGAGGGTGAGCCACGGCTCGATGCCGTGCGCCAGCAGCCGGTCGACCAGCCGCCGATAGAAGTCCAGCCCCTCGGCGTTGGCCGGACCGGAACCGCCGGGCTGCACCCGGGACCAGGAGACCGAGAACCGGTACGACCTGAGCCCCAGCTCGGCCATCAGCGCGATGTCGGCGTCGAGCCGGTGGTAGTGGTCGCAGGCCACGTCGCCGGTGTGCCCGGCGACCACCCGCCCCGGCGTGTGGCTGAAGGTGTCCCAGATCGACGGGGTCCGGCCGCCCTCGGCCGCCGCGCCCTCGATCTGGTACGCCGCGGTGGCGGCGCCCCAGAGGAAGCCGGGCGGGAAGGTCAGCGGCGGGCGCTCGTCGAGTACGCCGAGGGCGGGTGGGGTGGCGGGGTTGCTCACGACTTGACGGCGCCTTCCATGATGCCGCCGATGATCTGGCGGCCGAAGATGATGAACACGATCAGCAACGGCAGGGTCGCCAGCGCGGTGCCGGCGAACAGGGCGGTGTAGTCCGTCTGGTACAGGCCGGACGAGAGGATCTTGAGGGAGTACTGCACCGTCGGGGTGTCCGGGGTGAGCACGATGAACGGCCAGAGGAACTCGTTCCAGGTCTGCATGAAGGTCAGCAGTCCGAGCACCGCCGCGGCCGGACGCAGCGCGGGCAGCACGACGTTCCAGTAGATCCGCCAGGTCGAGCAGCCGTCGAGGCGGGCCGCCTCGATCAGCTCGTCGCTGACCGCGGACATGGCGTACTGGCGCATCATGAACACCCCGAAGCCCTGCACCAGGAACGGCACGATGACCGCCTGCAGGGTGCCGGTCCACTCCAGCTCGACCATCATCAGGTAGAGCGGGATGATGCCGAGCTGGGTCGGCACCATCATGGTCAGGATGATCACCAACAGCAGTCCGTTGCGGCCCCGGAACTTCAGCTTGGCGAAGGCGAAGCCGGCCAGGCTGGAGAAGAAGATCACCGAGACGGTGACGATGCTCGAGACCACGGCCGAGTTGACCAGCCCGTAGAGGAACGCGGCGTCCTCGTTGGCGAGCATCCGCTCGATGTTGTCGAAGAGCAGCCCGCCCGGGGTGGGCGGCATCTCGTAGACCGCGCTGTTGTCCCGGGACGCGACGATGAACGACCAGACGATGGGGAAGATCGACAACACCGAGCCGATGATCAACGCGAGATAGGTCAGCGGGCTGGCCTGCCAGAGCTGGGCACCGGGGGCACGGCGGCGCCGGCGGGGCGGCCGGGCGCCCGGCGGCGGAGCCACCGAGCGGGGCAGGGCCTGGGTGGTGGTCATCGCTGCTCCCCCTTCACCGACCGGCGGACCAGCGCGAAGTTGATCAGTGCGAAGACAATGATCATCATGAACAGCATCCAGGACATGGCGGCGCCGTAGCCGTACTCGGCGTTGCCGGTGAAGGTCCGCTCGTAGATGTACATCGCCAGGGTCTGGAACTCGTGCTCCGCGCCACCGCGGATCATCCCGTAGCCGTACATCAGCGGCTCGGTGAAGATCTGCAACCCGCCGATGGTGGAGATGATGGCCGTGAAGATGATGGTCGGCCGGATCAGCGGCACGGTGATCTGCCAGAACTGCCGCCACGCCGAGGCACCGTCCAGTGACGCCGACTCGTACAGGTCCTTGGGAATGGCCTGCATGGCGCCGAGGTATATCAGGGCGTTGTAGCCGGTCCACCGCCAGTCGACCATCGCGGCGATCGCGGACCAGGAGGCGAAGCGGTTGTCCCGCCAGGCGACCGGATCGATGCCGACGGTGCCGAGCAACCAGTTCACCAGCCCGTACCGGTCGGCGAAGATCAGCGCGAAGATGATGCCGACCGCCGCCACCGAGGTGATGTTCGGGATGACGATGCCCATGCGCAGCAGCGTCCGGGCGCGCAACTGCCGGTTCAGCATGTTGGCGAGCAGGAGCGCGACGATGAGCTGCGGCACCGTGCTGAGCACGAAGATGCCGACCGTGTTGTACGCGGCGTTCCAGAACTGGCTGTCCGCCAGCAGCTCGCGGTAGTTCTCCAGCCCCGCGTACTCCTTGGTGCCGCTGAGCAGCTCGTAGTCGAAGAGCGAGACGTAGACGGTGTAGAGGACGGGGAAGAGGCCGAAGATCCCGAAGAGGACGAAGAACGGCGCGACGTAGAGGTACGGCGAGTACTTGATGTCCCAGCGGCCGAGCCGGTACGAGGTTCGACGTGGTGCGGTTGGCGGGCGGACTGGCGTGGCAGCGTGCCGTGGCGGTGCCGCGCCGACAGTAGAGCTCATGGCAGGTCCTTCCGGGGTGGGCGGCGGTGACCTGGCGGCGGCGCCCACCCCCGTGTCGGGGTGGGCGCCGCCGCCGGCCCACGGGCACCGTGGGCTCGGCAGGTCAGCGGCGACTCAGCTGGTCGCCTTCTTGGCCTCGTCCATCGCCTTCTTCCAGGCGGCGTCCGAACTGAGCTGGCCGCGCTCAGCCGCCTGCATCTGCGGCTCGACGATGGTCTCCCAGATCTGCTGGTGCTTGGCGCCGAGGAAGACCGGCTTCATGTTCTTGACGCTCTCACCGAAGATCTGGCCGGTGGGCGCGCCGCTGAAGTAGTCGCTCGTCTTGTCCTTGAATGCCGGATCCTCGAGGCCGGCGATGTCGGACGGCATGGCGCCCGCCTCCTTGAACGCCGCCAGGTGCCCCTCCTTGCTGGTCAGGTACTTGGCCAGCAGGTACGCCTCCTTCGGGTGCTTGGTCTGGGCCGGGACGGCGAGGTAGGAGCCGCCCCAGTTGCCGCCGCCACCGGGGATCTTGGCGATGTCCCACTTGCCGGAGTTGGCCGGCCCGGACCGCTGGGCGATGACTCCCTCGGTCATCCAGGCCGGGCAGGGGAGGGTGGCGAAGGCGGAGTTCTTGAAGGCCGCGTCCCAGTCGGCGCTCCACCGCTGTGCCTTGGCGGTGAGGCCATCGGCGGCCATCTGCAGGCCCATGTCCCAGGTCTGCTTGACCACCGGGTTGGTGTCACCGATGAACTTGTTGTCCTTGTCGAAGAAGAAGGTCTCGGAGTTCTGCATGACGTGCGGCTGCATCAGGCTGGTGGCGCTGTCCAGCCAGGCCGCCTTGACCTTGCCGCTGGCCTTGAACTCCTTGCCCAGCGCGATGTAGTCCTGCCAGGTGCTGATCCGCTGGGAGACCTCGTCGCGGTCGGTGGGCAGGCCCGCCTGCTGGAACAGGTCCTTGCGGTAGCACATGGCCAGGCCGCCGACGTCGGTGCCGAGACCGATCAGCTTCTTGCCGTCGGCAGTCATCGCGTTGTTCCACTTCCACTCCGGGAAGTTGGACTTCAGCTCGCTGGCACCCAGGTCGAGCAGGTTGGCGAACTTGTCGTGGTTCTGCACGTACTGCAGGAGCACGCCCTCTTCCAGGCCGACCACGTCGCCGGCGCCGCTGCCCGCCGCCAGCCACTGCACCAGCTTCGGCTGGAAGTCGCGCAGCTCGCCCATCTTCTGGTGCTCGACCTTGATGTTCGGGTTGGCCGCCTCGAAGTCCTTGATGGCCTGGTCGTAGCCGAAGTTCTGGAAGGTCTGCAGGACCAGCTTGACCTGTCCGCCCTCGCCACTTGCCTCGTCGTCGTTCTTCTTGCTGCACGCCGTGCTGCCGAGGGCCACGCCCACGGCGAGCGCGGCGACCGCGACAGTGCGGAATCCTCGCCCGATGACGCTCATCCCTGACCCCTCTCAGGTGGTGGTTCGTGTGGTGGTTGCGGATGCCTGACGCTGCTTCGTCGGTGCCGGCTTCCGGAGGTGTTCCAGGCTCGTGTGAGGTCCACCCGCCGCCGAGCCGGGCGGCGGGCGAGTACGCACCCGTCGGGAGCGCTCCCATGAGATTGCTGGGGCGTTTCAGGGGTGTCAATAGGCCACTGGGAGCGTTCCCAGATCGTTACCGCGCCACCGTCGTACGCCGTCGCCGCGCGCGGCGGACAGCGGCCGGCGACCGGCGGGTGCCGTCGTTCAGCAGAAGCGGCGCAGCAGGGTGTCGGCCCGGCCGGGATCGAAGGCGGCCGGGTCGAAGCCGTCGGCCACCCACTCGCGCATCGACCGGTGCTCGGGATGGCGCGGCTCGGCCAGCGCGGCCAGCAGGGTGTGGTAGCCGACCGGCCCGCCGATGTCCTCCGGCGGGCAGGCCCGCGCGCCGTCCAGGCAGGACGGATAGCGCACGTCCGGGTCGGCGGTGACCGCGTCCTCCACCACCAGGTCGTGCTCCCACCAGTCCCCGAAGTCGTACGTGTAGTGGAACCGGCTACCCTTGCCCACCACCGCGTCGAGGCGGACGTCCAGCTCGTCGGTGAGCGCCAGCTCGCCGTCCGGGTCGGGCTCGCCGTACTGGATGCCGTCGATCTCGAAGGAGTGCAGGTGGCAGTCGCGCCAGCCCATGCCGTGCTGCACCACCCGGTGCAGCCGGTCGAGCGTGTAGCCACCGGGGACGAGCACCCGGCGCCAGACCGTCGGCCGGACCCCGGCCAGGGAAATCTTCAGCTGGAAGATCTGACGCGGCATGCTGTCCCATCCTCCTCGGCTTAGGCTTGCCAGCATGATCTGCCGAGCGTGCCGGGCGAGGCGGCACGACGACTGTCCGGGCCGGAACTGGTGCGACTGCCAGCACCGTACCCCCCGACCCACCCCTCCGGTCACCGGTCCGGCCAGCGAATGAGCGTCGGAGTCCCGATTTCCCGGCTCTGGCCCGGCGCGCACCCGCAGCCCCTCGACGACGACGCGCTCATCGCGCTCTACGCCCGCGGTGACCGCCCGCGCCTGCGGGTCAACTTCGTGGCCAGCGTCGACGGCGCGGTCAGCGTCGACGGCTACTCCGCCGGGCTCTCCGGCCAGCCGGACAAGCGGGTCTTCGGGCTGCTGCGGATGCTCTGCGACGCGCTCGTGGTGGCCGCCGGCACGCTGCGGCACGAGGGCTACCGGGCGGTCCGGCTCAGCCCGGAGCGGCGGGCCTGGCGTCGCGCGCACGGGCTGGCCGAGTACCCGACGCTGGTGGTGGTCTCCGGCGCGCTGGACCTCGACCCGGCGCAGGCCGCGTTCGCCGACGCGCCGGTCCGCCCGGTGGTGCTCACTCACGCCGGCGCCACCGCGCCGCCCGGGCTGACCGAGGTCGCCGACGTGGTGCCCTGCGGCACGGACCGGGTCGACCTCGCCGCCGGCCTCGCCGAGCTGCACCACCGCGGGTTCGACCAACTCCTCTGCGAGGGCGGACCGCGGCTGTTCGGCGCGCTCACCGCGGCCGACCTGGTGGACGAGGTGTGCCTCACGGTCGCCCCGCTGCTCGCCGGCCCCGGCCCCGGCCGGATCACCGCCGGCGACCCGAGCCCGGTGCGGCAACTGCCGCTGCGGCATGTGCTCGCCGCCGACGACGGGGTACTGCTGCTGCGGTACGCCCGGGACTGACCGGCACTCCGCGGGCGTATGCCCGCGGGCACGGGCTGCCCGGCCGGTCGCCGTCGGGCGGGAACGACCGGCGCGGGAACGGTGCGGCCGGCGCGGGACGCCGGCGTGGGCGCGGGCACGGCCGCCGCGGTCCGTGCCCGCACCCCGGGCCGGCCGGTGGCTCCGACCGTCCGGCGCCGCCGTCAGGGGAGAAGCGGCGACGCCACGGGCTCGCGGGCGGATCGAGGCGAGCCCGCCGGCCCGAGGGCCTCGCCGCAGCCCCTGAACAGTGGCGGTGCTCGATGCCACCCGCTGCCCTGATGGCGTCGGCGAGCTTCCCGGCGTCACATCGACCCCGGGCGGCGGCGGGCACGCTGCGTGCCGGAGCGGTCGCGCTGCGGCCGGCCGCCGCACCGACCGGCGTGGCGTCCGCCGCGTCGCGTGGCGACCTGTCGTACTCCTCGGGCAGGATGCAGGGCGTGCCTCCCCACCCCGATGACCAGCCGACCGGAGTTGCGATGACCGACGACGGCTTCGACGGCCCCGGCGAGGTGGTCGGCCGGGTGCTGGGCACCGCCGACGCCACTCCCCTGCAGTTCTGGACGGCGGTCTCTCCCGGCAGCTATCTCCAGCTCGACGACGTGGTGGTGACCCGGCGAGAGCTGCCCGACCGCGAGCCCGTGACCATCGCCGGGGTGGTGACCCAGGTGCGCGCCCGGCACGAGGGCGCCCAGTTCGACTCCGACGTCTTCGCCATCGCCGACGGCACCCTGCCCGCGCAGGTGCAGGAGGCGGCCGAGATCACCACCACCCGGGTCGACCCCGAGCTCTACGTGCCGCCGTCGCCGGGGGCGGTGGTGCACCGCGCCGAGGGTGACGCGCGGGCGCGGGCGCTGCACTTCGACCGGATGGAACGGCGCATCCCGATGGGCATGGGCCGCGACGGGGTGCCGGTCTACCTCAACGCCGACTTCCTCGACGGCAGCCGCGGCGCGCACGTCTCCATCTCCGGCATCTCCGGGGTGGCCACCAAGACCAGCTTCGCCACCTTCCTGCTCTACTCGGTGTTCCGCTCCGGGGTGCTCGGCGGCGACGCGGTCAACGCCAAGGCGCTCATCTTCAACGTCAAGGGTGAGGACCTGCTCTTCCTCGACCACCCCAACACCCGCCTCGACGACGCCACCCGCGCCGGCTACGCCCGGCTCGGGTTGAGCGCCGGCGCCTTCCCCGACGTGCGGGTCTACGCCCCGCCCCGGGTCGGCGACTCCTCCGGCACCCCCGACGTGAGCAGCCGGCTCACCGGCGTGGACAGCTTCTACTGGACGCTGAGCGAGTTCTGCGCCGACCGGCTGCTGCCGTATGTCTTCGCCGACGCCGACGACGAACGCCAGCAGTACACGATGGTGGTGCACTCGGTCGCCGCCCACCTGGCCCGGCACGCCCAGCCCGCCGACGGCGGGGTGAGCCTCGACGGCGTCCGGCTGGGCAGCTACGCCGACCTGGTCGACCACATCGTCGAGCAGCTCAACGACGACGAGACCCGCACCGACTGGGCCGGCAGCGCGGTCGGGCTGGGCACGGTCAACGCGTTCGCCCGGCGGCTGATCGGCAGCAAGAAGGACCTGTCCCGGCTGATCCGGGGCGACCTGGCCACCCGCCGCCCGCACAGCATCAACACCGCCGAGAGCGCCCAGGTCACCGTGGTCGACCTGCACAACCTGCCGGACCGCGCGCAGCGGTTCGTGGTCGGCGTGACGCTCAAGAGCGAGTTCGAGCGCAAGGAGAAGGCCGGCACCGCCAAGCCGCTGCTCTTCGTGGTGCTCGACGAGCTCAACAAGTACGCCCCCCGGGAGGGCTCCTCGCCGATCAAGGAGGTGCTGCTCGACATCGCCGAGCGGGGCCGCTCGCTCGGGGTGATCCTGATCGGCGCCCAGCAGACGGCGAGCGAGGTGGAGCGGCGGATCGTCACCAACTCGGCGATCCGGGTGGTCGGCCGGCTCGACCCGGCCGAGGCGTCCCGCCCCGAGTACGGTTTCCTGCCCCCCGCCCAGCGGCAGCGCGCGCTGCTGGCCAAGCCGGGCACGATGTTCGTCAACCAGCCCGACATCCCGGTGCCGCTCTGCCTGGAGTTCCCCTTCCCCGCCTGGGCGACCCGGGTCTCCGAGGCCGGCCGGGCCCCGTCCGAGACGCTCCGCTCGATCACCCAGTCCGCCGACCCGTTCGCGGTGGTGGGCTCGGGCGGCGGCACCGACGACGACATCCCGTTCTAGAGGGGCGGCACGGTGAAGATCCTGCACACCTCGGACTGGCACGTCGGCAAGGTCCTCAAGGGGCAGTCCCGGGCCGACGAGCACAAGGCGGTGCTGGCCGGGGTGATCGAGATCGCCCGGGCCGAGCGCCCCGACCTGGTCATCGTCGCCGGCGACCTCTACGACACCGCCGCCCCGACGCCCGAGGCCACCCGCCTGGTCACCCGGGCGCTGACCGCGCTGCGCCGCACCGGCGCCGACGTGGTCGCCATCGGCGGCAACCACGACAACGGCCAGGCCCTCGACGCGCTGCGGCCGTGGGCCGAGGCCGCCGGCATCACCCTGCGCGGCGGCGTGCGGGACAATCCCGACGAGCACGTCATCGACGGCACCACGGCGAGCGGGGAGCGGTGGCGGCTGGCCGCGCTGCCGTTCCTGTCCCAGCGCTACGCGATCCGCGCGGTGGAGATGTACGAGCTGACCGCGGCCGAGGCCACCCAGACGTACGCCGACCATCTCGGCCGGGTGCTGGGCCGGCTCACCGAGAGCTTCACCGAGCCCGACCGGGTGCACCTGGTCACCGCGCACCTGACCGTGGTGGGCGCGAGCACCGGCGGCGGCGAGCGGGACGCGCACACCGTGCTCGGCTACGCGGTGCCGGCGACGGTCTTCCCGGGCACCGCGCACTACGTGGCGCTCGGCCACCTGCACCGCTCCCAGCGGGTGCAGGGGCCGTGCCCGATCCGCTACAGCGGCAGCCCGCTCGCGGTGGACTTCGGCGAGCAGGAGAACGTGCCCGCGGTGACGCTGGTCGAGGTGACCGCGACCACGGCCGCGCAGATCCGCGAGGTGCCGGTCGCCGCGGCGACCCCGCTGCGGACGGTCCGCGGCACGCTGGCCCAGCTCGCCGAGATCGACGCACCGGAGGGCTGGCTGCGGGTGTACGTCCGGGAGCAGCCGCGCGCCGGGCTGCGCGAGGAGGTCCAGGAGCTGCTCCCCCGGGCGCTGGAGATCCGGATCGACCCGGAGCTGGTGCCGGCGCCGGGCAGCGGCACCCGGGTGGCCCAGCGGGCCGGCCGCTCCCCGCGCGAGCTCTTCGCCGACTACCTGAGCAGCCGCGGGCACGTCGACGACGGGGTGCGGGAACTCTTCGACGAGCTCCTCGAGGAGGTGGATCACTGATGCGCCCGATGCGGCTGGACATGGCCGGCTTCACGGTCTTCCGCGACGAGACCACCGTCGACTTCACCGACGCCGACTTCTTCGCGCTGGTCGGCCCGACCGGCTCGGGCAAGTCGACGGTGCTGGACGCGATCTGCTTCGCCCTCTACGGCACGGTGCCCCGCTGGGGCGGCACCCGCGGTCTGGCCAACGCCCTCGCGCCGTCGGCCACCGAGGCCCGGGTCCGGCTGGTCTTCGAGTCCGGCGGCGCCCGCTACGTGGCCACCCGGGTGGTCCGCCGCGACGGCCGGGGCAACGTCAAGACGGCCAACGCCGGGTTGCAACTGATGCCGACCGGCTTCGACGTGACCAAGCTGGACACCGGGCTCAGCCCGGAGGATCTCGGTGAGGTGGTCGCCGGCACCCCGGCCGAGATGGACGTGGCGGTGCTGGAGGCGGTCGGGCTGCCGTACGAGCAGTTCACCAGCTGCGTGGTGCTGCCGCAGGGGCAGTTCGCCGACTTCCTGCACGCCAAGCCGGCCACCCGCCAGCAGATCCTGGTCAACCTGCTCGGCCTCGGCGTCTACGAGGAGGTGCAGAAGCGGGCGACCGCGCGGGCCGCGCAGGCCGAGGCGCGGTTGGAGACGGTCGACCAGCTGCTCGCCGGGCTGACCGACGTGGACGACGCCGCGCTGGCGGCGGCGACCACGCAGGTCGACCGGCTGCGCGAGCTGGCCGGGGCGGTGGCTGCCGCCGTACCGGAGCTGGACGCGGCCCGGTCCACGGCCCGGGAGGCGCAGGCGGCGCTGGCCGCCCTCGACGCCGAGCTGGCCGTGCTCGGCGCGGTGCGGGCGCCGGACGGGGTGGCCGAGGTGGCCCGGGCGGTGAGCGCCGCGCGCGCCGGGGCCGACGCGGCCACCAGCGCGGTGGCGCTGGCCGAGGAGCGCGAGGAGAAGCTGCGCGGCGAGCTGGCCGCCGCCGGTGACGAGAGCGCGCTGCGGCTGCAGCTGCGGGCGTACGCCGACCGGGAGAAGCTGGCCGGCGAGGCGGACGCGGTGCGGACGGCGATGGTGGCGGCCGGCGCCGAGCACGACGCGGCGGTCCGGGCGCTGGCCGAGGCGCGGGCGACGGCCGAGCGCGCCGAGGAGGAGTTGGCGGCGGCGTTCCGGGCGCACGAGGAGGCGAAGGCCACCGACCAGGCGGTGGCGCTGCGGGCGCACCTGGTCGAGGGCGCGCCCTGCCCGGTCTGCGAGCAGGTGGTGTCCACGGTGCCGGCGATGCCCGCCGGTTCGGCGGTGGCCCGCGCGGTCGAGGCCGGCAAGGCCGCCCGGGCGGCGAGCGAGGCGGCCGGGCGGCTGGTGCAGGAGCGCGACACGGCCGCGCGCGACCTGGAGCGGGTGCTGGTGCAGGCCCGGGCCCGGCAGGACCAGCTGGACGCCCGGCTGGCCGAGCTGGACGGGCAACTCGCCGGGGCCGCCACGGCCGAGGCGCTACGCGAGGGGCTGGCCGAGCACGCCCGGCTCCGGCGGGCTCTGGACGAGGCCGCCACGGCGGTGCGGGCCGGCCGGGACGCCGCACGGCGGGCCCGGGCCGCGGTGGACGCCGCCGAGGAGCGGTTGCGGGCGGCGTGGCGCGGCTTCGACGGCACCCGGGACACGCTGGCCCGGTTCGGCCCGCCGGCGGCCGACCGCGAGGATGTCGCGGCGGCCTGGGCCGCGCTGGCCGGCTGGGCCGCCGGGGAGGCGGACCGGCGGCGCAGCGAGCGGGCCGGCCGGGCGGCGGCGGTCGCCGAGGCCGAGACGCTGGCCGGCACGGTGGCGGAGCGGATCGCCGGCCTCTTCACCGCGGCCGGGCTGCCGGCCCCCGACGACCCGGTACGCGCCGCGGCGGTGGCCGTGGAGCGGGCCGAGGCCGACCGGCGCCAGCTGCTGCACCGGCGCGAGCAGGCGGCGGGGCTGCGCGAGCAGCGCGCCGGGCACGAGCGCGAGGCGCAGGTGGCCCGGGCCCTGGCCGGGCACCTGCGGGCGAACAACTTCGAGCGGTGGCTGCTGGCCGAGGCGCTGGACCTGCTGGTCGACGGCGCCTCCGGGATCCTGCGCGACCTCTCCGGCGGCCAGTACGACCTGGTGCACGACAAGGGCGAGTTCTTCGTCGTCGACCACCACGACGCCGGGCTGCGCCGGGGCGTGCGCACCCTCTCCGGCGGCGAGACGTTCCAGGCCTCGCTGGCGCTCGCGCTGGCGCTCTCCGAGCAGCTGGCCGGGATGTCCACCACCGCGGCGAGCCTGGAGTCGATCGTGCTGGACGAGGGCTTCGGCACGCTCGACGCGGCCACCCTGGACACGGTGGCCGCCACCCTGGAGAGCCTGGCCGCCCGGGGTGACCGGATGGTCGGCGTGGTCACCCACGTGCCGGCGCTGGCCGAGCGCATCCCGGTCCGGTTCGAGGTACGCAAGGACGCCCGCTCGGCGCGCGTCGAACGGACCGGCCGGTGACCGGCCGCGCGTTCGGCTACCGGGGGCCGGCGCAGCGCGGCGGCGCGCCGCAGGGGCGGGCCCGGTGAGCGCCCGGTTCTTCGTCGACGCGTGGGATCCCGCGTACGGCGCGTCGTTCGAGGCGTCGGCGGGCGGACCGGCCGCGCCGAGCAGCGCCCAGGTCGACCCGGACGCCGAACTGCCCGCGGTGGACTGGCGGGCCATCGACGTCCGCCCCGGCGTGCGCGCGCCGGACGTGGTGCTGCTGGTCGACGGGGTACGCCGGATCGACGCCAGCGTCTGGACGGCGGAGTCCGACGGCGGCTCCTTCCCCGGCCTGGCCGCCTCGTACGCGGCCGGCGTGGTCCGCTGCGACCTGCAACGGGGCGCGGCCCAGCTGGCCGGCGCCCGGGTCGGCCGGGGCCTGTTCACCGCGAGCCCCTCGGCGGAGGACGTGGTGGCCGGGCAGGTCCGCTACCCGGTGCACCGGGTCAGCGGCACGGGCGAGCTGGCCAAGCTGCCTGCGGCCGTGCAGGGCCCGCTGACCGCGCTGGAGGTGGAGGTCTCCGGTGCCGCGCGGGTCGACGGCGACCTGCTCGTGGTGGACGGCCCGCTGCGCAACCGGCGGCAGCTGCCGCGCACCCTCGGCTACATCAAGACCCAGCACAGCCAGTACCTCGACGCCCGGCTCACCGCGGTGGTCACCGGGCTGGCGGCCGGCCAGCGCTCCCCGGTCTTCCGGCTCGGCACCGCCTGGGGCGGCTGGTCGTGGTACCTGCGGTTGCCGGTGGCCGCCGGGGCGCCCTGGGCGGGCATCGTCCGGATGGAGTGCTCGGCCGACCTGACCATCGACGAGGCGGTCGAGCTGGCCGACCTGTCGCTGGTCACCCTGCCCCGGTTCGCCTCCACGCCGTACAAGGACCCGCGGGCCCCGCAGAACCTCATCCCGATCGCCGGGCTGGAACGCCGGCTGCGGGCGCTGCTCGGCGACGCCCGGCTGCTGCACCGGGCGCTGACCGCCGCCGCCCGCCCCACCGCTCCTCGCCGCTGACCCCGCGCCCCCGCCGGGGGCGGGGTTCGGGGCGGCCGGCGGCGGCGCGCCGGGATACTGGGCGGCATGGGGCGGAAGCGGGCCGGGGACCGGGTGGTCGAGCAGGTGGACACCGGGCTCGCCGAACTGGTGCCGGACCCGGACCGGGCGGGCTCCTGGACCCTGCTGCTGGACGGCGCGCCGCAGTCGCACGTCGACCTGGCCGACCCCACCCACCTGGAGTTCGAGTACGTCCGCCGGCTGGCCGCGGCGATCGACCTGGTCGCGCCGCCCGGCGTCCCGCTGCGGGTGCTGCACCTGGGCGGCGGCGCGCTGACCCTGCCCCGGTACGTCAGCGCCACCCGCCCGGGCTCCCCCCAACGGGTGGCCGAGGTGGACGGCGCGCTGGTGGACCTGGTCCGCCGGGTGCTGCCCTGGCGCGCCGATCCGCGGCTGCGGGTGCGGGTGGCCGACGCCCGGGCGGTGCTCGCCACCACCCGGGACGCCAGCTACGAGGTGGTGGTCGCCGACGTCTTCGCCGGCGCGCGGACGCCGGCCCACCTGACCTCGGTCGAGTACGCCGCGGAGGTGGCCCGGGTACTCGCCCCGGAAGGCTGGTACCTGGCCAACGTCGCCGACGGCCCGCCGCTGCGGTACGCCCGCGGTCAACTGGCCACGGTCCGCTCGGCGCTGCCCCGGGCCTGCCTGGTCGGCGACGCGGCCGTGCTGCGCGGGCGGCGCTACGGCAACCTGGTGCTGGTGGCCGGCCGCACCGAACCGCCGGTGCCGGAGCTGACCCGGCGGGCCGCCGGGGACTGGTTTCCCGGCCGGGTGCTGGCCGGCCCGGAACTGGACCGCTTCGTCGGCGGCGCCCCGGTGGTGCGGGACGCCGGCGCCACCGCCTCGACGCCGCCACCGCCCGGGATTTTTTCCGTCCGCCGTTGATCCGTTCGCTCCGGCGCTGCGTACCACCGGGCGGCCATGCCCGTGGGGGGAGGGCCGATGTCATCGGACACCCGGAGGTCTGCATGCATGCGGTGGCGGTCGGCTGGCACGGCGACTCGGTGCGGGCGGACTGGATGTCGGCGCGGTCCCAGTCGCGTCAGACCCGGTCCGCACGCGGGGTCGACGCCCGCCCGGCGCCTCGCCAGAATGGTCCGGTGACGCCGCGACCGGCGCCGGGACGCCACCAGGCGGGGTCGTCCGAGGCCGCTCACTCCGACCAGTTGATCCGGCTGCTCTACGCCGAGCACGCCGGGCCGCTGCTGATGTTCGTCATGCGGCTGACCGGCGGGGACCGGCAGCGGGCCGAGGACATCGTGCAGGAGACCCTGCTGCGCGCCTGGCGCAACGCGCACCGGCTGGGGGCGCAGGGGCAGGGCTCGCTGCGGCCCTGGCTGGTCACCGTGGCCCGCCGGATCGCCATCGACGAGCACCGCAGCGAGCAGGCCCGGCCGGCCGAGACGTACGACCGGGACCTGACCGCGTTCGCCGAGGCGGACAGCACCGACCGGGTGCTGCGCACGATGACGGTGGCGGACGCGCTGCGTACGCTGAGCCAGTCGCACCGGGAGATCCTGGTGGCCACGTACTTCCGCGGCCGGACGGTGCCCGAGGCGGCGGAGGAGCTGGGGCTTCCGCTGGGCACCGCCAAGTCGCGGGTCTACTACGCGCTGCGCGCGCTGCGCACGGCTCTGCAGGAACGGGGGGTGACGGAATGAGCCGGGCGGACCACATGGACGTCGCGGCGTACGCGCTGGGCGTCCTGGACGAGCAGGACACCGAACGGTTCGAGGAGCACCTCGCCACCTGCTGGGCGTGCGCCGCGGAGCTGGAGACGATGGTGCCGGTGGTCGGCCTGCTCTCCGGCATCGACGGCGAGACGATGACCGCGCTGGAGCAGACGCAGACCGACCCCGCCCTGCTGGACCGCACCCTGGTCGCGGTCCGCGCCGACCGGCGGCGCACCCGGTTCCGGCAACTGCTCGCCACCGCCGCCGCCGTGGTGGTGCTGGGCGGCCTCACCGGGATCGGCTTCGCCACCGTCGTCGAGCGGGACGACGCTCCACCGGACGTGATCGCCGGGCCGAGCACCAGCGCCCCGCTCACCCCGCCGGCCGGGACGCGCTCCGCCGGCCCGGACGACCCGGGCCTCGGCGGCAACGAGGAGGAGGGCGACCGGCACGACGTGGTGGATGCCAGCACCGGCGTGAAGGCGACGTTCTTCGTGGTGTCGAAGGAGTTCGGCACCCGGGTCAACTTCAGCCTCTCCCGGTTGCCCGGGCCGCGGGTCTGCCGGCTGGTGGTGGTGCGGAAGAACGCCACCACCGAGGTGATCTCCACCTGGTCGGTGCCGGGCGGCGGGTACGGCACGAACACCAACACCCAAGTGCTGACCCTGTCGGCGGCCACGTCCACGCCGATCGACGACATCAAGCAGTTCCAGGTGCAGTCCGTGGACGCGAACGGGGTGGCGAGCCCGCTGGTGACCGTACCGGCCTGACTCGTCGACACCGATCGGCGCCGGCCAGCGACAATGGCCGGTGCCGATCGGTCATTCCGTCTTCGCAATGACCGTCGTCCATGTCGGCACACGTATGCGAGACGCCGCCGGTTCAACGATTCCTTGTGAAATTGGCCACGGATCCGATTTCAACCTTGACAGCCCTCGTGCCGTATTACCCGGTGAACTGCCAAGCATGAGGAGGGCACGTGGCACAGATGAAGCGGACCGTCATCGTCGCGAGCGCGATGGTCGCACTTACGGCCTGCGCTCCCGCGGGTTACGACGGGGCGAACTCGAGCGCGGCCGAGCCGGTCGCCGTCGCCGCGGCCGAGCCCACCGCGACGGCTGAACCGGAGGCGTCGGCATCCGCGGAGGCCCCGGTGGCCGACGCGCCGCCCCCCGCCGACGTCGAACTCACCGACCGGCTCATCGGCAAGAAGGTCGCCCGGATGGGCAGCGTGGTCACCGACCAGGACGGCTGGATCCTGTACCGCTTCGACAAGGACACCAACGACCCGGCGGCGTCCAACTGCGTCGACAAGTGCGCCGAGGTCTGGCCGCCGGCGCTCACCGACGGCAACCCGCAGCTCAACGGCGTCTCCGACGACAAGGTCGGCACCGTCACCCGGCAGGACGGCACCCGGCAGATCACCCTGGACGGCTGGCCGCTCTACCGCTACATCGGCGACAAGAAGCCCGGCCAGTGGAAGGGCCAGGGCGTCGGCGGCACCTGGTTCGTGGTGGCGCCGAACGGCAAGAAGAACCTCACCTGCCTGCCGACCGGCACCCCCAAGCCGGTGGCCCCGCCCTCGGACGACCAGGGCGCGGAGAGCGGCGACTCCGGCTACTCGTACTGACCGACCCGGGCCCGGTGGCCGGTCGCCGCCGGGGAGGGCGCGGCCGGTCACCGTCGTGGTCGGATCGGCGGCACCGGCCCGCCGGCCCCGGTACCCCGGAGCGGACGAGGGTCGGTGGCGCGCCGACGCCAGCAGGCGCCGACCACCGAGGTCCCCCAACCCGCACCCACGGCCGTGACCCGGCCGGTCCGCCCCGGGAGACACCGCCGGCGCCTCGCGCGTCGGCGGTGTCGTGTGTCACCCGGGCCGTCCGTGACAGCATGTGCCGGTGACCGAACCCACCGCGCGCCGGGAGCTGCGCCCACCGGCCGACTACCGGCTGGCCGCGTCGGTGCGGGCGCTGACCTTCAGCCCGTACGATCCCTGCGCCCGGATCGCGGGCGGCGCCTTCTGGTGGGCCACCCGCACCCCGGCCGGACCGGCCACCCTGGCCCTGCGCCCGGCCGCCGGCGAACTGGTCGCCGAGGGGTACGGCCCGGGCGCCGACTGGGTGGTGGACCGCGCGGACGCGGTGGCCGGGCTGCGCGACGAGCTCACCGGCTTCGCCGCGCTCGCCGGGAACCACCCCGTGGTGGCCCGACTGGCGGCGCAGCACCGGGGGCTGCGGATGCCGGCCACCGGCCTGGTCTTCCCCCGGCTGCTGCGGGCGGTCTTCGAGCAGAAGGTGACCGGCAAGGAGGCCTACCGGGCGTACGCGGCGACGGTGCGGCACTTCGCCGAGACCGCGCCGGGGCCGGTCCAGCTGCTGCTGCCGCCGGAACCGGCCGCCGTGGCGGCCACGCCGTACTGGGTGTTCCACCCGTTCGGGGTGGAGCAGCGCCGGGCCGAGACGCTGCGCCGGGCGGCGGCCGCCGCCGACCGGCTGCAGCGGTGCGCGGACGCCGCCGAGGCCACCCGCCGGCTGACCGCGATCGCCGGCATCGGCCCGTGGACCGCCGCCGAGGTGGTCCGGGTGGCGTACGGCGACCCGGACGCGGTCAGCGTCGGGGACTACCACATCCCGAACACGGTGGCCTGGGCGCTCGCGGGCGAGCCGCGCGCCGACGACGCCCGGATGCTGGCCCTGCTGGAGCCGTTCCGCGGCCACCGGGGCCGGGTCTGCGTGCTGCTGGAGGCCGCCGGCGTCCAGGCGCCGAAGTTCGGCCCCCGCGCCCCGATCCGCTCCTTCGCCCGGTTCTGACCCCGGCCCGGCCGTCGGCGGGCGGGCGCAGCGGGACCGGGCGGCCGGGCGCCGTCAGCCGCGGGCGCAGAGCCGGCGCAGGGTGCGGCCCAGCCACCAGGCGTACCCGTGCTGGAAGAGTCGGCCGGCCGGACCGGCCGCGCGCATGACCCACCGGCCCGGGCGGCTGAACGCCACCACCTCGAACCAGACCCGGCCGGCCGGGTCGCGGCTGACCACGAACGCCTCCTCGCCCCGCGCCGGGTGCCCGGGCAGCGTGCCGTACCCGAAACCGGCCCGGTGCCCGTCGTCGACCGCCCAGACCACCTGGCACGGCGCGGCCAGCCGCAGCGGGCCGACGCCCAGGCGGGAGACGACCCGCACCCCGGGCTCGGCCCGGGCGGCGGCGGTGTCCATCCGGATCCCGGCGGCCCGGTGCAGTCGCCAGCCGAGCACGGCCGCGCCGGCGGTGGCGAAGCAGCCGTCCGGCAGGCGGACCCGGTGCCGCACGTGCCGCCAGCCGGGCGGCAGGTCGCCGTCGCGGGTGGCGCCGACATGCGGGTAGGTCAGTGCCGGCACGGCGCACCTCCAGGCTCGACGGATCACGCCCAGCGTACGGGCGGGACGGGCCCGGCCCGGCGGGGTCAGTCGCGCTCGCAGCGACGCCGCAGCCCGTCGGCCTCCAGCCGCAGGTAGCGCCGGGTCAGGTCGCCGTAGAGCCAGCCGACCGGCCAGGCCAGCGGCCCGGACTGCTGGACGGTCAGCTCCAGCCCGGTCCGGCCGCCGGGCAGCGGCACCAGCCGGTGCTCGGCCCGGCTGCGCACGCCGGGTGCGGTGGAGACCCAGGTGAACGAGAGGCCCTCGGTCAGCTCGGTGACCCGCCACACCGCCGGACGCAGCTTCGGCTGCTCCAGCCGGACGGTCGCGCCCACCGCGAGGGGCCCCGGCTCCAACCGCCGGGCCCGACGCACCGAGGCCGTCCACTCCGGCCACCGCTCGACGTCCACGAGCACCGCCCAGACCAGCCCGGCCTCGGCGGCCACCTCCGTACCGGCCGTGAACCGCATCCGCGCCTCCCCGTCGTCGCGGGCGCGGCGACCGTGCCGCGCCACCCTCCGTCGACGGTGCCCGGAGATCGTGACCGTGTCATCCGCCGGCCGGGCCGTCGCGGCCCGACCGCCCGGCCAGCACCGGCGGGCTCAGGCGGCCTCGCGCAGGTCGGCCAGGTCGAGCGGGGTACGCCGGCGCAGCAGCTCCGCCAGCTCGGCCACCGAGCCGACCTCGCCCAGCACGTTCTTGCCGCCGCCGAACTGCTCGGGATAGCGGTGCACCAGCCGGTAGCGGTACCGGCCCCGGATCAACTCGACGGTGACCCGCCACCGCCCACAACACCCGCAAACCCACTCGGACACCCCGCGAAGTTAGCTCTGAGCTGCGGTTATCTGATTCGGCCGGCGGGGCGGAAGCGGGACGGCGGCGGACACGCGGCCCACGGACCGGCGGTGATCCGCCTCACTGTTGTCGGTGCCGTCTGGTTGACTGGTCGCCGTGGAGCTGCCGATCAATCCGCCGGTCGAGCCGATGCTGGCCAAGAGCGTCCCGAAGATCCCCACCGCACCCGGCACGACCTACGAGCCGAAGTGGGACGGCTTCCGGTGCATCATCTTCCGCGACGGCGACGAGGTCGAGCTGGCCAGCCGGGGCGGCAAGATGATGACCCGCTACTTCCCGGAGGTGGTCGAGCAGGCCCGGCGGCAGCTGCCCGAGCGGTGCGCGGTCGACGGCGAGCTGATCGTGATCCGTCGCGACGGCCCGGGCGGCCAGGCCCGGCTCGACTTCGAGCTGCTGGCCCAGCGCATCCACCCGGCCGCGTCCCGGGTGAAGCTGCTGGCCGAGACCACGCCGGCCGACTTCGTCGCGTTCGACCTGCTGGCGATCGACGACGAGACGCTGCTCGACCAGCCCTACCCGCAGCGCCGGGCCCGGCTGGAGGCGGCGCTGGCCGGGGTGCGCCCGCCGGTGCACGTCACCCAGATCACCACCGACCCGGAGACCGCGCACCGCTGGTTCGACGTCTTCGAGGGCGCCGGGCTGGACGGGCTGATCGTCAAGCCGGCCGACCTGCCGTACGAGCCGGGCAAGCGGCTGATGTTCAAGGTCAAGCACTCCCGTACGGCCGACGTGGTGGTGGCCGGCTTCCGCTGGCACAAGTCCGGTCCGGTGGTCGGCTCGCTGCTGCTCGGCCTCTACGACGAGGCCGGCGTGCTGCACCACGTCGGGGTGTGCGCGTCGTTCACCATGGCCCGCCGGGCCGAGCTGCTGGACGAGCTGGCGCCCTACCGGGACGCCGGCGCCGAGCACCCCTGGGTGCACGGCGACCACGAGCGGGGTCAGCGCATCCCGGGCGGGGTGAGCCGGTGGACCGGCACCAAGAACCTGGAGTGGGAGCCGCTGCGCCCCGAGCTGGTGGTCGAGGTGGGCTACGACGCGATGGAGGGCGACCGGTTCCGGCACACCGCCCAGTTCGCCCGCTGGCGGCCCGACCGCGACCCCCGCTCCTGCGGCTACGACCAGCTCGACCGCCCGGTCCGGTTCGACGTGGACCAGGTGCTCCGTGGTGATCCGACGGCGACCGTCGGGTCCGCCCCGGGGTCGGCGTAGCCTGGCCGTCGACCCGACCACGGAGGCCCGCTCGTGACCCGCACTTCCGACCGGATCCGCCGGCTCCGGCTCACCCTGGCCGGGCTGGCCGGCGCCGCGCTGATCGCCGCCGGCTGCACCCTCCCGGCGCTCGCGCCGCGGACGGAGACCGACGGCGAGGCCGCCGCGCCGGGCGCCGCACCGACCTGGCGGGCCTGCCCGGAGGTGGCCGAGGACCTGGTCGGCCGGGGCGCACCCGACATGCGCTACGAGTGCGCCCGGATCCAGGTGCCGCGCAACTGGGGCACCGGCGCCGGGGCCACCGCCGGGCCGGGCGCGGGCGAGACCTTCGAGATCGCGCTGCTGCGGGCCCGTTCCAGCAAGCAGCGCGACCGGATCGGCTCGCTGGTGATCAACCCCGGCGGGCCGGGCGGTTCCGGCGTGGACACCGCCGTCTACCTCTCCTTCGGCCCGGCGTTCGGCGGGCTGCCGGCCTCGGTGACCGACCGGTTCGACATCGTCGGCTTCGACCCGCGCGGGGTGTCCCGGTCCAGCCCGGTGAAGTGCATCTCCGACGCCGACCTGGACGCCAGCTTCGGCTACGACCCGGATCCGGAGAGCCAGCCGGCGTTCGACGGCTTCGTCGCGCTCAGCCAGCGGATCGGGCGCGGCTGCGGCGAACGCTACGGCGACCAGCTTCCGCTCTACGGCACCGAGCAGGCCGCGCGGGACATGGACGCGGTGCGCGCCGCCGTCGGCGACGACAAGCTCACCTACCTCGGCTACTCCTACGGCACCCTGCTCGGCGCCACGTACGCGCAGCTCTACCCGCAGCGGGTGCGCGCCCTCGTGCTGGACGGCGCGGTCGACCCGAAGATGGGCCTGATCGCCGGCTCGGAGAGCCAGGCCAAGGGCTTCGAGCGGGCCTTCGACAACTTCGCCCGGTGGTGCGCCGCCAACGCCGGCCGCTGCCCGATCGCCCCGGACGCCCGGGCCGCGGTCACCTCCGCGATCGACAAGGCCCGGGTCTCCCCGGTACGCGGCGACGACGGCCGGGAGGCCACCCCGGGCTGGGTCTTCTACGCGGTCATCTCCTCGCTCTACACCGAGGCCGGGTGGCAGGAACTGGCCCGGGCCGTCGAGCGGCTGGAGGGCGGCGACCCGGAGCAGGTGTTCCGCCTCGCCGACGCGTACGCCGGCCGGGAGGAGGACGGGCACTACTCGAACCTCTTCGACGCCAACCTGGCGGTGAACTGCGCCGACGAGGAGGAGAAGCCGAGCCGGGAGCGGATCCGCCAGTTGCAGTCGCAGTGGCGGGAGAAGTATCCGCTGTTCGGTCCGGCGCTCGCCGTCGGGATGCTCTCCTGCACCGAGTGGCCGGGGGGCCGCGACCCGTACCCGACGGGCCGGGCCGACGGCGCGCCGCCGGTCGTGGTGGTGGGCACCACCGGCGACCCGGCGACGCCGTACGAGCAGACCGGCGCGCTCGCCGCGATGCTCGGCGTGGGCCGGGTGCTGACCTGGGAGGGCGAGGGGCACACCGCCTATCCGCAGACCTCCTGCATCACCGACGCCGTCGACGCCTATCTGATCGACCTGACCGTTCCCAGGGCGGGGCTGCGCTGCCCGGCCCGCTGACCGGCCGCTCCGGCGGCAGGTCCGGCAGGTCGATACCGTGCCGGGTGGCGATCTCCTCCAGCAGCGCCCGCATCCGGCGGACGTCCGCCTTGAGCTGCTCCTGCTCGTCGTGCTCGAAGGCGTCGTCGTCGACGATGAGCCGGCTGGCGAAGTGCGCGGTGATCAGCGGGATGACCAGCAGGACCATGGTGGAGATGAGCAGCGCGGCGAGGGTGCGGCCGGCCCAGGTGGTGGGCGAGATGTCGCCGTACCCGACGGTGGAGGCGGTCACCACCGCCCACCAGACGGCGTCCGCGGCGGTGCGCTTCTCCACCTGGCCGTAGATCACGCCGGCCACCACGATCATCAGGAGGTACGAGGTGATCAGCGTCCGGGGTGAGTTGGCGAACCAGACCAGTCCCCGATAGATCCACCGGAACGGCAGCAGCAGGACGTCCATGCCGCATCATGCTGCCCGGTGCCGGCAACCAGCGCCCGCACATCGGCCCGCGTCGCTGTGCCAGGCTGGCCGGCATGAGCGACGTGATCTTCCGTGAAGCGGTCCGGGCCGATCTGCCCGCGATCGTCGCCCTGCTCGCCGACGACGTGCTCGGCGAGGCGCGCGACCACGCCGCGGTGGACGCGGCCTACGAGAAGGCGTTCGCCGACATCACCGCCGACCCCCGCAACCAGCTGATCGTGGCCGACGCCGGCGGGGAACTGCTCGGCTGCATGCAGCTCACCTACATTCCGGGGCTGGGCCGGCACGGCGCCGAGCGGCAGCTGATCGAGTCGGTGCGGGTCCGCTCGGACCGGCGCGGGCAGGGGCTCGGCCGGACGATGATGACCTGGGCCATCGACCAGGCGAAGCAGCGGGGCTGCGCGCTGGTGCAGCTCACCACGGACAAGACCCGCCACGACGCGCACCGCTTCTACCTGGGCCTCGGCTTCGTCGCCAGCCACGAGGGCATGAAGCTCCCGCTCTGATCCCGCGCCCATCAAGATCCACGCGACTTCAAGGAGAGGGGCGCTCCCCCGCGTCGGGGAGACGGTTCCCCCGCCGGCGGGGCGTGCCGCCGTCCTCGGCCGGTGAGGCTGGAGCCGCCGCCGAGGAACGGAGTCCGTCATGAGCACCGCAACCGCCGTCGCCCCCGCCCCGTCGGGTCGTCCCCGGGACGGGCGACCCGCACCGCGGTGGGCGGTGCGGACCGCCCACCTGATCCCGCTGCTCACCCTCCCGTCGGGGCTGTGGCGCATCGCGCTGGTGGCCGGCGTCCCGCTCGGCACGGTCGGCCTCGACGAGCCGATCCGGGGGTGGCTGGCCGTCTACATCGTGTCGCTGAGCCTGGTCTCCGAGGCGCTTGCGCTGCTCGCGATCGGCCTGGTCCGGCCGTGGGGCGAGGTCCTCCCCCGCTGGCTGCCGCTGGTCGGCGGCCGGCGGGTGCCGCCGCCGTTCGCCGAGACCGCGGCCACCGCGGGCGGCGTCGCGCTCATCCTGATCTGGGGGTACGCCGCGGCCGGCCTGCTCTTGGGCGGCAACGACCTGGGCTTCACCCCGGGCGGGTTCGCGCTGCTGGTGGCCTGCTACGCGCCGCTGCTGCTCTGGGGGCCGCTGCTGCTCGCGCTCACCGCGGCCTACCACCGGCGCCGCTGCCGGAACTGAGCGCGGCGCCCGGAACCGGTCACCCTGCCCGGCCGGCGGGTTCGCACCGTGGACCGGTGCGAACCCGCCGCGGCTCAGTCGTCGACCAGGTGGCCGTCGCGCAGGGTCAGGACGCGGTCGGCCAGGTCGATCAGCGCGGGGTCGTGCGTGGCGACCAGGGCGGTCATCCCCCGGGCGTGCACCACCGCACGCAGCAGGTCCATGATCGACCGGCCGGTCTCCGAGTCGAGCTGGCCGGTGGGCTCGTCGGCGATCAGCAGATCCGGCTCGTTGGCCAGGGCACGGGCCACCGCCACCCGCTGCTGCTGCCCGCCGGAGAGCTCGTACGGCCGCTGCGCCGCGTGCCCGCCGAGTCCGACCAGCTCTAGCAGCACCGCCACCCGCTCCTCCCGCTCCGCCGCCGGCATCCGGGCCAGCCGCAGCGGCACCCCGACGTTCTCCGCGGCGGAGAGGATCGGCACCAGCCCGAAGGTCTGGAAGACGAAGCCGACGGTGCCCCGCCGCAGCTCCAGCAGCTCCCGCTCACCGGCGCTGGTCACCTCGTGCCCGGCCACCACCACCCGGCCGGCGCTCGGCCGGTCCAGCCCGCCGACCAGGTTCAGCAGGGTGGTCTTGCCCGCGCCGGAACGCCCCCGGACGGCCACCAGCTCGCCGCGTCCGGCCCGGAACGAGACGTCCCGGACTGCGTGCACGGCGTGCTCGCCGCGGCCGAAGGTCCGACTCAGCCCCTCCACCCGGACCACCTCGTCGGTCACCACGGCGCTCCCGCCAGCCGTCCGACCCTCCACCACGAACTCCCGCTCGCTCATGCCGGCACTCCGCTCCGCTGCGTGCCGCCATGAGACACCATCGCGCTGAGCCTGATGATTCGCTCGCTCCGCTCGCTCATGCCCCCGCCTCCCGCTCGTCCCGGGCGCGGTCGCCCGGGCGTACCTCCACGTGGTCCGGCTCCAGGTTGAGGCGGACCCGGTCGCGCAGCGACAGCGCGTCGACGAAGGGCGCCGGCAGCTGCATCCGGCCGGACCGGTCGAGCACCGCGTACTCCTCGGCGACCAGTTCCGTGTTGCCGTCGGCGCCGACCCGCGCGGTCCGGCGTACCTCCGAGGCGGTCCGGCCGTCGCGGATCGCGACGGTCCGGCGGACCTGCTCGGCGACGGCGTGGTCGTGGGTGACCACCACGATGGTCACGCCCAGCTCGGCGTTGATGGTCCGCAGCGCGGCGAAGACCTCGGCGCCGGTCGCCTCGTCCAGCTCGCCGGTGGGCTCGTCGGCGAAGAGCACCTCGGGGTCGTTGGCCACCGCCACCGCCACCGCGCAGCGCTGCTGCTCGCCACCGCTGAGCTGGCCAGGCCGGCGGTCGGCGCAGTAGCCGACACCCACCATGTCGAGCAGCTCCCGGGCCCGCTGTCGCCGCGCGCGGCGGCCACCCCGCCGCCCCGCCAGCTGCATCGGCAGCTCGACGTTCTCCAGCGCGGTCAGGTACGGCAGCAGGTTGCGGCCGGTCTGCTGCCAGACGAACCCGACCATCTCCCGGCGGTAGCTCAGGCGGCGGCGGGCGGACAGGTTAAGCAGGTCGTAGTCCGCCACCCGGGCGATGCCGGCGGTCGGCGTGTCCAGCCCGGAGAGGATGTTCAGCAGGGTGGACTTGCCGGAGCCGGACGCGCCCACGATGGCCACCAGCTCGCCCCGGTCGATCACCAGGTCGAGCCCCTGCAGGGCGACCACCTCCACCCCCTCGGTCTTGAAGATGCGGACCAGCCCGTCGCAGACGATGTGCCCGCGCAACCGGTCCCGGCCGCCGGCCCGCTCGGCCGCCCGCTCCGCGGCCCGCGACTGCAGGGCGGCCAGGTCCGGCACGACGGGCGTCTGGGTAGCGGTCATCTCAGCTCTCCTCTCCGAGCCGGAGCACCTCACCGAGGCGCAGCCGGCGGTTGTTCAGGGCCTCGACGGCGACCGCGAAGCCGAGGGCGACAGCCCCGAGCGCGACGACGCCGGCGACCAGGCCGGGCTCGAACGCGACCCGGACGGGGGCGCCGCTGGTGAAGGCCGAAAGGCCGAGCACCGGGGTGAGCAGCAGCGGCAGCAACGCTCCGACGAGCGCACCGGTGAGCACCGACACGCCCACCAGCGGGGCCAACTCGACCAGCAGCAGGCCCCGCCACTGCCGGCGGGACAGGCCGAGGGTCCGCAGCCGGGACAGCACCTGCCCGCGGGCCCGGGCGCCGGCCAGCACGCAGAACGCGATGGCGAGCAGGCCCAGCACCGTGCCGCCGACCGCCCCGGCCACGAACCCGAAGACGAGCACCCCGTTCGCCCCGCCGTCGCCCAACTGGCGACGGGTGTCCGCCCAGGTGGACACCTCGACGCCGCGCGGCCACTCGCGGCCGGTGACCGCGCCGCCGGTCTGGTAGCGGGTCTGCCCCTCGTCGCCGGCCCGGCGCAGCGCCTCGGCGTCCAGACCGTCACCGGCCACCAGAAAACCGGTCGGCACCGGGTCGTAGGCGCGCCGGGGCAGCGCCTGCCACGGCAGGACGACGAACCGGCTGTTGCCCGGCCGGAGCAGCGGGAAGCTCTCCGCCCGGTCGGCGACCCGGAACTCGTACCGCTGGCCCTGCACGGTGACGAAGGCGGAGCCCGCCAGCCCGGCCTCGGCCAGGTCGGCGGCGACCGCCGGGGAGACCACGGCGGGCAGCGGGCCCTGCTGTCCGGCCGGGCCGAGCAGCGCCGCGGGCACCGTGACGTCGACGCCGGCCGACCCGGTGACCCGGGCCAGCCCCGGCCCGTCGACCAGCAGCACGCTCACCGCGGCCATCCGGGCCTCGGTGCCGGCCGCGTCGGACGCCGGCCGCTGTGCCGGTTCGTCGAGCACCGGTGCGGCCGCCCGCACCCCGGGCAGCCGTTCCAGTTCGGCGCCGGTGTCCGGGGCGAGCCGGTCGCCGCGGATCAGCGCGTCCCCCGGCACGGTCCGGCTGGCGGCCCGGTCCCGGCTGGCCTCGATGCCGCCGGCCACCACCGCGCAGAACGCCGCGGTGGCGATGGCCAGCACCACCACGATCAGCGGGGTGGCCGCCACCGACCGGCCGGCCCGGGCGGTGCCCAGGAACGCGACGCTGCCCCGGGTGCGGGCCGCGAGCCGGCTGACCAGGCGCAGCGGCCACGGGTAGAGGCGCACCGCCAGCACGGAAGCGGCGACGGCGAGCAGCACCGGAACCGAGACGAGCAGCGGATCGACCTCGCCGAGGGTCAGGCCACGGCGGCGCAGCAGCACCACCGCGAGGACGGCGAGCACCAGCAGGCCGACCTCCAGCGTCATCCGACGCGCGGAGGGCCGCAGCCGGATCAGGTCGCGCCGCCCGGCGACACCCGTCGGCGCGGCCAGCGTCGCCGCCGGCAGCGCCAGCGTGAACAGGACGGCCGCCACGACGGCGATCAGCGCGGTGTCTCCGGACGCCCCGGGCGCCAGGTTGCCGAGCAGCCAGCCGAGCGCGGCGGCGGGCGGCACCACCAGGAGTGACTCGGCGAGGCTGCGGCGGGCGCCGGCGCCGGCCGCGCCGCCCCGGGCGCGGATCAGGGTGAACTCGGCCCGTCGGCGGCGGACGGTCAACCCGGTGGCCAGCAGGACCAGCCCGGCCAGGGTCGCCATGACGCCGGCCGCGATCACCGCGAGGACGGTCCGGGCGGCGTCCATCCCGAACATGAACTCCCGCAGCGGGATGTCCAGGCCCTGGACGAAGGTCTGGCTCTGCGCCTGCCGGCTCATCTGTTGAATGCTGTCGAGGAGCCCGTCCAGCGCGCGAGCGTCGATTCCGTCGATGCCCAGCCGGTAGCGCCAACTGAACCGCAGGCCCCAGCCCTCCTCCGAGAGGCGGTCCAGCGTGGCGCCGTCGACGACGCCGAGGGCGACGAACGGCATGCCGTCTCCCGGCGGCTCGATCACTTGCAGGATCTGCGGCAGGCCGTACCAGATGCCGTCCGCGCGCTCGCGCGGCTCGAACAGGCCCACGACGGAGATCGGAACGGGATCGGGGGGATTCTCCGCCGCCTCGATCGTGTAGGGCCTGCCGCCCGCACCCTGGGGTGTGGTGGTGAGGGTGAGCGTGCTGCCGACCCGCAGGTTCAGCTTGCGGGCGACCTCCGCGGCCAGCGCCACCTGCACCGGCTGGCCCGCCGGCGCCGCCTGCGGCCAGCGACCCTCGGTCAGCGTGGCCGACTCCGCGATCCCCGGCATGCTCCGCAGACCGAGGTCCACCAGGAGGTTCTTCGCCGCCAGGTCCCGGCCGCGGACCCGTCCCGGATCGGTCTCCGCGGTGAACCACCGCTGCTCGACCCTTTGCCGCACGTCCGGCGGCATACCGGCTTGCAGCCTCTCCAGACCAGCCTGGTACGTGGCCATCAGCGACGTGCCGTTGCCCGCGCTGTAGACCGGCGGCGGGCAGGCGCTGGCGTACGGGGAGCACGGCTCGGTCGAGTACGTCAGGTCCCGCCGCTCGGCCGGTTGGCCGGCTAGGAACGTCCGCGCGCCATGGTCCGCGTACCAGTTCACCACCCGCGGCACCCCGCTGATCAGCATCGTGGCGACCAGCGTCAGCGTCGCGAGCAGCAGGAACTGCCCGCCGTACGCCCGGATCCGGCGGATGACCGCGCCGATCCTCATTTCGCCGCCTCCCCGCTGCTGGTCGTCGCTCCGCTGCACCCGGTCACCGGTCTCCCCCGATCCGCAACTGCGCCGCCGCCACCCGCTGCCGGATGCCGAGGGCGATGAACACGCTGAAGGCCAGCGCCGCCAGCAGGAGGCCGACCGCGGTCGCCCCGATCGGCGCCCAGGGCAGCGCGAACGCCGCCTCGGGCACCGGCCGGCCGGCGGCCGGCGTGAGGATGACCAGCGGAGCCATGGACGCACCGACCGCCGCGCCGAGCAGCAGGCCGACGCCGACGCCGATCCCGGCCAGGAAGGTCTGCTCGGCCAGCAGCGCCCGGGCCAGCAGCCGCGGGCTGGCACCGAGGGTGTGCAGCACGGCGAACTCGGTCAGCCGGTGTCGCGCGGTGGCCCAGACGTCCACCACCAGCCCGACCAGCGCGAGCAGCACGGAGCCCAGCGCGGCGGCGAGCAGCCCGGTCCGGGCCCCCTGCCAGTACGGGTCCCGCGCGGCCTCCCCGGCGACGTCGCGCCGGTCGAGGACGGTGGCGCCGGCCAGTTCGGTGGCGGCCCGGGCCGCCGCGTCGTGCCCACCGGCGTCGGTGCTCACCCACCATTCCGGCACCGGCCGCACCACGCCCTGCGCCCGGACCAGCCAGTCCATCGCGGCGGGCAGGTCCAGCAGCACCCCGGCCCCGGCGGCGGACGGCAGCGCGTCCACCTCGCCGACCAGGGTGACCGGCACGGAGACGCCGGAGAGCGAGAGGGTGTAGGTGTCCCCTTCGCGCAGACTCAGCGCGTCCCGGACGGCGGGGGTCATCAGCGCCGGCACCGGCGGGTTGTCGCCGGCCGGCACGACCACGAACCGGGACGGCGGCTGGAACGCGAACCGGCCACCCGCGAGGAAGTCGACCGCGTGGTCAGCGGTGAGCCCACTCGGGGTCACCGGCACGGTGATGCGGTCCTTCGGCAGGCCGCTGGTCGCCACCCACGTGCCGCCGAGCTCCGCCGGGCGCGCCGTGCCGTCGGCCCCGACCAGCTTCAGGTCGCCGACCGCCAGCCGGTACGACCGGCCCGCCGCGTCGCCGCCGTCGACCTCGAAGCCGGCCAGCCGCAGCCCGGCGCCGCCGGTCTCGGGCAGCTTGACGGTGAACGGGACGGCCCGGCCGTCGCTGTCGGCGGTGGCCACCGGCAGCCGGAAGGCCAACCCGTCAGGCTGGGTCAGCAGGACCGACACGGCGATCTGGTGCGGGCGTAGCGCGTCCTGGACGGGGGTGCGGACGGTGCCGGTGAGCGAGCGGGTGCCGGCGGGCAGCTCGACCCCGGCCGGGGCGGCGCGCCTGCTGACCAGCCGGTCGTACAGCGCCGGCAGCGGAACGTCGGCGAGCCGCTCGTCGAACCGCACCACGTCGGCCGCGGCGGCGGCGTCCACGGCCACCACGGTCACCGGCAGGTCATCCCGGCCGAGGCGCACCTCGTCCCGCCAGGCCGGCAGCGTCCGGTCGACGCCGGCCAGGGCGGCGAACTCTCCGGCGCGCTGCCCCACGCGCTCAGCCGGTACCCCGCCGGCTCGTTCGACAACTCTCAGGTCGGCGCCGACCGTGTGGTCGGCCTGGTCGAGGTGGGACCGTTCGCCGGTGGCGACCAGCGACCAGGCGAGGGTGCTGCCGCCGACGGCGAGGGCGAGCAGCAGCACCGGTCCGGCGTGCGGGCGCCGGCCGGCCTGCCACATGCCGAGCATGGTCGCCGTCCACAGCTTGCGGTCGATAAACCGCTCGGCGAACCGGGTGGCCGGCGGGAGCAGCCGCAACGCCACCACCGCGCCGGCCAGCACGCCGAGCGTCGGCGCGGCGACCAGCAGCGGGTCGATCCCGAGCCGGCCGGCGGCCCCGGCCAGCGGCGAGGAGTACTGGCGCAGCTGCACCCAGGCCAGCACGGCGAGCGCGACCAGCACCAGGTCGAGGCTGGCCCGTTGCACGGCGGCGGCGCGGGTGGGCCGGGACAGGGCCGCCATGTCGGCCACGTACGTCCCGGAGCCGCGCAGCGTCGGCGCGACCATGGCGACCAGGCACCCGGCGGCCGTGGCGGACGCCGCCGCCCAGACCAGCGTGCCGCCACCAACGGTGGCGCTCAGCTCGACCGGTCCGCCGGCCCCCACCAGCCGCAGCGCCTCGCCGGCCAGCAGCGGCCCGAGCGCGGCGGCGGGGAGGACGACCAGGGTCGCCTCGCGGGCGGCGAGGCCGGCCAGCTGCCGGCGGGCCGCGCCGCGGGCGCGCAGCAGCGCGGTCTGGCCCCGCCGGTCCTCGTGCAGCAGCGCGGCGACCAGCACCAGCGCGTACCCGCCGAGGACGATGATCAGCAGCAGCGGGGTGGCCAGCGACGAACGCCCCACCAGGTCGGCCCGGGTGATCCGGTCGATCAGCCGCTCCATGGAGGTGACGGTGCGGGCAGAGGATCCCAGACCGGCCGCCTCCGGCACCTCGGCCACCGCCTCGGCCATCGCCCGGCGCACCTCGGCCAGGCCGCTGGCGCCGGCCGCGACGAGGTCCGGCTCGACCACCCAGGAGGCGGAGACCGAACCCGGGAACATCGCCTCGAAGTCGGCCCGGTCCAGCACGAACGGCCCGTACGAGGTGCCCGAGTCGGCGACGCTGCCGGCCCCGACTCCGGGGGCCAGCTGCCAGTACGGGTCGGTCGCGTCGCGCGGTCGCCAGGTGCCGGCGAGCACCACCTCGCTGGACCGCTCGCTGGCGCGGTCGCGCAGCGGCACCCGGGCGCCCGGGGTTAGCCCCAGGGCAGCGGCGACCTTCTCGGGGAGCGTCACCTGCGCCGGCACCGCGCCCGCGGCCGGCCAGGCGCCGCTGATGAGGTCCGCGTGCGCGGGCAGGTCGTCCAGGGTGGCGAGGTTGGCGAAGATCGGATCGTCGTCCGTCCGCACCACCGGCCCCAGGTCGCCGGTGAGTTCCCGGCCGGTGCCGTAACGGGCGCCGGTGACCGCGACCGGGGCGCCGCCGAGTCCGTGGGCGAAGCCGTCGCGGATCGCCCGGTCCCGGGTGGCGAACTCGGCCATGTCCTTGCCGGCGGAACCGGTCACCAGCAGGCTGCGTTCCTCGACGGGCGCGCTGGCGAGCAGTGCGCGCTGCCCGGCCTCGACCGCCCGACGGCTGTAGTCGGAGAGCCCGGTGACCAACGCGACCGCGACCAGTGCCGCCACCACGGCGGCGGCCAGCAAGCCCCGTGCCGCCCGGGCCCGCCTCCACACCAGCTTCATCCGACGCCCTCCCCTGGCCCCCGTCGGGCCGATGAACAGCTAAAGCGGTGACGGGTAGGGAAAGGTTCGCGCCCGTTACTTGATCGTTACCCGGCGGCCCGGCCGGGCGCCGGCGACAGCGGCGTGCGTGAGCCACACGAGGTGCGGCATCTCGGGCTGCCGCCGGCCCCGGACGCCCCGACCTGCCGCAACCCGGGTCGACCAACCGGCGGCACCCCCACGGTGTCGCCGATCCGGCGGTATCGGCCCTGGGTGGATACCGCCGGACCGGCGATGCGGAGTTGATCGAGTCACCGCCGCCGGTGCGCCGGGCGCTGGCACCGGAGTGCTTCGATCGGCGGCATGGAAACTCCGCTCACCATCCTGCTGCTGGCCGTCGTCGCGCTGCTCATCGCGCAGCTGGCGCGCACGCCCCAGCAGTCGGGCACCGCCTACCGGCTCAGCGAGATCGAGCGTCGGCTGAAGCTCGTCATGGACCACCTGGGGGTGGACGACCGGACGCCGGCGCCGGCGGAGGTCCGCGAGCACCTCGCGCGGGGCGACAAGATCAAGGCGATCGCCGCGTACCGGAAGGCGACCGGCGCCGACCTGCGCTCGGCCAAGGCGGCCGTCGAGAGCCTCACCGGCCCCCGCTGACGGCACTCAGTCCGTCGTCAGCTCAGGCCGGTGCTGCCGGATCCACTTCTCGACGTCAGACTTCCGCCACACCTTGCCCATCGCCAACACCGCGATCGGCTCGGGGAAGTTCCGCTGATTGGCGATCACGCTCGCCCGCTGGCGCGACACGTTCCCGAGCATCTCCCGGATCTCTGCGACGCCCACAAGCTCCACAGGGTTGACGGTAGGCAGCGGCACAGACGTTGCGCTCTGACAACTACGGAGACTGTTGATATAGACAACAGCTCCGGGCAGTCTGGAGGGGTGATCGAGCCGAAGGTTTCCGCTGCTGGCAGGCAACCTCTGGGCAGCCTGCACCGGGTGCACCAACACCTGCCCATGCGTCCGCTCTGGCGTTGCCGCGTATGCGCCGCCACGTGGCCGTGCCCGGCTGACCGCATGCTGCTGCGGCACGAGTTCCAGGCGGACCGGGTGGCGCTCTCCATCTACATGGCCAGCCAATTGTTCGACGCGACGGCTGACCTGATCGAAACTCAACCCCAACTCCTGCCGGGACCCGGCAGAACTGTTCGAGCGGTTCCTCGCGTGGACCGTCCGGCGGCCGACGAAGGGACCAGGTCAAATTCCTTGATCGGATGACGGTGAGCAGGTTGTGAAGCAGTGATCCGGCCTGCTCGTGATCAGACGATCATGAGCGGGGCGCGGACGCGGTAGCGCGGGGGTCAGCGGGGGCGGTCGCGGTCCTTGGAGGGCTGCACCCGCTTGGGTTCACCCGGCATCTTGGGGTGGTCGGGCGGGTAGGGCATGTCCCCCTGGCCGGCGGCGGCGTCCCGCTCCGCCCACTCCAGCAGCGGCGTGATGTCCCACGCCGTGTCGTTGATGCCGGCGTGCGGGTCGCCGCGCTCGGCGAGCCGGGCCGGCACGGTACGCAGGTCGAAGTCGTCCGGGTCGACGTCGGGCAGTTCGTCCCAGCCGACCGGGGTGGAGACGGTGGCGCGAGCGTTGGCCCGCAGCGAGTAGGCGCAGGCGATGGTGCGGTCCCGCGCCATCTGGTTGAAGTCGACGAAGACCCGGGTGCCGCGCTCCTCCTTCCACCACGCGGTGGTGACCAGTTCCGGCCGGCGGCGCTCCAGCTCACGGGCCAGCGCGATGGTGGCCCGGCGCACCTCGACGAACGTCCAGCGCGGCTGGATCCGCAGGTAGACGTGCACGCCCCGGCCGCCGGAGGTCTTCGGCCAGCCGGTGGCGCCCAGCTCGTCGAGGATGGCGCGCAGCTCGCCGGCGGCCATGGCCGCGTCGGCGAAGTCGGTGCCGGGCTGGGGGTCGAGGTCGACCCGCAGCTCGTCGGGATGGTCGACGTCGGCCGCGCGGACCGGCCACGGGTGGAACACGACCGTGCCCATCTGTGCGGCCCAGGCCACGTGCGCCAGGTCGGCCGGGCAGAGTTCGGCTGCCTTCCGGCCGCTGGGGAAGCTGATCTCGGCGGTGGCCACCCACGGCGGCACGCCCCGGGTGGGCACCCGCTTCTGGAAGAACATCTCCCCCTCGATGCCCTCGGGGAAGCGCTGCAACGTGGTCGGGCGGTCGCGCAGGGCACGCATGATCCCCTCGCCGACGCCGAGGTAGTAGTGGAAGACGTCCGCCTTGGTGAAGCCCCGCTGCGGGAAGATGACCCGGTCGGGGCTGCTCAGCCGTACGGTGTGCCCGGCCACCTCGATCTCTTCGGCCGCAGCCTTCGTGCCACCCATTGCGCGACCATATGCCACCGGTCCGACGTTCGACGTACCGTTGGTGGGTGAGTCTCGACGACACCGAACTGCCCCGCACCGAGGAAGAGTGGCGGGTCCGGCTCAGCCCCGAGGAGTTCCGGGTGCTGCGCGAGGCCGGCACCGAGCCCCCGTGGACCGGCGAGTACGTGGACACCAAGACGTCCGGCGTCTACCACTGCCGGGCCTGCGGGCTGGAGCTCTTCTCCAGTGACACCAAGTTCGACTCGCACTGCGGCTGGCCGAGCTTCGACGACGCCATCCCCGGCCGGGTCAAGGAGATCGAGGACCGCAGCCTCGGCATGAGCCGGACCGAGATCCGCTGTGCCCGCTGCGACAGCCACCTCGGGCACGTCTTCCACGGCGAGGGTTTCACCCCGAAGGACACCCGGCACTGCGTCAACTCGCTCTCCATCCGGCTGGAGCCGCGCTGACCGAGGGCTGGCACCGGTCGACTACCTGTTGACGGGTGACCCTCCTCGACGTACGCCGGCTGGCGGCGATCGACCTGCACGGCTCGGCCGGGTCCCCGGTCCGGCGCCGGGTGATCCTGGCCGAGTTCGTCCTCGGCACGATCGGCTGCCTGGCGCTGGGCGGACGGCTCCTCGTGGGCGCCGGTGGTCCGCTCGACGTCGTGCTCGGCGGGTATCTCGCGGTGCTCGGCCTGAACTACCTTCCGCTCGCCCTGCACGCCGTGGCGCTGCGCCGGCCCGGCGCGCTGGCCCGCGAGCTGGCCGGGGTCGACATCCACGGTGAGCTGCGTCGCTACACCCTGCGCCAGCTCTGGGTGCTGGTGCCGCTGCTGCCGGTCGCGCTCGCCCTCCGGCAGGCGCGCCGGCGCTGACCACGCACGACGCCCGCGGTCGGCGGCGCGGCGCCGGTGACCCGCGCCGCCCGGAGCCACGCCGCCGGGGGCGGGCGACGGTGACACGCCGGGACCGGGCGGACCACCCCTCCCCCCGCGACAGCCGGCACCCCGCCGCTTCCTCGCAGCCGGGCGGGCCACTCCACCGCTCCTCCCGCGACAGCCGGACACCCCGCACTCCCCCGCAGCCGGGCGGGCCACCCCACCGCTCCCCCGCCACGGCCGGGTACCCCGCCGCTTCCCGCGGCCGGTCGGTTGCGCCGCGGCTCACCGGCCGGCGGCCGGCCGCCCCGCCATCAGCTGGACCTGGGCGGTGCGTGACTGTTCGACGCGCCGGGCGAGGTCAGCCACCTCCGGGTTGACCGCGGTCGCCAGATGCGCCCGGGCCAGGTCGGCGGCGGCCTGCTGGTGCGCGATGAGCACCTCGCGCAGCACCCGGTCGACGTCGACCCCGGTGGCCGACCGCAGTCGGTCGAGGTCGGCGGCGTCGGCGTGCCCGGCGTGGTCGTGCCGACCGGCGGTCGCGGCCGGATCGGCGGTGCGCAGCCAGGTGCGCATGGTCACCAACTCGTCGGCCTCGGTCGTTTCGATCGCGGCGACCAGGGTGCGCAGCTCGCCGTCGGTCACCCGGTCCCGAGCCAGCCGTGCGATCTCCAGGGTCCGCTCGGTGTGGGCCACCATCATGGTCAGGAACACCACGTCGAGGCCGCGGATGGCGGCGCTCGCCGTGCCGACGGGCGCGGGGGCGCCCGCCGGCGGCGGTGCGGGATCGGCAGCGCAGCCGGCCGCCAGCAGCAGGGTGAGCAGCGCGGCGACGGCGGGCCGGCGCCGCCGGCCGGTGGCCCGGACGCGACGCAGGACGGGTGCGGCGCGTGCCGGCACGGGCCGCACCCGTACGGTCAGACCTGACTCCACAGCGCCGGCACGTTCGGCGGCTCCCACCCGGCGATCGCGGTGTGCGCCTGGCGGCAGCGGTAGCTCAGCCCGTTGTAGGTGACCTGGTCACCGACCTGGTAGGCGCGACCGGCGGTCCAGGTGCCGCCCGGGGCGGGCGGGCTGGTCGGAGCGGTCGGCGTCGGGGTGGGCGACGTGGTGCGGGTCGGGCTCGGCGTCGGGCTGGGCGTCGGTCCGCCGCCCCCGCCGCCGATCTGCAGGTCGACGCAGGAGTAGAACGCGTTGGCGGTGTCGGCGATGTTCCAGATGGCGAGGACCTTCTGCCGGCCCGAGTAGCCGCCCAGGTTGACGGTGTGCGACACGGTTGAGCCGGGCTGCTGCCCACCGCCGTTGAAGACGGCGACCCGGGTGCCGCCGATGTAGTACTCCCAGTTGCTGGTGGCGTGCCGGGCGGTGTTGACCCAGGTGAAGGTCACCGAGCTGCCGACCGAGGTGGCCGGCCAGCCCCGGCTGTCGTCGTTGAGGACGGCGAAGTGGGCGATGTTGGCGTGGCAGTTGCGCAGCCCCTTCGGGCCCTCGACGCTCTGCGGCTCGTACTTGATCTGGCCGCAGTCCGGGACCCGGTTCTGCGCGCAGAGCGCCTGGCGGCTGGGCGGCGACGAGACGTAGCCGTGCGCCTGCGCGGGGGCGGCGACGGCGAGCGAGGACACGACGGCGCCCGCCGCCACGAGCGGGACGGTGATTCTTCGACGCATGGTGGCATCTCCCTCGGCTCGGGCCTGCGGTGATGCCATCAACGTAAATTAAACCTTGTTAACAGTAAAGACTCCTATCGATAAAATCATCGATGTAGCTCAACTTCTCACGTGTCGTGGCGACGTGGTTCCGTCCCGTGAGTGGCGAGGTCAGAGCCGCAGCAGGCCACCCCGCTCGTCGACCTCGTCGGCGGAGTCGTCGTCCAGCCAGATCCCGCCGGTGGCGAGGTAGCGGAAGCGGTACTCCCCCGGGCCGAGCTTCACCGTCACCGTCCGGGTGCCGTCCCGGCGGGCCACCAGCTCGTGCCGGCCGGGCTCCCAGCCGTTGAAACAGCCGACGACGCTCACCGTGCCGGGCGGGGCGTCCCGGGGGAGGCAGAAGGTGACCCGGGTCTGGTTGCCGAAGAGCCTGTTGCGCTTGATCACGTGTTCCTCCGGGGTCGGGCGGTCCAGCAGGTACAACGCCCGACACGCCGGGGGCGACACGCCGCCAGGTGAGGCCGGGTTGCCCGTTTCGCCCGCCTGGGCCGGACGCGTGCCGCAGGCTGGGGGAAACGTTCCGTTTCGGAGGGATCTGTCGTGGCAACCTGCGAGGTCTGCGGTAACGACTACTGGATGACGTTCGAGGTGCGGACCGTCAGCGGCGACGTGCACACCTTCGACTCGTTCGAGTGCGCGGCGCACAAGCTGGCACCGATCTGCGAGCACTGCCAGATCAAGATCATCGGCCATGGCGTCGAGGTCTCCGGCCGCTTCTTCTGCTGCGCGCACTGCGCCCGCGCGGTCGAAGGCGCCCAGGGCGCCGAGGTCCGCGACGCCGTCGGCGCCCGCCCCGCCTGACCGGCACCCGGCACCCGGCACCCGGCACCCGGCACCCGGCACCCGGCACCCGGCACCCGGCACCCGGCACCCGGCACCCGGCACCCGGCACCCGGCACCCGGCACCCATGATTGTCTGCTGACCAGCAGGGCGACACGCCGGGACGGGCCCTGCGCACGATCAGACGATCGAGGACCAGCCCCGCCGGGGAGCCGGCGGGGGCCCCGCCGGCTCCCCGGCGGGTGGGCGGGAGGAGCTGGCGCAGCGCGACCTAGGATCGCGGGATGCCGTCGCTGAGCACCGAGGTCCGGGTCGCCCGGTTCGCCGACCTGGACGCCCGCACCTTCCACGACCTGCTGAGGCTGCGCATCGACGTGTTCGTGGTCGAGCAGCGGTGCCCGTACCCGGAACTCGACGGTCGGGACGTCGAGCCCGGCACCCGGCACCTCTGGCTGGACCACGACGGCGCGCCGCTGGCGTACCTGCGGATCCTGGCCGACCCGGGCGGCGTGGCCCGGATCGGCCGGGTGGTGGTGGCTCCGGCGGCCCGGGGCGGCGGCCACGCCGGCCGGCTGATGGCCGCGGCGCTCGCCGAGGTCGGCGACCGGCCCTGCGTGCTGGAGGCGCAGACCTACCTGGTCGACTTCTACGCCCGGCACGGCTTCACGGTCAGCGGTCCGGAGTACGTCGAGGACGGCATCCCGCACACCCCGATGCGGCGCGGACCCATTGACGGCTGACGATTGACGTGGCAGCCTGCCGGGCAGAGCCACGGGAGCCACGCGAGCGCCGGGAGGGGCAACTCCCGGCCGTCCGGGCATCGTCGTCCGACCTCTGCCCTGGGGGCTCCCCTTGTCCACTCAGCTTCGAAAAACACCCGTCCTGTGGCTGCTCGCCGTCGCGGCGGCCGCCGTCCTGCTGCTGACCACGGCGCTGGCCAATCCGGTCTCCGCGCACGGTTCCGTGGTCGACCCCGCGTCCCGCAACTACGGCTGCTGGCAGCGCTGGGCAGCGACTTCCAGAATCCCCGGATGGCCACCGAGGATCCGATGTGCTGGCAGGCCTGGCAGGGCCAACCCGAACGCCATGTGGAACTGGAACGGCCTGTTCCGTGAGGGCGTCGCCGGCAACCACCAGGCCGCCATCCCGAACGGCCAGCTCTGCAGCGCCGGCCACACCGAGGGCGGGCGGTACAACGCGCTCGACGCGGTCGGCGCCTGGAAGACCGCCCCGGTGGCGAACAGCTTCCGGGTCCGCCTGTACGACCAGGCCAGCCACGGCGCCGACTACATCCGGGTGTACGTGACCCGGCAGGGCTTCAACGCGCTGACCGAGCCGCTCGGCTGGGACGACCTGGAACTGGCCGGCCAGATCGGCAACACCCCGGCGTCGCAGTGGAAGCCGGAGACGAACGGCGTGTCCATCGAGATCCCGGCGAACGCGCCGGGTCGCACCGGCCGGCACATCGTGTACACGATCTGGCAGGCCAGCCACCTGGACCAGTCGTACTACCTGTGCAGTGACGTGGACTTCTCCGGCGGCGGACCCACCACCCCGCCCCCGACCACGCCGCCGCCGACCACCCCGCCGCCCACCACGCCCCCGCCGACCACCCCGCCGCCGACGACTCCCCCGCCGGCGGGCGCGTGCACGGCGACGTACCGGGTCACCGGGCAATGGGCCGGCGGCTTCCAGGCCGAGGTGCAGGTGACCAACGGCGGGTCACCGATCAGTGGCTGGTCGGTGAGCTGGACCTACGCGGACGGCCAACGGGTCAGCTCGGCGTGGAACGCCACGGTCAGCAGCAACGGAACGCTGGTGACCGCGCGCAACGTCGGCCACAACGGCAGCCTCGGCGCCGGCGCGAGCACCACGTTCGGCTTCCTCGGCACGTGGAACGGCAGCAACACCGCGCCGCTGCCGAGCTGCACGACGAGCAGGTGATCTCCGGCCGGGGCCGCGGCCCACTCCCTCCGGACGCGGCCCCGGCCGGCCCTCGCGGATCGACCGACGCACCCTCCGACCCGGACCCACGCCGGTCGGCCAGGGCAGCCGGCCGGGACATCCGGGCCGGTCAGCCGGGCCGGCCGGCCAACCGGTCCGGCAGGTCGAACAGGGAGGTGAGCCGGCGTCCGGCGGGCACCGGATGCCGGCCCGCCGGGTCGATCAGGAACGACCGGATGCCCGCCGCCTCCGGCCCGGCGAAGTCGGCAACGAAGGTGTCGCCGACGAAGACGGTGGCCGCCGCCGGTACGCCGACCGCGTCGAGCGCCGCCGCGTAGATCGCCGGGTGGGGCTTGCGCCAGCCCACCTCGACGGAGGTGACCACCGCGTCGACCAGGTGCGCGACACCGATGGCGGCCAGGTGGTCGGGGACCAGCTCCGCCCGGTGGGTGTTGGTGACCACGGCGAGCCGGTACCGGCCGGCGAGCCGGGCGAGCAGCTCGGCCATCCCGGCCGGGCAGCGCACCCCGCTGTTCCACTCGGCCAGGTAGGTGCCCACGAACGTCTCGACGTCGGCCGGGTCAGGCACGCCGCCGAGGACCCGGCGCAGGAACTCGGTGCCGAGTTCGGTCATCGAGAACTCCCGGTCGTCGACGTCGCTACGCCGGTCGAACTCGGCGGAGACGGCCGACCACGCGGCCAGGAACTCGCGGTAGCCCAGCGGGGAACCCCAGTCGGCCAGCAGCGCGTGGCTGCGGTCGAACCCCTGGTCGGTGCGGCTCGGCGAGTAGTCGACGACGGTGCCGAAGAAGTCGAGCAGCAGGTGGGTGCAGCCGGAGAACGCCATCGCCGAATCCTGCCAAGGTCAACGCCGGATCCGCGCCCCGGGGTGCCGCGCGACCGCGGCGGCCGGCAACCGCGCAGGCGGTGCCGGCCCCGGGCGTCAGACCAGGCAGTTGACGATGTCGGCGATGGATCGGCGGCGACCGGTGAAGAACGGGATCTCCTCCCGGACGTGCCGGCGGGCGCCCGAGGCGCGCAGGTCACGCATCAGGTCAACGATCCGGTGCAGCTCGTCGGCCTCGAAGGCGAGCATCCACTCGTAGTCACCGAGGGCGAACGAGGCGACCGTGTTGGCCCGCACGTCCGGGTAGCCGCGGGCCAACCGGCCGTGCTCGGCGAGCAGCTCACGCCGCTCCGCGTCGGGCAGCAGGTACCACTCGTACGAGCGCACGAACGGGTAGACGCACACGTAGCGGCGGGCCTCCTCGCCGCCCAGGAACGCCGGGATGTGGCTCTTGTTGAACTCGGCCGGCCGGTGCAGCGCCATCTGCGACCAGACCGGGGTCAGCGCCCGGCCCAGGGCGGTACGGCGGAATCGCAGGTAGGCGTCCTGGAGCGCGTCGCTGGACTCCGCGTGCCACCAGATCAACAGGTCCGCGTCGGCGCGCAGCCCGGCGACGTCGTACGTGCCCCGGATCACCACGTCCTTGCCGGCCAGCTCCTCGAAGAGCGCCTCGACCTCGCCGGTGACGTTGTCCCGCAGCGACGGCAGCGGGCTGCTGGCCCGGAACACCGACCACATGGTGTAGCGGACGGTCGCGTTCAGCTCGCGCAGCCGGGCCGCGTTGGTCTGCTCGGTCATCTCGCCGATCCTTCCAGTGCTGTGATGATCTCGTCGGCCGCCGTCGCGCCGGAGTGGACGCAGGCCGGGATGCCGACCCCGTCGTACGCGGCGCCGGCCAGGGCCAGGGTGGGGTGGTCCGCCCGCAGCGCGGCCCGGGCGGCGGCGACCCGGGCGGCGTGGCCGGGGGTGTACTGCGGCAGCGCACCGCCCCACCGCTGCACGTGCCCGGCCACCGGGGTGGGCAGCGGGACGCCGAGCACCGCCGACAGCTCCCGGTGCACGGTCGCCACCAGGTCCTCGTCCGGGCGCTGCAGCTGCGCCTCCTCGCCGTACCGGCCGACCGAGGCGCGGACCAGCGCCAGCCCGTCCGGCCGGCGCAGGTGCCCCCACTTGGTGGTGAAGAACGTCGACGCCTTGATCAGCAAGCCCTCGGTGCTCGGCACCAGGAAGCCGGACAGCTCCGGCAGCTCCGGCGCGGGCAACGCCAGGGTGACCAGCGCGACGCTGGCGTAGTCCAGCCGGCCGACGGTGCCGGCCAGCTCCAGCGCGGGCCCGGCGAGCAGCCGGGCGGCCGGGCGCGCCGGCACGGCGAGCACCACCGCGTCGACCTCGACGTGCTCCGGGTCCCGCGTCGGGCCGACGGTCAGCCGCCAGCCGGCCGGTGTCGGGTGCAGTTCGCGGACGGCCGCGTTCCGGCGGACCGTCGCGCCGCTGGCCCGCGCCGCCGCCTCGACCAGGGTGCCGAGCCCGCCGGCCAGGGTGCCGAAGACCGGGGCACCCGGGGCGCGCGGCGCGGCGGCCTGCGCAGCCCGCACGGCGCCGACCAGGGTGTGCTCCACCCGGGCCGTCCGGGCCAACGCGGGCATCGTGGTGACCAGCGACAGGTCGTCGGCGCGACCGGCGTACACCCCGCCGAGCATCGGGTCGACCAGCCGGTCGACCACCTCGTCGCCGAACCGGGACCGGACCAGGGCACCGACGCTGACGTCCTCGTCGGGGCCGAGCAGCGGGTGGCCCTCGTCGCGGTCGGCCGCCGCGTCCGGCCGGGCCACCGTCGCCACCCGGTCCAGATCCCCCGGTACGCCCACCAGCGTGCCGCCGGGGACCGGACGCAGTTCCCCGGCCACGGCGAGCGCGGCCTGCCCGACGGTCGGGTGGACGATCCGGTCGGCCAGCCCGAGCCGGCGGACCAGGGCGACCGCGGCCGACTGGCCGCCGGCCGGGTCGCGCATGAGGAAGGACTCGGCGCCGAACTCCACCGGCTGACCGGCCAGCTCCCCGGTACGCAGCTTCCCGCCGAGCGCGCCGGACTGCTCGTACACGGTGATCCGGGTGCCTTCCGGGGCGCGATCGTGCACCTGGAGGGCGGCGGCCAGCCCGGCGATCCCGCCGCCCACCACCGCCACCCGCCACGGCCGCGCCACGGCGGTCAGCTCCGGTCGGCCGGGCGCGCGGACAGCTCGTGCACCAGCGCGACCACCCGGGTCAGCACCTCGGGGTCGGTCTCCGGCAGCACGCCGTGGCCGAGGTTGAACACGTGCCCGGGGGCGGCCCGGCCCTGCTCCAGCACCCGCCGCACCTCCGCCTCGACCACCGGCCACGGGGAGAGCAGCACCGCCGGGTCGAGGTTGCCCTGCACGGCCCGGTCGGGTCCGATCCGCTCGGTCGCCACGTCCAGCGGCGTACGCCAGTCGACGCCGACGACGTCGGCGCCGGCCTCACCCATGGCGGTGAGCAGTTCGGCAGTGCCCACCCCGAAGTGGATCCGCGGCACGCCCGCGTCGGCCAGCCCGGAGAGCACGGCCGTCGAGTGCGGCAGCACGTAGCGGCGGTAGTCGGCCTCGGACAGCGCCCCCGCCCACGAGTCGAAGAGCTGCACCGCGGAGACCCCGGCGTCGACCTGGACCCGCAGGAAGGCGAGCGTCACCTCGGCCAGCCGGGCGCAGAGCGCGTGCCACAGCTCCGGGTCGCCGTACATCAGCGCCTTGGTCTTCGCGTGGGTACGCGACGGGCCGCCCTCGACCAGGTAGCTGGCCAGGGTGAACGGCGCCCCGGCGAAGCCGATCAGCGGGGTGTCGCCGAGTTCGGCGACGAGCAGCCGGACCGCCTCGTCCACGTAGGACACGTCGGCCCGGGTGATCGGGCGGATCCGCTCGACGTCGTCGGCGCCGCGCACCGGCTCGGCCACCACCGGCCCGGTGCCCGCCACGATGTCCAGGTCGACCCCGGCCGCGGCGACCGGCACCACGATGTCGCTGAACAGGATGGCCGCGTCCACCCCGTGCCGGCGCACCGGCTGGAGGGTGATCTCGGTCACCAGTTCGGGGCGGCGGCAGGATTCCAGCATGCCCACGTTGGCCCGGATCTCGCGGTACTCCGGCAGCGACCGGCCGGCCTGTCGCATGAACCAGACCGGGGTGTGCGGGCCGGGCCGGCGCCGGCAGGCCCGGACGAAGGGCGAGTCGGCCGGTCCCCCGGGGCGGGGTGCCTCGTCTCGGGCGGCGGTGCCCGTGGTGTCGGTGGTCATCGCGGCCATCGTGCCACGGGGCGCGGTGGGCACAGCGGGCAGCGCCGCCTTTTGTGACCCGGATCAGCCGCGCGCCGGCCGCCCCCGGACGCCCCTCGGCGTGCCGTTCCGCTGGGCGGCCGGGCGCGGGCATAGGCTGCCGGCATGGCCCCCCCGATCGCGCTCCCGGAGACCTTCGCCCGCGCGGTCGCCGGGTTGCGGTCGGCCGCACCCCGGCCGGAGATCGTGCTCGAGGAGGTGGGCGCGCCGCAGCGGCTCGCCCCGTACGCCTTCGCGCTCTCCGCGGCCGTGCTGCGCGACGGCGACGAGGTGGCCACCGGGCGGCTGATCCTGCTGCACGACCCGGCCGGGCACGAGGCGTGGCAGGGGACCCTGCGGCTGGTCACCTACGTGACCGCCGAGCTGGAGGTCGACCTGGCCGCCGACCCGCTGCTGCCCGGAGTGGGCTGGACCTGGCTGACCGACGCCCTGGACGCCCAGGACGCCCGGCACCGGGCGATCGGCGGCACGGTCACCCAGACCATGTCGACCCGGTTCGGCGAGCTGGCCGGCCCACCCGCGGCCGGCGACATCGAGATCCGCGCCTCCTGGACGCCGGTGGACGACGACCTGGCCCCGCACCTGCTCGCCTGGTGCGCGCTGCTCGCCTCGACCGCCGGCCTCCCCCCGCCCGGCGTCACCGCGCTCCCCGACCGGCGCCCCGCCGGCGCCGCCTGACCCCGTCGGTCATGGCGTCGTGCCGGGCGGGCCGCCGCACGCCACGGCGGACGTGCGGCGGCCCGACCCGATGACCGACCTGTCGGGGTGGGTCAGAGGTAGTCCTCGGCCTCGTTGCAGACCTTGTCCAGGCCCTTGCTGGCCTTGTCGAACGCGCTGCGGTTGCCGGCGGCGGCCGCGTTCAGCGCGGTGGTGAGCTTGTCCAGGCAGGTGGCGATGACCTTCTTCTGCCGGGCCTGCTCGTCGCGGTCGTTGCGGGTGCCGGTGAGGTCCTGCTCGGTGTCGGCCAGCTTGTCCTGCACGCCCTGCAGGTCGGCCTTGAGCTTCTCGATCTCCTTGGCGTTCGCCGCGATGGTGCCGTCCCGCTCGCTGACCTGGCTGGCCATCTGCTTCTCGGTGCGGTCCAGTTCGCCGCTGGTGGTGACGAAGAGGCCGGTCATCACCCCGCCGAGGACGAAGAGCAGGCCGGCCACCACGGCCAGGATCAGCACGCTCCGCCCCTTGCCGGCGGCCGGCGCGACGCCGTACGGCGGCACCGAACCGGGCGGACCGGACATCGGCGGCCCCGACATCGGCGGCCCCGACATCGGCGGCGCCGACATGGGCGGCGCGGACATCGGCTGGCCGTACGCCGGGCCGGCGGTCGGCGGCGCGGAGACCGGGCCGCCGTAGGGCGCGGCAGCGCCCGCCGGGGCGTAGCCGGTCGGGAAGGGCGTGGTGGCGGACTCGGCGGGCGGTGCGGACTGCGGGACACCGGGACCGGCCGGCTGTCCGCCCCCGTACTGCTGCGGCGCAGGCTGAGCGGCGCCGTACACGGTGCCGCCCGCGGGCGGCTGACCGGGCGCGGCCGGCGGCTGCGGCGGGTACGGCGGCGGGTAGCCGCCCGGCCCGGTCGGTGGCTGGGACATCTCTTCTCTTCCTCCAAGGGCGTGGTCCGGGGCAGGGTCGGCCCGCCGGACCGGGTCGGTACAGGTCAGCGGCTGACCGGGGGTCAGCAGATCTTGAAGCCGTCGCAGGCGATCTTGATCGGCACGGCGAGGCCGATCCCCTCGGCGTCGCGGGCCTTGGCGGTGGCGATGCCGACCACCTGCTTGCTGCCGTTGATCACCGGACCGCCGGAGTTGCCGGGATTGATCGGCGCGTCGAACTGGATCGCCGGCGGTTCACCGCCCTCGGCCTTGCGGAGGGCGCTGACCACGCCGGTGGTGACGCTGTCCTCCAGGCCGAGCGGCGCGCCCACCACGACGATCTGCTGGCCGGACTTCACCGGGGCGGACGCGGCCACCAGCCCGGTGAACTTGCCGGTGGCGCGCAGGTGGGCGATGTCGTTGGCCTCGTCGACCTTGACGATGGTGGCGGGGAACCTCTGGTCGGTGCGCTCCAGGAAGACCTCCCGGCCGCCGCTGTCCCAGACCGCCTCGACCACGTGGAAGTTGGTGAACAGGTTCGTACCGCCCCCGGCGGCCGGCTTGCCCACGGCGAACGCGGTGCCGGTGAACTGACCGGCCCGGACCCGGAAGACGCTGGGCAGCACGGCGCTGGCCACGGCCTCCGGGTTGAACGCGGCCCCGGCCTGCTTCTCCAGCGCCCCCGCCCGCTGCTCCAGCCCGTCGAGCCGGGCACCATCGGCGGCCTGGGCGGCGTCCAGCCGGCGGCCGGTGTCGTCGAGCCGGTCGGAGAGCAATTGGATCTGGATCGCCTGCACGATGGTCGCCACGGCCAGCACGGCCACCAGCACCGCACCCGCGACGGTGCGCCAGCGACCGCGGCGGGGCGCGGCCGGCGCCGGCCCGGCTCCCGACCAGGAATCGCCGCCGACGGTCGGGACGCCCGACGATCCGGCCGGCGGGTAGCTCGGCCCGGCGGCCGGCGGGTAGCTCGGCCCGGCCGCCGGCGGGTAGCTCGGCCCGGCCGCCGGCGGGTAGGCCGGTCCGGCGGCGGGCGGGTGGCCCGGGCCGGCGGGTGGATAGGTCGGCGCCGGCGGCTGACCGGGCGCGGCGACCGGCGAGGTCCCGGGGCCCGCGGCCGGCGACGTGCCGGGGCCGGCGGCCGGCGGATAGCCGGGCGCGGCGGCGGGCGGGTAGGTCGGGCCGGCGGCCGGCGGCGCGGCGGGGGTCTGGCCCCACTGTGCCTGCTGCGGCGGGGACCACGCGGCCGGCTGGCCCGACGGGTACGCCGCGGCGGGCGGTCGGGGCGGTTCGACCCGGGGCGGCAGTGGGCCCGGCCGGCCGTAGACCCCGTCCGGCGGTGCGCCGCCCGAGCCGTCGCCCGCCGGAGCCGCGTCGGTGCCCCCCGACCCGTAGCCCGCAGTCATGTTCGCCACGCCCTCCCCATAGACGCCCCCGGTGGCCGCCGCCCCGCCGGGAACGTGCACCCGCGGGCCGGCCGGATGGACCGTACCTGCGCGATCGGGGTTTGTCTTCCCCGATGTCCGGCCCGTCGGGACACCTCCGGGTCACCCGACCGACACGCGCCGGACCCCGGCTGCACCCGCGCAATCCGGCGGCGCACTAGGGTTGTCAGGTGACCGACGAACCACCCCTGCGCCGTCGGGCCGCCGAAAGCCGTACGGGAAACGCACCGCACGACCCGCCGTCGGCCCGGCCGGAGCCGGCGGACGCGGGAGACGACGCGACCGCCGGCGGGCCCGTACCGCTGACCGCCCCGCGCGAGGGCACGCCCGAGCCGGTGGCCACGCCGAGCGAACTTGACGAGGTCGTGGCCCGTCTCGCGGCGGGCACCGGCCCGGTCGCCCTGGACGCCGAGCGCGCCTCGGGCTACCGCTACAGCCAACGCGCCTACCTGGTCCAGCTGCGCCGCACCGGCGCCGGCACGACGCTGATCGACCCGTTGCCGCTGCCCGACCTGACCGCCCTCGACGAGGCCATCGGCGAGGCCGAGTGGGTGCTGCACGCGGCCAGCCAGGACCTGCCCTGCCTGGCCGAGCTCGGGTTGCGTCCGCGCCGGCTCTTCGACACGGAACTGGCCGCCCGGCTGGCCGGATTCGAGCGGGTCGGCCTGGCCGCGCTGACCGAGCAGCTACTCGGATTCAGCCTGGAGAAGCATCATTCGGCAGCCGACTGGTCGACCCGGCCGCTGCCGGAGTCCTGGCTGACCTACGCCGCGCTCGACGTGGAACTGCTGACCGACCTGCGCGACGCGCTCGACGAGGAGCTGACCCGCCAGGGCAAGAGCGAGTGGGCGGCGGAGGAGTTCGCCGCGCTGGTCCGGACGGGCGCCCGGCCGCCGCGGGTGCGGGCCGAGCCCTGGCGGCGCACCTCCGGCATCCACCGGGTACGCGGGGCGCGGGCGCAGGCCCGGGTCCGCTCGATGTGGTACGCCCGGGACCAGATCGCGGCCCGGCGGGACGCCGCCCCGGGCCGGGTGCTGCCGGACTCGGCGATCATCGCCGCCGCCGAACTGGACCCGAAGGACGAGCAGACCCTGCTCACCCTGCCCGGCTTCGGCGGCCGCTCGGTACGCCGGCTGGCCCGCACCTGGCTGGCGGCGCTGGACGACGCCCGCCAACTGCCGGACGACGCGCTGCCGGTGGCGCCGGCGGCCGAGGGGCCACCGCCGCCGCACCGCTGGGCGGAACGGGACCCGGTGGCCGCGGGCCGGCTGGTCCGCTGCCGGGAGGTGGTGACCCGGATCGCCGGCGAGCACAACCTGCCGCCGGAGAACCTGATCGCCCCCGACTCGGTCCGCCGGCTGGCCTGGGTGCCGCCGGAGGAGGTCACCGAGCACACGGTGGCGGACACGCTGCGCGGCTTCAACGCCCGCGAGTGGCAGCTCCGCCTCCTGCTCCCCGCCCTTGCCGAAGCCCTCCGGGACCCAACCCCCACCCCCTGACCTCCGGCCGGGTCCCGGCCCGGGCTGTTGATCATGAAGTTGTCGTCAGCCCGCCCGGCGGGTCGCGGCGACAACTTCGTGATCAACGCGCCGGAGGGGTCGGGACGGCGGGGCGAGCCGCGGGTGTGGGGTGGGCCACACGGGGGGTGGTGTCGGGTTTGGTTACTGACGAGTAGCATCCGAGGAACCACGCCCGTGCCGGCGACCTTCATTCGGTCCGTGCTGCCGCCTGTCGGCGCGGAGGCCGAAGCATGGTCGAAAAGGAGGCTCAAGTGCCCCGTGAAGTTCGGGATGTCGTCTTCGTCGACGGCGTCCGCACCCCGTTCGGCAAGGCGGGTGGCATGTACGCCAACACCCGCGCCGACGACCTGGTGATCCGCTGCATCCGCGAGCTGCTGCGCCGCAACCCGCAGCTGCCGCCGGAGCGGGTCGAGGAGGTCGCGATCGCCGCCACCACCCAGATCGGCGACCAGGGCCTCACCATCGGCCGGACCGCGGCCCTGCTGGCCGGCCTGCCCAAGACCGTCCCCGGCTTCGCGATCGACCGGATGTGCGCCGGCGCGATGACCGCGGTGACCACCGTCGCCGGCGGTATCGCCATGGGCGCCTACGACATCGCCATCGCCGGCGGCGTGGAGCACATGGGCCGCCACCCGATGGGCGAGGGCGTCGACCCGAACCCGCGGATCATCGCCGAGAAGCTGGTCGACCCGTCCGCGCTGGTCATGGGCGCGACCGCGGAGAACCTGCACGACCGGGTCCCGCACATCACCAAGGAGCGCACCGACGCGTTCGCGCTCGCCTCGCAGCAGAAGACCGCGAAGGCGTACGCCAACGGCAAGCTCCAGGACGACCTGGTGCCGGTGGCGATCCGGGACGCCGACGGCGGCTGGGGCCTGGCCACCGTGGACGAGGCGCCGCGGGACACCTCGCTGGAGAAGCTCGCCACCCTGAAGACCCCGTTCCGCCCGCACGGCAAGGTGACCGCGGGCAACGCGGCCGGCCTGAACGACGGCGCCACCGCCAGCCTGCTGGCCGCCGAGGAGACCGCCCGCGAGCTGGGCCTGCCGGTCGCCATGCGACTGGTGTCGTACGGCTTCGTCGGGGTCGAGCCCGAGGTGATGGGCGTCGGCCCGATCCCGTCGACCGAGAAGGCGCTGCGCATCGCCGGCCTGTCCATCGACGACATCGGCCTGTTCGAGCTGAACGAGGCGTTCGCCGTGCAGGTGCTCGCCTTCCTCGACCACTTCGGCATCGCCGACGACGACCCGCGGGTCAACCCGTGGGGCGGCGCGATCGCCATCGGCCACCCGCTGGCCTCCTCGGGCGTGCGGCTGATGACCCAGCTGGCCCGGCAGTTCGCCGAGCACCCCGAGGTCCGCTACGGCCTCACTGCCATGTGCATCGGCATCGGCATGGGCGGCACGGTCATCTGGGAGAACCCCCACTGGACGGAGTCCGGCAAGCCGGCTCAGGGGGAGGGGAACAAGTGAGCGCGCTCGCCGCACCGAACGAGGTGGTCACCAAGGCGCTGCTGCGCCAGGTGAACGTGCCCGGGCTGGACCGCCCGGCCGCCCTGATCACGCTGGACAACGGCTTCGACCACACCAAGCCGAACACCTTCGGCCCGGGCGGCCTGACCAGCCTGGACGAGGCGATCACGGCCGCCCTGGCGGCGAACCCGGCGTTCATCGCGGTCACCGGCAAGCCGTACGTCTTCTGCGTCGGCGCGGACATCACCGGCCTGCCGCAGCTCGCCGACCGCGCGCAGGCGCTGGAGATCGGCCGGCTCGGCCACCGGGTCTTCGCGCGGCTCAAGGACAGCGCGATCCCGACCTTCGCGTTCGTCAACGGCGCGGCGATGGGCGGCGGCCTGGAACTGGCCCTGCACTGCCACTACCGGACCCTCTCCGGCGGCGCCGCGGCGCTGGCCCTGCCCGAGGTCTCGCTCGGCCTGGTGCCCGGCTGGGGCGGCACCCAGCTGCTGCCGAACCTGATCGGCATCCCGGCCGCCACCCAGGTGATCATCCAGAACCCGCTGATGCAGAACAAGATGCTCAAGCCGAAGCAGGCCGCCGAGCTGGGCATCGCCGACGTGCTGCTGGAGCCGGCGGACTTCCTGGAGCGGTCGCTGGAATGGGCCGCCGGCGTGGTGCGCGGTGAGATCACCGTGACCCGGCCCGAGGTCGACCGGGACATGTGGGCCGGGGTTCTCTACTTCGCCCGGCAGACCCTGGACCAGCGGCTGCACGGCGCGGTCCCGGCCGCGTACAAGGCGCTGGACCTGCTGGACACCGCCAAGGACGCGGACTTCGCCGCCGGCACCGCCGCCGAGGACGAGGCCCTCGCGGACCTCATCTTCAGCGAGGAGTTGCGCAGCGGGCTGTACGCGTTCGACCTGGTGCAGCGGCGGGCCAAGCGGCCGGCCGGCGCGCCGGACAAGGGGCTGGCCCGCCCGGTCACCAAGGTGGGCATCGTCGGCGCCGGCCTGATGGCCAGCCAGCTCGCCCTGCTCTTCGCCCGCCGACTCCAGGTGCCGGTCGTGATGACCGACCTGGACCAGGCCCGGGTGGACAAGGGCGTCGGGTACGTGCACACCCAGATCGAGAAGGCCGTCAGCAAGGGCCGGATGGACAAGGGCACCGCCGCCAAGCTGTACGGCCTGGTCAGCGGCGCGGCCGACAAGTCCGTCTTCGCCGACGCCGACTTCGTCATCGAGGCCGTCTTCGAGGACCTCGACGTCAAGAAGCAGGTCTGGGCCGAGCTGGAGAAGATCGTCAAGCCGGAGGCGGTGCTGGCGACGAACACCTCGTCGCTGTCGGTCACCGCGATGGCCGCCGAGCTGGCGCACCCGGAGCGGGTGGTCGGCTTCCACTTCTTCAACCCGGTCGCGATGATGCCGCTGCTGGAGATCGTCCGGGGCGAGCGGACCGACGACGCCACCCTGGCCACCGCGTTCGCGGTGGGCAAGCAGCTGAGGAAGTCCTCGGTGCTGGTCAAGGACGCCCCGGCGTTCGTGGTCAACCGGCTGCTCACCCGCTTCCTCGGCACGGTCTTCGCGGCCGTCGACCAGGGCACCCCACTGGACGTGGCGAACAGCGCGCTGGACCCGCTGGGCCTGCCGATGCGCCCGCTCGCCCTGCTCCAGCTGGTCGGCCCGGCGGTCGCGTACCACGTGGGCGGGACGCTGCACGCCGCGTTCCCGGACCGGTTCGGGGTCAGCGAGAACCTCAAGCGGATCGCCGACTCCGGCCAGCCGATCGTGGTCGACGACGAGGTCAACGCCGAGGTCGCGAAGCTGCTGGTGGTCGGCGACCAGCCGCTCACCGCCGAGCAGGTACGGCAGAACGCGCTGGACGCGCTGGCGCAGGAGATCCGGCTGATGCTCGACGAGGGCGTGGTGGCCGAGGCGCAGGACATCGACCTGTGCATGATCCTCGGTGCCGGCTGGCCGTTCCACCTGGGCGGCGTGACGCCGTACCTGGACCGCACCGGCACCAGCGAGCGGGTCACCGGTCGGCGGTTCCTGCCGCGCGGGGCTGCCAGCCTGCCCGCCTGATCCACCCCACTCCCCCGCGATCGCGGTGGCCGGGCGGGTCCACTCCGGACCCGCTCCCGGCCACCGCGATCGCCATCTGGCCCCCGTCCCGGCCGGGCAGCGGTTTCTTGATCGGCATGACTAGGATCGCCAGGTCATCGACTTTCACCTGGAGCTGACTGATGTCCCAGCCGCCGGCCAATCCCTACCCGGACCACGGCTCGTACCCGCCGCCGCAGCGGCCCGGGGGCTACCCCGCGCCGCAGCAGCCCGGCGGTTACCCGCCCCCACAGCAGCCCGGCGGTTACTCGCCGCAGCAGCAGAGCGGCGGATACCCGCCGCAGCAGCAGAGCGGCGGGTACCCGCCGCACCAGCCCGGTCAGCCGTACGGCGACCCGCACGTCCCCGCCGGTCCGCCGGCGAAGAAGAAGTCCAGCGCCGGCAAGATCGTGCTGATCGTGCTGGCCGTGGTGCTGGTGCTCTGCCTCGGCGGTGCGGCGATCACCTGGTTCGCCGTCAAGGACGAGGTGGGCGACACCGTCGACGCCGCCAAGACCCGGGTGGTCGCCCCGGCCACCCTGGCCGGCCGCCCGCAGATCACCGACCCGGAACTCAAGTCGGTGGCCGACGCGATGGTCACCGAGATGAAGTCGACGGTGCAGAACGAGACCAGCGCCGTCGGCGCCTTCTACGGCGACCCGGCCAAGCAGGACCTGGTCATGATCGCCGCGGCGTCCGGGCTGATGGCCGACCCCAAGAAGGAGCTGCAGGACGCGGTCACCGGCCTCTCCACCGAGCTGGCCGTGACCAACATGGCCGACGTCGACCCGGGTCCGCTCGGCGGCGACGCCCGCTGCGGTGACGGCAAGGCCGACGACGTGAAGCTCGGCGTCTGCGTCTGGGCCGACAAGGGCAGCGTCGGCCTGGTGGTGATCTACTTCTCGTCCGCCGACAAGGCGAAGGCCGAGTTCACCACCATCCGGGGCCAGATCGAGCAGCGCTCCTGACCGCGACGGGCCGGGCCCCCGCCACCTCGGTGGCGGGGGCCCGGCCCGTTTCACGCGGGGGTCAGGCCGACGGGGCCTCGCCCGCCGGGGTGGCGGCGGTCTGCGCCGCCGGCGCGGCGGCCCGCTCGGCGGCGCTGCGCAGCACGCAGAACTCGTTGCCCTCCGGGTCGGCGAGCACCACCCAGCCGGAGCCGTCGGCCCGGCGCTGGTCGGCGACCTGGACGGCGCCGATGCCGAGCAGCCGCTCGACCTCCTCGTCCCGGGTCCGGTCCGTCGGCTCCAGATCGAGGTGCAGGCGGTTCTTCACCGCCTTGTCCTCGGGGACGGCCAGGAAGAGGATCTCCGGCCCACCCGGCGGCAGCAGCATCGCCTCGGGGTCACCGGGGAAGTCGTCGGGCTGGCGGGGGCACTCGAAGACCTGCGCCCAGAAGCCGGCCAGGGCGTAGGTGTCGCGGCAGTCGATGCCGATGTTGTGGATGCGTGCGCTCACTGCTGTTCCTCCAGGTCGGACGTTCCTGCCCGCTCCGCCGCACCGCGCAGGACGCAGAACTCGTTGCCCTCCGGGTCGGCGAGCACCACCCAGCCCGAGCCGTCGGCGCGCCGCCGGTCGTCCAGCAGGACCGCGCCGAGCCCGAGCACCCGGTCGACCTCCTGGTCCCGGGTCCGGCCGGCCGGCTCCAGGCAGACGTGCACCCGGTTCTTGGCCGCCTTCGTCTCGGGGACCTGCTGGAAGAACACGTGCGGGCCTGCGCCGTCCGGTGGCAGCAGCACCGCCTCCGGGTCACCGGGGGCGTCGTCGGCGTGCCGGGCGTAGCCGAGCACGGCCGACCAGAAGCCGGCGAGGGCGTAGGTGTCGTGGCAGTCGAAACTGATGTTGTAGATCCGTGGAAACACGGGTGAAGCCTCCGTGATCGAGGCGCCCCGGGTGCGTGAGCGTCAGCCGGCGAGACGGGGCGCGGACGTCATGACGATGGACATTCGACGCACCCCCCTCCGATCCCAGCCTGACGACGTGATCTTTCCAGCCGCCCGCGCCGGCCGCAACCCCTCAGCGGTCCCCCGCCGGCCCGGCGTGTTCCTCGGCGGTGACCGCCGGGGCCGCGTCCGCCGCCGGCAGCGTCACGGTCACCTCCAGGCCGCCGCCCGGCTGGGCAACGGCCTGCACGGTCCCGCCGTGCGCGTCGCAGACCGCGCGGACGATGGAGAGCCCCAGGCCGGATCCGCGCGCGCCCGTGCGTTCCCGGCCGCCGCGGCGGAACGGCTCGAACAGCCCGGGCACGTCGGCCGGATCCACCTCGAACCCGGTGTTCCCCACCACCAGCCAGGACCGGCATCCGTCGGTGCCGGTCCGCACCCAGAGCCGGCCGTGCAGGTGGTTGTAGCGGACCGCGTTCTCGACCAGGTTGCCGGCCAGCCGGTCCAGCAGCCCGGGATCGCCGACCACCGGCGCCGACTCCAGCGAGGTCTGCACCCGCAGCCCGATCCGCTCCACCTCCCGGCGTACCGCCGACAGGGCGTTGGCGGTGCCGGCGGCGAGGTCGCACTCGGTGCGCCGGCCGAGCCGCCGGCCGGCCTGCGCCTCGCTGCGGGCCAGCACCAGCAGCGCGTCGACCAGCCCGTTGGCCCGCTCGGAGGCGTCCCGGACCACGGTGGCCATCCGGCGGTATTCGGCGATGTCCGCCTCGTCGTCGCTGAGCGTCACGTCGATCTCGGTCCGCATCACCGCGAGGGGGGTCCGCAGCTCGTGCGAGGCGTTCGCGACGAACCGCCGCTGCGCTTCGAACGCGGCCGCGATCCGGTCCAGCATGTCGTCGAACGTCTTGGCCAGCTCGGCCACCTCGTCGTCCGCGCCCGAGTAGCCGATCCGCTGGTCCAGCGTGGCCTCACCGAGCCGCTGGGCGGTGGCGGTGACCTGGTGCAGCGGCCGCAGTGCCCGCCCGGCGACCGCGTACGCCCCGGCCACCCCGACCACGCTGATCGCCAGCAGCGCGACCAGCCCCTTGGCCAGCAGCTCCGCGGAGGCGGAGTCGACCAGCTGCCGCTGCCACTGCGCCGCGTCCAGCGCCCGCCCGTCGGCCAGCACCACGGTGGTGCCGGGCAGCAGCTCGTCGGTCGGCCGCAGCGCGTCGCGGACCAGCAGCCAGGCCAGCAGCACCAGGATCGCGCCCGCCCCGACCAGCAGCACGCCGTTGAGCAGGGTGAGCCGCAGCCGCAGGGTGGGCCGCAGGCGCGGGCGCCGGCTCATGCCGGCACTCCGCTGCGCTCCGTGCCGTCATGAGGCACCGTCGCGCCGAGTTTGATGATTCGCTCGCTGCGCTCGCTCATGCCTCCACCTCGGCCGTGCGATAGCCGGCGCCGACCACCGTCTCGATCAGCGGCGGGTCGCCCAGCTTCTTGCGCAGGGTCATCACGGTGACCCGGACGATGGTGGTGAACGGGTCGGTGTTGGCGTCCCAGACCCGCTCCAGCAGCTCCTCGCTGGAGACCACCGCGCCGCGCGCCTTGAGCAGTTCGCAGAGCACGCCGAACTCCTTGTTGGTGAGGTCGACCGGCACGCCGCCCCGGGTGGCCACCCGGCGGGCCGGGTCGAGCACCAGGTCGGCCAGGGACAGCACCGGCGGCGCGGCCGGGGTGGCTCGCCGGCCGAGCGCCTGCACCCGGGCCACCAGCTCGTCGAAGGCGAACGGCTTGGGCAGGTAGTCGTCGGCGCCGAGCTGCAACCCCTCGACCCGGTCGGCCACCGTGCCGCTGGCGGTCAGCATCAGCACCCGGGTCAGCGCGCCCGAGGCGGCCAGGTCGGCGCAGATCCGGTCGCCGTGGATGCCCGGCAGGTCACGGTCGAGCACCACCACGTCGTAGCGGGTGACGAAGGCCAGTTCGTGGCCGCTGTCGCCGTCGTAGGCGACGTCCACCGCCATGCCGCGCTTGCGCAGCCCGCGCGCGATCGCGTCCGCGAGGTTCCGCTCGTCCTCGACCACCAGCACCCGCATCCCGGCCCTCCTCGCCCTGACCACCCGACAACCTAGTGCCGACCGCCAAACCAGCGTCCCGCGCCGTCCCGGTCGACCGCCATTGCAGGAAACCTTCGTCGTACGCGATGCTTCCGGCGGGAACCTACGGAACGGACGGACCTGTCATGACCGACGCGGGGCGGGACATCGCCTACCGGGGCTTCCGGCTGCCCGGCGACCTGGCCGGCGGGACGGCGGCCGGGGTGCGCGCGGACACCCGGGGCCTGGTGCTGGCCGAACCGGCCGGCCGGCGGGAGCACCCGCTCGCCGACGGCACGGTCGCGGTGCACGAGCACGGAAGCTGGACCTCCCCGCCCGTGCGGGTGGGCTTCGCCGTGCACGAGGTGGTGCCGTCCTGGACCGCGGACACCCCGCCCGGCTGCTGGCTCCGGATCGAGCTGCGCGGCTGGCACGACGACGGACCGGCCACCGGCTGGTACCTGCTCGCCGACTGGGCGGCCGACGACGCGACGCTGCGGCGTACCTCGGTGCCCGGTCAGGGCGACACAGACGCCCGGGTCGACACGGACACGCTCGTGGTGACCGGGGCGACGGTCACCGGCTGGCAGGCCCGGGTGACCCTGCTCCGGCCGGCCGGCACCGAGCCGGGCCCGGTGCTGCGCTCCGTCGGCGCGGTCGCCTCGGGCCGGCCGGCCGGTCGTCGCGGCGGCCCGGCCCCCGGCCGGCGGTCCGGACGCGCCGGGGCAGCCGGACGGCGCCCGCCCGGTCGCGGTGGCCCGGCCGGCGGCCGGCGCGCCCGGCCCACGGCCCGGCTGGGGCACCGTGCTGGACGTGCCCCGGTACTCGCAGCGGCTGCACGCCGGCGAGCACCCGCAGTGGGGTGGCGGCGGCGACTCCTGGTGCAGCCCCACCTGCACCTCGATGGTGCTCGCCTTCTGGGGCGCCGCCCCGGCGCCCGAGCGGTACGCCTGGGTGCGCCCGCCCGGCCCCCGGCCGGTGGTGGTGCACGCCGCCCGGCACTGCTACGACCACGCCTACGCCGGCGCCGGGAACTGGCCGTTCAACACCGCCTACGCCGGCCTGTACGGGATGGACGCCTTCGTCACCCGGCTGCGCTCGCTCACCGAGGCGGAGGCGTTCGTCGCCGCCGGCATCCCGCTGGTCGTCTCCGCCGCCTTCCGGGTCGGCGAGGTGCCCGGGCTGGACTACGACACCCGGGGACACCTGATGGTGCTGGTCGGCTTCACCGCCGACGGCGACCCGGTGCTCAACGACCCGTACGCCCCGGACGACGAGGGGGTGCGCCGCACCGTGGACCGGGACCGGTTCGAGGCCGCCTGGCAGGGCGGCAGCGGCGGCGTGGCGTACGTCGTCCGGCCCCCCGGGGTGCCGCTGCCGCCAGCCCCGGCGCAGGCGAACTGGTGATTCAGCGGGGCAGTTGCCACACCCGCAGCGTGCCTCCCGGTTCCTGGCACACCAGCGCGCCGGCCTGCGAGGCGCACCGCCGCGCCCACCCGGGCAGCACGGCCAGCACCTCGGTCCGCGCCTCGGCCACGTCCAGTTCGGCGAGGAGCGCCCGCCCGTCGGCGAGCCGGCGCAGCCCGTAGCGCGGCCGGCCGGTCGGCCACTCCCAGATCACCTGCCAGCGGCCCAGCTCACCCAGCACCTGGCCGGTGGCCGGGTCGAGCACCGCCAGGGGTCGGTCCTCCCGGTCGTCCGGTCGGCCGGCGTCCGCGAGCAGTCGGTCGCCGACCGCCGCCACGTTCGACCAGCGCAGGTCCGCCCAGCGGGTCCGGCCGGTCTCCGGGTCGACCATCCGCACGCCGCCCTCCGGCCGGTGCAGGCAGATCCCCGCTCCGCACCGGCTGGCCCAGCCGACCTCCGAGCCGGGTGGCAGCACCCAGCGCCGGCGCAGCGAAGCCGCGTCGTAGCCGGCGATCCCGCCCGTCCCGTCGCCCACCAACAGCACGTCCCCGACCAGCTCCAGGTAGCGGTTCGCGACGTGCCCGATCTCCGGCAGGTCGACCCCGGCGAGCCGGGCGCCGGTGCGGGGGTCGTGCAGCTGCACCCGGCCTCCGGGCGTGACCGAGGCGACCAGGTCGACGACCCCGCCGGTGTACCGGTAGACGGCGAAGCCCTCGGCCACCGGCACGGACCAGCCCGGTGCGCCGGTGGCCACGTCAACGGCCCGCACCTCGTGACCCGGTCCCGCCCGGTGCGTCTCCAGCAGCACCCCGCCGTCCACCACGGGCAGGGCCCGACCCGGCCGGTGCCACCGCAGCTCGCCGCTGTTCAGTGCGAGCGCGCTGGTGACCGGGTGGTCACCGTCGGGCGACGAGGTGGTGACCAGGAGCAGGTCGCCGTGCACGGTCAGCCCCATCGGAACGTCGTCGTCCGGCAGTTGCCGGCGCCAGAGCGGTTCCCCACTCGGCAGCCGGTACGCGACGAGTTCCCGGGCACCGCTGTCGGCCGGCATCAGCCCCTGCAGGACCAGTAGCTGGTCACCGAACAGGAGGAAATCCGCGGGACCGGTCGCGGGCACCGTCAGCATCGGCGGGCCGGCCGGCGGGGGCCCGCCGCCGGCGAGGGTGCCCAGCGCGAGCAGCACCGGCAGTGCCACCCGCCACCAGCGGGCCGGCCGGGGGCGGCGGGCGGTCGACCCGGGCTCGGGCTCGGGGCCGCGCGGCCGCTCACCCAGCTCGATCACCACCTCGCCGGTCATCCCGCCAGCCGCCGCACCACGAAGCCGCCACCCTGCCGCCGGCAGACCAGCATCTCCCGGTCGACCTGGCAGTCCCCCGACGCGTCCCGGAGCACGTCGTGCCCCCGGGCCCGGCCCGTGGTGACGTCCAGTTCGGCGACCAGCACCCCGCCGCCGGGCATCGGCCGGGTCCCGACGATCCGGTCGTCGGCCGAGCGCGCCGACACCAGCTGCCAGGCACCGAGGTCGGCGAGCTCCCGGCCGGTCGTCACGTCGACCACCACCACCCGGTCCCCACCGGACCCGGTCGTCGCCAACCCGAGCAGCAGGCCGCCCCGCCCCGGCAACAGACCGGTCCAGGTCGCACTGGTCCACCGGACCTGGCCGGTGGCCGCATCCAACGCCCTGGTTCCACCGCTCCGGCCAGCGGCGCAGAGCAGCTCCCCGCACAGGTAGACGTACGCCACCAGCGGCAGCTCCACCTCCCAGCGCCGCCGCAGCCCGTCCAGCTCGTACCCGGTCAGCCGACCGGACTGCCGATCGATCACCAGCAGCAGGTCCTCCACCAGCTGCGTGTACGTCGTGCCGGGCGGCCCGCCGGAGGGCAGCTCGCCGCGGCGCAGCAGGGTGCCGGTGCCGGCGTCGTACACCTCGACCGCGCCACCGGCCGTGACCACCACGAGCTGCTCGATCAGGCCGTCGCGCCCCCGGTAGTGCGCCCCCTCCGCGGGGACCGACAGCGACCACAGCGCCCGCCCCGAGGCCAGGTCCACCGACCGGACGGTGCCGGGGCCGTCGACTCCGGCGGTCTCCAGCAGCAGCCGCCCGGCGGCGTCCAGCCGGGCCAGGCCGGGCTGACGCCACCGCAGTCGCCCGGTGTCGGGCTCGAACACCAACGTGTCGCCGCCCTGGAAACCGTTGAGCCCGGCGACGGAGAGCAGCACCGCCCCGTGGCTCTCCTGGATTCCCCAGAACTGCCCGGCTCCCGGCACCGGCACCCGCCACAGCGGGGTGGGCCGCTGCGGGGTGGTCGTCGCCCGGTCGGGCAGCGGGTAGGCGACCAGGTCCCGGGTGCCGTCGGTGACGCCCTCGGCCGGTTGGGCCAGGTAGAGCCGGTCGTCGGCGAGGAAGGCGTCGGCGGCGGAGCCGGGCACGTCGGCGGCGACCCGACCGGGCGGTGGCGCGGCGGCGGCCACGGTCACCAGGACCGCCGCCAGCACCAGGACGCTCCGGAGTGGACGACCGGCCGGCCGGGGGCGGCGGGGCCCGGCGATCCGCTCGGGCTCGGGCCGGTCGCGCAGTTCACCGAGGTCGATCAGCGTCACGTCGTCCTCCCCCGGCCACGCCCGCCCGGCAACCGGCCGTGGCCGCACCGGGCCGGCAAATGCGACGCATCCCGCCTGTACGATGGCGCGTCGTGGCTGCGCCGATGGTAGACCCCGCACCGACCCCCGTTGCCGAACCCGTGGTGGCGCAGCCGTCGCGGCGGCTCCGCCGGCGGCCGGCCCGCGCCGACGTGCTGGCCGTCGCCGCATACGTCGCGCTCGGCGTCCTCGTCTGCCTGAACTACTGGGTGGACGTGCAGCACCGGGTGTCGTCGCACCTGCCCACCGACCACAGCTGGTTCGAGTGGCTCTTCTCGCACGGCGCGTACTCGGTGCGGCACCTGGAGAACCCGCTCTTCACCACCCGCCAGAACGCCCCGGACGGGGTGAACATGATGGCGAACACCTCGCTGCTCGGGGTGACGCTGCCGCTGGCGCCGCTGACCATGCTGCTCGGCCCGCAGGTCATGTACGCGCTCTACCTGGGCGCCGCGCTGGCGGCGACCGCCGGCACGTCGTACTGGATGCTCTCCCGGCACCTGGTGCGCTCGCGCGCGGCGGCCTTCGTCGGCGGCGCCTTCCTCGGCTTCGCACCCGGCATCGTGCACCACGCCAACGGCCAGCCGAACTTCGTCTCCAACTTCCTGCTGCCGCTGATCGTGGTGCGGGTGCTGCGGCTGGGCGAGCCGGGCCGCTGGCGGCGCGACGGCGTGCTGCTCGGCCTGCTGGTGGCGTACCAGATCTTCATCAACGAGGAGATGCTGCTGCTCACCGCGCTGGCCTGCCTGGTCGTCGTGGTGGCGTACGCCGTCATGCGACCGCGCGCGGCGTGGCGGCAGGCCGGCGCCTTCGCCGCCGCGCTCGGCGTCGGCGGCGGGTTGGCGCTGCTGCTCACCGCCTACCCGATCTGGTTCCAGTTCAACGGCCCGCAGTCCTACCGGGGGCTGCAGGGCGGGGTGTTCCACAACTGGGGCGAGGACCTCGCCGCGTTCGTCACCTTCGCCCGGGACACCGTCGCCGGTGACGAGGCGGTGGAGCAGACCATCGGGCTGACCGAGCAGAACACCTGGTTCGGCTGGCCGCTGGTGCTGCTGGCGGTGGTGGCGCTGGTGCTGCTGGTCCGCCGCTCGCTCGCCGCCCGGATCCTCGCCGTGCTGGTGGTGGTCTTCGCGGTGGCCTCGATCGGCCCCAAGGTGCGGCTCAACGGGGTGGAGACCGCGACCGACGGGCCCTGGGCCCACGTCCCCGACGACCTGCCGCTGGTCGAGATGATGATGCCGACCCGGTTGGCCCTGGTGGTGGTGGCCGCGGTCGGCGTGCTGCTCGCGCTGGCCTGGGACGCGGCGGCCGGCGCGGGCCGCCCGCCGGTGCCCGCGCAGCGCACCGCCGAGGCGGACGCCCCGCCCCGGCCGCGCCGCCGCTGGATCCGGCCGATCGGGTACGCCGCCATCGCGCTGGCCATGCTGCCGCTCTTCCCCCGCCCGCTGCCGGCGCAGCCGATCGACCCACCGCCGCACTTCATCACCGCCGGCGGCTGGCGCCCGTACGTGCCGGCCGGCCGGACCCTGGTGCCGGTGCCGATCCCGAGCAACGTGCACGGCCTGCCCACGCTGCGCTGGAGCGCGCTGACCCAGCACGCCTTCCCCGTTCCCGGCGGCTACTTCATCGGCCCGAACGAGCTGGGCGAGGGCGTCTTCGGCGCGCCGAACCGGCCCACCAGCACCCTGATCTACTCCACCATGGACAACGGAGCGGTGCCGGCGCTGAGTGAGGAGAACCGCCGCCAGGCGATCGAGGACCTGCGCTTCTGGAAGGCGTCGGTGGTGGTGCTGGGCGCGCACCCGCGCGAGGCGGTGCTGCGCGAGCTGATGACCGCGCTGCTCGGCCCGCCGCAGCGGGTCGACGACGTGTGGCTCTGGGACGTGCGGGCGCTGGTGCCCTGACGCCCGAGCGTGCTCCGGGCGCTCAGCGGGACGTCAGGGTCTGCTCGGCGTAGCCCCAGAGCCGGTCGGCGGCGGCCGGGTCCATGGCGTGGGCGGCCACCCCGCCGGTGGCCTCCGGACCGCCGACCACCACCTCCGCCTCCTGGTTGTCGTCGAAGTAGCGGCCGGTGACGCCCTCGAGCAGCGGCGACGCGGCCAGCAGCACCGAGGTCGCCGCGCCCTGGGCGGGCGTCTTGTAGTAGGGAAGATCGACCCGGTTACCCGCCTCGTCCAGCACCCCGAACGCCCGCAACGTGTCGTCGTCCATGTGGCGCTGCAGGTTGGTGTTGATGTAGCCGGGGTTGAGGGCGTTGGCGGTGATGCCGTCGGCGGCCCAGCGCCGAGCGATACCCGTGGCGAGCAGCACGTCTGCGGTTTTCGACCGACCGTACGCCGACCACGGGTCGTATGGCTGCCGCTCGAACTGCGGGTCGTCGAAGTCGAACGCCTCGCGCAGATGGGCTCCGGAGCTGACGATCACCACCCGGGCGGAGCCGGCGGCGCGCAGGTTGCCGCGCAGGCCGCGGGCGAGCGCGAAGTGACCGAGGTAGTTGGTGGCGAGCTGGAGTTCCCAGCCCTCGGCGGTGAGCTGGCGGGTCGGGATCGCCATGATCCCGGCGTTGGCGATCAGGGAGTGCAGCGGGCCGTCCCAGGCCGCTACGAAGGCGTCGACCGAGGCCAGGTCGGCCAGGTCGAGGGCGGCGGCCCGGACGCTGCCTGGGCCAGGGCCGGCGAACTCGGCCACCACGGCGTCGGCGCTGGCCGGGTTGCGGGTGGCCACCGTGACCTCCGCCCCTGCCCCGGCCAGGGCGCGCACGGTCTCCACGCCGATGCCGGAGGCGCCGCCGGTGACGATCATCCCGCGGCCGGCGAGGTCGACGCCGTCGAGGATCTCGGCCGCGTTGGTGCGGGCGGTGAACGGGGTGGTCAGGCGTGCGGTGGTTGTCATAGGGGCAACGCTAGGATCGTCAGCCCTGGACTGCCTATAGTCTGGAATCCGTCACTCTTTAGCGTGCGTCCAGGAGGTGCCGCGTGGACCCCTTGGAGGACGTGCTGGCGCTGCTCGCCCCGGCGAGTCAGGTGTCATCCGGTTTGTCCGCGGGTGGGCGATGGGCACTACGGTTCCCACCACCGGCCGGGGCCAAGTTCATCGCCGTCCTGCGTGGTCGCTGCTGGCTCCGGGTGGACGGCCTGCCCGCCGTCCGCCTGGCCGAGGGAGACTGCTTCCTGCTGACCCGGCCCCGGGTGTTCACCCTCGCCAGCGATCCGGACCTGCCGGCCGAGCCGGCGCAGCCCGTCTTCGCCGCGGCCGTCGACGGGGTGGCCCGCGCCGGCGACGGCGACGAGGTGCTCCTCATCGGCGGCGCCTTCTCCTTCGCCGACCGGGCCCGCGCCCTGCTGCTGGACAACCTGCCACCGGTCATCCACGTGCCCGCCGGCACACCGGAGGCCGCCGCCGTGCGCTGGGCCGTCGGCGAGATCGACACCGAGCTGCGGCGGAGGCCGGTGGGGGCAACCCTCGTCGCCGAGCACCTCGCCCTGGTCATGCTGATCCGGATCCTGCGCCTGCACCTCGCCCGCGACGGTGGTGGCCGCTCGGGCTGGCTGGCCGGCCTGGCCGATCCGGCGGTCGCCGCCGCGCTGCGGGCGATGCACGACAAGCCGGCCCACCCGTGGACCGTGGCGGAGCTGGCCCGGACCGCCGCCGTCTCGCGGTCCACGCTGGCGGCCCGGTTCAAGGAGGCGGTCGGCAAGGGCCCGCTGGAGTACCTCACCGAATGGCGGATCGAACTCGCCGCCGACCGGATCCGGCGCGGCGGCCAGACCCTGGCCAGCATCGCCCGGTCCGTCGGGTACGGCTCGGAGAGCGCGCTCAGCGTCGCCTTCAAACGCACCACCGGCCGCACGCCGCGCGCCTACCGCAGTCAGGTGGCAGGGCCGGGCTGAATCCCCGCCCGGGCGGGCCCCGTCGACGGCGCCGGCCGCAGGGCGCCAGCCATGGCCAGGCCGATGGGAGCCGCCGCGGGTCAGCCGACCAGCGGTCGGACGTCCCACACCCAGGCCCCGGCGACCTCCCGGCCGGGGCCGAGCAGCTGGTCAACCGTGCGACGCACCGGATCACCGTGGTGCAGTCCACCCTGGACGACCACGGCCGCCCGCCAGTGGCGCAGGTCGTCGACCGCCTGGCGCCGGTCGGCGTCGGTGACCACGGGCACCTCGCCGGTCTCGGCGACCCGGCGCAGCAGCACCGAGGTGGGCCGGTCCGGGGCGCCCCAGCGCGCGGCCGGGTCGTCGGCCGACCGGGGACCGATGAAGTAGCCGCCCGGCGAGTCGAAGGCCAGGCCGGTCCGGGCCGACCAGAACATCGCCGGGCTCACGCCCGCGCCGGTCACCGGCGGCACCGGCACCACGGTCCGGCCCGCCGGCACGTGTTCCCGCCAGCCGCCCTCCGCCACGAACGGCGGCACCGGCCAGGCCGGCACGGTCCGGATCGGTGTCGGGGTCAGCGGGAGCAGCGCGGCGGCCACCGCGCCGGTCCAGAGCAGCCGCACCGGCACCCCACCCGCGGCCGGCCCGGCGTCCGGGGCGGGGGCCGGCGCGAGCGACCGGACCCGGTCCACCGACAGGGCGAGCAGGATGCCCAGCACCGGGACGCAGACCAGCGGGAACCGGGCCGGCACCGCCAGGTCCAGCAGCGGCAGCCCGGCGACCAGCCGGTACGGCCCGGGCAGGCCGGTGTCCGTCCCGTCCACCCGGATCTGCTCGCCGAGCGAGAGCAGAGCGAACAGCACCCCGCAGACGGCCAGCGCCTTCACCAGCGGCCGGCGCCACAGCCAGACGGTGATCACCGCGGCCAGCACCAGCAGTCCGGGGCCGAAGAACGAGTTCTCCTCGGTCGGGTTCGGCGACAGCAGGCCGGGCAGGTAGTCGTCGCCGAGCACGGTCTGCCGGGCGGACGCGGTGAACGAGGCGGCGTCCAACTGGTAGCCGTACGCGTGGAAGGGCATCCCCCGGTAGTGGCCCGGGCCGAAGAACTGGAACCACAGCGGGTACGCCAGCAGCACCACCGCAACCGCCGCGCCGACCCCGAGCCGGCCGAACAGGGCGGGTGCCAGCCGGCGGGCCGCCGCCCGGTCGGCCAGCGCGTACGCGACCGCGAAGGCGCCGGCCGCCAGCGCCACGAAGACCAGCACCTCCTCGCCGAGGAAGACCTGGTAGGTGACGGTCAGACCGAGCAGCACGCCGGAGGGCCAGACCCGGCCGGGCGCCGGGCGGAACACCAGCGCGAGGATCACCGGCACCAGGAACTGCGCCGCCATGTGCAGGTGCGCCCCGGCCTGGGCCACCATGCCGGGGGCGAAGCCGCAGCAGAGCCCGCCGACGGCGGCGGCCACCCGGGAGTCGACCAGCCGGCGGCGCAGCAGTGCGTACCAGACGGTCGCGGTGCCGGCCAGGCAACAGACGACCGCGGTGAGGAAGGCCGCCTGCGAGCCGAGGAGCAGGGTGACCGGGGTCAGCGGCACGCCCAGGCCGAGCACCGAGGTGTTGGCCATCAGGTTCACCCCGTCCGGGGCGTTCAGCGCCGTGCTGTGCAGCGGGTTCTCCAGGTCGACCACCGCCCGGGCCGCGCGGGCCAGCATCCACTCGAAGAGGACCTGGTCGCCCGCCTGGTGGAACAGCCGGTCGCCACGGCCCCACTGCCCGCTGGTGAGCAGCACGGCCAGGCCGAGGTAGCCGGCCACCACCAGCAGGTCCGCTGGGCGGACCGGTAGCCGGCGGCGCCGGGTGGGCGGCGCGTCGGCGGGTGCGGTGGTGGTGCCGACCGCCATCAGGCCGGCTGGTCGGTCAGCGACCGGACGTCCCAGACCCAGACGTCCAGCTCACGACGGCCGGGCCCGACCAGCTGCTCGACGGTACGCCGCAGCGGCTCGGCGTGGTGCTGGCGCACCGGCAGCACCAGGATCGCCGCCCGCCAGTGCCGCAGCTCGTCCAGCGACCGGCGGCGCTGCCGGTCGTCCAGTTTGGGGGTACGACCGGTGGTCGCCACCTCCTCCAGCAACTCTCCGACGCCGCTGGGCCGCCCGCCGAACCGGCCCGGGTCGCCGGTGTTGCCGTTGCGCGGGGCGAGGAAGTAGCCGCCGGGAATCTTGAAGTCCAGGTTGGTCGCGGCCGCCCAGCGCATCCCGTGCGTGTTGCCCATGCTCGGCACCGGGATGGGCACCAGGGTCTGGTCCGGCCCGACGTAGCCGCGCCAGCGGTCCGCGGTGATGAAGTGCGGCACCGGCGGGCGGGAGGTCACCTTCAGCGGCATCGGCGCGATCGGCAGCAGCGCCAGCACCAGCCCGGCGACGGTGAGCGTCCGCACGGTCCGCCGGTCCAGCGGCAGGGACCGGGCCCGTTCGACGGCGAGCGCCAGCAGCACGCCGATCACCACGCTGGTGATCAGGCCGAACCGGGTGGGCACCACCGCGTCGAGCAGCGGCAGCCGGACCAGCCACTCCCACGGCCCGGTGAACAGCTCCCGGTCCCACCAGGACACCCGCTCGCCGAGGGAGAGCACGGCGAAGAACACCGCGGTCGCGGCGAGCGCCCGGACCAGCGGTTCGCGGCGCAGCCAGAGCACGATGCCGACGGCGAGCAGGGCCAGGCTCCAGCCGAAGAACGCGTTCTCCTCGGAGTAGTTCGGGGCCAGGTTGACGTTGGCCCGCTCGTTGCCGCCGATGGTGGGCGAGCCGGGGGCGAAGAAGGCGGCGATGTCGTTGCCGTAGTCGCGCACCGCGTCGCTCAGGCCGTGGTAGGCCATCGGCCCGCCGAACTGGATGTAGAGCGGGTACGCGAGCAGCGCCCCGGCGAGCACCGCGCAGACCGCCAGACCGGTCCCGAGCGGCCGCCACGCCGCCGACCAGAGCGCCGGCCGCTGGACCAGCACGGCGAGCAGGAAGACCCCGCAGGCCAGCGCGGTGAAGAGCAGGATCTCCTCGTTGATGAACGCCTGCGCGGTGACCATCAGGGCCAGCAGCACGCCGTCGCGGACCGGCCGGCGGGACCGGGTGAGCACCAGCACCCGCCACACGATGAACGGCAGCAGGAACTGGGAGATGATGTTCGGGTGCCAGCTGGCGTGCGAGAGCATCGCCGGCGAGAACCCGCAGAACCAGCCGCCGACGACCGCGGCCAGCGGGGTGCGTACGACGTGCCGGGAGAGCATCACGTACCAGGCGGCGGCGGTGCCGGCGAGGCCGAGGGTGACCAGCACCACGAAGGTCACCGCGGGGCCGAAGAGCAGCGTCACCGGCACCATCGGGATGCCCAGCGCCAGGACGGCGGTGTTCGCCATCAGGTTCACGCCGTCGGGATAGTTGAACTGCTCGGTGAAGAACGGGAACTCGCCGTGCAGCACCACCCGCACCGAGTGGGCGAGGAAGAACTGCACCTGGGCCGGGTCGCTGCTGTAGAGCGGGGCGACCCGGCCGGCCGGGTCCAGCCAGATCTGGCTGGTCACCCAGAGCGCGGTGAGCAGGAAGAGCCCGAAGACCGCGAGGTCGGTGCGCCGGCGACGCCACCACCGCGGCCGGGCGGCGGGTTCCGCGGCGGCGGAAGCGGCCGGACCGGTGTCGCGGGTGGCCGGACCGGTGGTGCCCTCGGCGGGCGCGGTGGCCGGCTCGGCGGTGGCGGTGTCGGTGACGGACGCGGCCGGGACCGGTTCGGCACGGGTGGTGGCGGGCGCGGCGGGGTCCGTGGTGGACGGGGGCGCGAGGGCGCCGAACCCGGCGTGGGTGACGCCGGCCGCGCCGTCCCGGGCGGAGTGGCCGTTCGCCGGGCCGTCGCCGGGGCTCGCCGGTTCGGACGCGGCGGCGGCGGATTCCGGCGAGGACTCGGCGCGGGTCTCGGCAGGCGTCACAGTCGGCGGAGTCTACCGGAGCGGGAAAATGTCCCCATAGCCACCGCGAGGTCCCTTGTGGTGGCTCGTGCCGGGACGGGGTCGCGGTGTTCGGAACGGGCGCGAGGTGCCGCGTCCGGGTGACCGGACATCTCGTACTATGGCGCTTTCACGACGGCAGACCGACCGAGGGGGCGTACAGGTGGCTCCAGTCCGCCGGCGCGGCATGACGGCCACCGCACTGCTGACCCTGCTGCTGACCGCCACCGCCTGCGGCCCGGTGGCCGAGCGGCAGCAGCCCCGGGAGCTGCGGGTGGGCTACGACAGCCGGGACGGTTCGCTCGCCGTCTGGCCACCGCGGGGCAACCTGGCCGGGGACGCCGCGGTGACCGCCGCGGTCACCGCGGCGGTCCGCGACTGGCGGTCGCCGGTCGACGACCGGGTGCACCTGCCCACCTCCGGCATCCTCTTCTCGGGCGAGGTCGACGGCGCGCCGCTGGCCCTGGTCGCCGCGGACGTGCCCGGCGAGAGCGCCTCCTGGTTGCTGCAACTCACCCGCGACGGCGACCGGTACGCGGTCACCCGGGCCACCGAGTACACCGACCCCGGCTACCTGGTCTACTCCGACGTGCTCCCGGTGCAGGCCACCGGCGGCCGGCGCTACCTGACCTCCGCCCGGGTGCACCGCCTGCTCGGCCCGAACGGCAAGGCGTTGACCAGCACCGAGGGCCTCACCGAGCCGGTCGACGTGCCGGCCTGCCAGGCGGTGGCGGTGACCGCCACGCTGCGGTCCACCGAGTCGCTGCCCCGGGGCCGGGCCGCCGACCGGCTGCTCGACCTGGGCACCGGCACCACCGACCCGCGCTACCCGCTGGTCCGCGACGAGAGCGGGTCGGGCAGACGCGCGCTGGCCGGCCTGGACACCTGCGCGCTCGCCGGCGAGCAGGGCCCGTTCGGCAGCATCCCCCGCCGGATCGGCGACCGGGACGCACCGCGCTCGGTGCCGTCGTCCTGGCCGATGGCGAAGCTCGCCGTCCGCACCCTCGGCGAGGTGGCGCTCGGCGGTGGCGAGCCGGCCGAACTGCAGCAGCTGAGCTGGGAGACCGCCACCGGCCCGATGACCGCGGTGGTCTACCGCCCGGCCGACGGCGGCCCGCCGGTGGTCTCCCCGGCCGACCAGGCCAGCCCGCTGCAGACGTACGTGCTGCCGGTGCCGGGGCAGCCGCTGGCGGTGCTGAGCTGGCGGGCGACCCGGGACAGCTCGCTGTCGGTGCCGCCGGGCACCCCCCGGCTGGTGGACCGGCCGGGGCTGGCGGTGGTGCCGAAGCCGGTGCGCAAGGAGACGTTCAGCCTGGCCGGGTCGGGCAAGACGCACTACCGCTCGGTCGGCGGTCGCTGACCCGCGCGCGTCCCGACCCGCCGGCCCGCGCGGAGGGCCGACCCGCCGGCCCGCCGTCGCGGGGAAACGTCAGGAACGCCGGCGGCGGGCGTCCCAGTGGTCCGGGGCCGCCCGCCGTCGGTGGTGCTCAGTTCTGCGCGGCCGCGTCGTCGGCGGTGAGCCGGACCGGCTCCACCGGCTCGACGTCCAGCTGGGAGATCCAGCCGGTGACGTCGCGGGCCACGTCCTGCGCGGTCAGCCCGAGGTCGGCCAGGATCTGCGCGCGGGTGCCGTGCGGGTGCCAGTCGGCCGGCACGCCGAGGTCGCGCAGCGGCACCCGGACGCCGGCGTCCCGCATCGCCTGGGCGAGCGCGTCGCCGACGCCACCGACCCGCACGCCGTCCTCGACGGTGACCACGAGGCGGTGCCCGGCGGCCAGCTCGACCAGCTCGGCCGGGATCGGGCGGACCCAGCGCGGGTCGACCACGGTGACCCCGTAGCCCTGCTCGGCGACCCGGGCGGCCACCTCCATGCCCAGCTGACCGAAGGCGCCGACCGCGACCAGCAGCACGTCGGTACGCGCCGCCTCGGCCAGCACGTCGACCGGCCCGACCCGCCGGAGGGCCGGCAGGTCGGCGGCCACCGTGCCGGTCGGGAAGCGCACCACGGTCGGGCCGTCGTCGACGGCCACCGCCTCGCGCAACTCCTCGCGGAGGGTGGCGGCGTCCCGGGGAGCGGCGATCCGCAGCCCGGGCACCACCCCGAAGACCGACATGTCCCAGATGCCGTAGTGGCTGGGGCCGTCCGGGCCGGTGATCCCGGCCCGGTCCAGCACGAAGGTGACCGGCAGCTTGTGCATCGCCACGTCCAGCAGGACCTGGTCGAAGGCCCGGTTGAGGAAGGTCGCGTAGACCGCCACCACCGGGTGCAACCCGCCCAGCGCCAGCCCCGCCGCCGAGGTGGCGGCGTGCTGCTCGGCGATGCCCACGTCGTAGGTGCGCTCCGGGTACTTGCGGGCCAGCGCGGCGATGCCGGTCGGCTCGGCCATCGCGGCGGTGATGCCGACCACGTCGGGGCGCCGGTCGGCGATCGCCACCAGCTCCTCGGCGAAGACGTGGGTCCACTTCACCGACGGGGCGGCGACCAGCTTGCCGGTCTCGATGTCGAAGGCGCCGCCGGGGCCGTGCAGGCAGTCCGCCTCGTCCTCCTCCGCCGGCCGGTAGCCGTAGCCCTTGCGGGTGACCGCGTGCACGATCACCGGGCCACCGAAGTTCTTCGCCGCGCGCAGCGACGACTCGACCGCCGCCACATCGTGCCCGTCCACCGGGCCGACGTACTTGATGCCGAGGTCCTCGAACATCGCCTGCGGGGCGACCGCGTCCTTGATGCCCTTCTTGACCGCGTGCAGCACCTCGTACATCGGCTTGCCGACCAGCGGGGTCGAGCCGAGCGCGTCCTTGACGGTGTCCAGCACCTTCTCGTAGCCGGGGTTGAGCCGCAGCGAGGAGAGGTGGTCGGCGAGGCCGCCGATGGTCGGCGAGTACGACCGGCCGTTGTCGTTGACCACGATCACCAGCGGGTTGCCGGCGGTGGCGATGTTGTTCAGCGCCTCCCAGCACATGCCGCCGGTCAGCGCGCCGTCGCCGACCACCGCCACCACGCTGCGCGACTCGCCGCGCAGCGCGTACGCCTTGGCCAGGCCGTCGGCGTAGGAGAGGGCGGTGGAGGCGTGCGAGTTCTCGATCAGGTCGTGCTCGCTCTCCGCCTGGCTGGGGTAGCCGGAGAGCCCGCCGCGCTGGCGCAGCCGGTCGAAGCCGGCCTGCCGGCCGGTCAGGATCTTGTGTACGTACGCCTGGTGCCCGGTGTCGAACAGGAGCCGGTCGCGCGGGGAGTCGAAGACCCGGTGCATAGCCAGGGTCAGCTCCACCACGCCGAGGTTGGGCCCGACGTGCCCACCGGTGCGGGAGACCTTCGCGATCAGGAAGTCGCGGATCTCGGCGGCGAGGACGTCCAGTTCCTCGGCGGACATCCGCTTGACGTCCTGCGGACCGCGGACGGTGGCCAGCAACCGGCCCTGGGTGGCCGGGTCCTCTTCAACACTCATGACCGGAGAGTCTATCGGCCGTCCGGTACCGCGCAGCCCGGGCCGAGGGCACCCCGGCCGGCCCGGCGGGCTGAGCGCCAGGTCAGGACCGGATCCGCAGTCGGCGCGGCGGGGCCGGCGGGACGGCGGCGCGGGGCCGGCCCGGCCGGGGTCCAGGAGCCCAGCACGGCGCCCCGGGTGGCCCCGGTCACCGAGGGCAGCGCGCCGGGCAGCCCGTGCCAGGAGAGCCAGCCCAGCAGCGCGAACGCGTACGCCTCCTTGGCCTGTGCCGGCACCCCCAGCTCGTCGGTGGTGCGCAGCCGCCACCGGCCGGCGCCGAGCACGGCCAGCCGGCGCCGCAGTGTGGGATTGCGCACCCCGCCGCCGGCCGCGACCACCTCGACCACCCGGCGCCGGTCGCACTCGGCGGCGTGTGCGTGGGTTGAAGCAGAGCAAAGGGGCGAGCCGTGACGCCGGCCGCCGCGCGACACGCCGGCCGCCGGCTCAGTCCGGCGGCAGCAGCAGCCCGACCAGCTCGACGTGCTGGGTCATCGGGAACAGGTCGAAGCCGCGCAGCGTGGCCAGCCGCCAGCCGAGCCCGGCGAAGGTGCGCACGTCGCGGGCGAACGCCGCCGGATCGCAGGCCACGTAGGCCACGGCGCGCGGACCGGCGGCGGCCAGCTCGCGCACCACCCGGCCGCCGGCGCCGGAGCGGGGCGGGTCGAGCACCACCACGTCGACCGGGCCGGTGATCCGGCGCCGGGCCAGCGCGGTCTCCACCCGGGCCGCCACCACCTCGACCTGACGCAGGTCGCGCAGGTTCTCCCGGGCCGCGGCGACCCCCTGCCCGGCCGACTCGACCAGGGTGACCCGCCCGCCGGGGCCGACCCGGTCGGCCAGCGCCGCGGCGAACAGCCCGGCCCCGCCGTAGAGGTCCCAGGCCGACTCCCCCGGCTGCGGCCGCACCGCCGCCAGCATCGCGCCGACCAGGGCGTCCGCCGCAGCCGGGTGCACCTGCCAGAAAGCGGACGCGGGCAGCGTCCAGTCCCGGCCGGCGGCCACCTCGCGCACCGCGGCCGGCCCGCTGACCGGCGTGGCGACGCCCTCGGCGACGGTCGAGACGGTGACGTCGCCACCGGTGGAGGCGACCGTGTCGACCGCGTCGGCCGTCGGCCAGCGGGCCCCGCTGGGGGCGAGCACCGGCAGCTCCTGGATCGCCGGGTGGGCGATCAGGCAGCGGTCGATCGGCACCACCTCGTGCGAGCGGTGCTTGAGCAGGCCGGCCCGACCGGCCGCGTCGACCGCGTAGCGGACCCGGGACCGCCAGCCCAGCGGGCCGCCGGGCAGCGCCTCGACCCGCACGCCCAACCGGTCCAGCTCGTCCGGGGTCAACCCACCGAGGCGGGTGAGCTGCTCGCGCACCACCGCGGCCTTCCACTCCAACTGGGCCGCGGGGGCGACGTGCTGCAGGTCGCAGCCGCCGCAGCGGCCCGGCTTCGCGTACGGGCAGGGTGGCTCGACGCGCTCCGGCGCGGCCGCCAGCACGGTCACCGCGTCGGCCCGGACGAAGCCCTTGTGCACCTCGGTGACCTCGACGACCACCCGCTCGCCGGGCAGCGCGTGCCGGACGAAGACCACCTGGCCGTCCACCCGGGCCACGCAGTGCCCGCCGGGGGCGACCGCCCCCACGGTCAGCTCGACCCGCTCGGCCTCCTCCAGGCCCCGCCCCGGCTCAGTCACGACCGGTCCCGGCGGGGCGGCCGCTCTCGCCCGGCTCCTCGGCGGTCAGCGGCGGCACGGCCGGCGGCAGGGTGCTGCGCGGCACCACCCGGGGGCCGCGGGCCGGGCCGAGGCTGAGCGTGGCGTCCAGCCGCGCCAGGTTCTTGTTGGCGGTCGACTCGAGCTGCCACGGCACGCTGGTCACCATCACGCCCGGCTCGAAGAGCAGCCGGCCCTTGAGCCGCAGCGCGCTCTGGTTGTGCAGCAGGTTCTCCCACCAGCGGCCCACCACGTACTCGGGGATGAAGACGGTGACCACGTCGCGCGGGGACTCCCGGCGGACGTTGGCCACGAAGTCGATGATCGGCCGGGTGATCTCCCGGTACGGCGAGTCGATCACCGTCAGCGGCACCGGCAGCTCCCGCCGCTCCCACTCGTCCTGCAGGTCTCGGGTGTCCTTGTCGTCGACGTTGACGGTCACCGCGGTCAGCGTGTCCGGCCGGGTGGCCCGGGCGTACGCGATGGCCCGCAGCGTCGGCTGGTGCACCTTGCTGACCAGCACGACGGCGTGGTTGCGGGCGGGCAGCACGGCGCGGCCGGCGTCCGGCGGGGTCAGCTCCGCCGCGACCCGGTCGTAGTGCTGCCGGATGCCCAGCATCACCAGGTAGATCACCCCCATCGCGGCGATCGCGATCCAGGCGCCGAGCAGGAACTTGGTGACCAGGACGACGACCAGCACGGCGCCGGTCATGACCATGCCGAAGGTGTTGATCGCCCGGGACCGGACCATCCGCCGGCGCGCCTGCGGGTCCCGCTCGGTCTTGAGGTGCCGGTTCCAGTGCCGGATCATGCCAGCCTGGGAGAGGGTGAACGAGACGAACACCCCGACGATGTAGAGCTGGATGAGCTTGGTCACCTCGGCCTGGAAGCCGACGATCAGCACGATCGCGAAGACGGCCAGGAAGACGATGCCGTTGGAGAGGGCCAGCCGGTCGCCCCGGGTGTGCAGCTGGCGGGGCAGGTAGCGGTCCTGGGCGAGGATCGAGCCGAGCACCGGGAAGCCGTTGAACGCGGTGTTCGCCGCCAGGAAGAGAATCAACGCGGTCGCCCCGGCGACCACGTAGAGCAGCACCGAGCCGGAGCCGAAGACCGTCTCGCCGAGCTGGGTGGTGACGGTCTTCTGCACGTACCCCTCGGGGCCGGAGACGATCTGCAGGGCCGGGTCCTCGACGAACTGCAGCCCGGTGAGCCGGGACAGCCAGATGATGCCGATCAGCATGCTCACCGCGATGGTGCCGAGCATCAGCAGCGTGGTGGCCGCGTTGCGGCTCTTCGGCGCCTTGAACGCGGGCACCCCGTTGGAGATCGCCTCCACGCCGGTGAGCGCCGCGCAGCCCGAGGAGAAGGTGCGCAGCAGCAGGAAGACCAGGGCGAAACCGGTCACGCTGTGCTCGGCCTGGATCACCAGGTCGGCGCTGGGGGCCCGCAGCTCGTCGCCGAGCACGAAGATCCGGATCAGGCCGGTGAGCAGCATCCCGCCGATCACGATCACGAAGCCGTAGGTGGGGATCGCGAAGGCCGTCCCCGACTCGCGCAGGCCGCGCAGGTTCATCGCGGTGAGCAGCACCACCGCGACCACCGCGATGCCGACCTTGTGGGTGGCCACGAAGGGCACCACCGAACCGAGGTTGGCCACCCCGGAGGAGACCGACACCGCGACCGTCAGCACGTAGTCGACGAGCAGCGCGCTGGCCACCGCCACCCCGGCACGCGGCCCGAGGTTGACCGTGGCCACCTCGTAGTCGCCGCCGCCGGAGGGGTAGGCGTGCACGTTCTGCCGGTAGCTGGCCACCACGGTGAGCATGACCACCACGACGGCGAGGGCGATCCACGGCGAGAAGAGAAACGCGGAGGCACCCGCGATGGACAGGGTCAGCAGGATCTCGTCGGGCGCGTACGCGACGCTGGAGAGCGCGTCGGAGGCGAAGACGGGCAGCGCGATGCGCTTCGGCAGGAGGGTGTGCTGGAGCCGGTCGGACCGGAAGGGTCGACCGAGGAGCAGCCGCTTCAGCAGCGAGGTGGGACTGGCCACAACCGCCAAGAGTACGACCCGCCGCGCGGACCCGTTGGGGTGGTCGATCACGCCGGCCGCGCGCGGGCGGAGTACCGTCGGTCCCCGCCCGTGCCGGGAACGTGGCAGGCTCGCAGACGACACGCCCGGTCGGCGGGGCGGGCTGGCAGCTTGGGAGGGCAGCGTGCACGTCGTGATCATGGGATGTGGCCGGGTCGGCTCGACCCTCGCCCACAGCCTGGAGTCCCGGGGGCACTCGGTGGCGGTCATCGACCAGGACGCCGACGCCTTCCGCCGGCTCGGCCCGGACTTCGCCGGCATCACCGTCACCGGGGCCGGTTTCGACGGCGAGGTGCTCCGCCAGGCCGGCATCGAGCGGGCGGACGCCTTCGCGGCGGTCTCCAGCGGCGACAACTCCAACATCATCTCGGCCCGGCTGGCCCGGGAGACGTTCGGGGTGTCCCGGGTCGCCGCCCGGATCTACGACCAGCGCCGGGCGCAGGTCTACGAGCGGCTGGGCATCCCCACCGTGGCCACCGTCCGGTGGACCGCCGACCGGATGCTGCGGCACCTGGTGCCGGAGGGGAACGTGGAGATCTTCCGCGACCCAACCAGCACGGTGTCGATCGTCGAGGTGCCGGTGCACAAGGAGTGGATCGGCCGGCCGGTGCGCGCCCTGGAGAACGCGACCGGGGCCCGGGTGGCGTACCTGACCCGCTTCGGCATCGGCACGCTCCCCACCACGTCCAGCGCCGTCCAGGAGGGTGACCAGGTCTTCATGCTGGTCACCGACGACATCGCGGCCACGGTCACGTCGGTGGCGGCGGCGCCGCCGGAAGGAGTGCACTGAGCATGCGGATCGCCATCGCCGGCGCCGGCAACGTGGGGCGCTCGATCGCCCAGGAGCTGATCGACAACGGCCACCAGGTGATGCTCATCGAGCGCCAGCCCAAGATGCTCCGGCCCGACCGGGTGCCCGCCGCCGAGTGGGTGCTGGCCGACGCGTGCGAGCTGACCAGCCTGGAGGAGGCCAACGTCGCCGGCTGCGACGTGGTCGTCGCGGCCACTGGCGACGACAAGGTCAACCTGGTGGTGTCGCTGCTGGCCAAGACCGAGTTCGCGGTGCCCCGGGTGGTCGCCCGGGTGAACCGGGCCGAGAACGAGTGGCTCTTCACCGAGCAGTGGGGCGTGGACGTCGCGGTGAGCAAGCCCCGGGTGATGGCCGCCCTGGTGGAGGAGGCGGTGACGGTCGGCGACCTGGTCCGGCTGATGACCTTCCGGCAGGGCGAGGCGAACCTGGTGGAGATCACCCTGCCGCCGACCGCCCCGTACGTCGGCCAGCCGCTGCACGCGGTGCCGCTGCCGCGCGACTCCGCGCTGGTGGCGATCCTGCGCGGCAAGCGGGTGCTGGTGCCCAGCCCGGACGACCCGCTGGAGGCCGGCGACGAGCTGATCTTCGTCTGCACCGCCGAGGTGGAGGACGCCGTCCGCGCCGTGATGCTCGGGCCGGACAGCGTGGAGCGGACCCGCGAGCGGCGCTGACCCGCCCCGGTGGCTCAGCCGCCGCTCAGCGGGGCCGGGCGGGTCTCCCGGGTCACCCGGCGGACCGTCCAGACGGTGATCAACAGCAGCAGCGCGTACGGCGGGTAGCCCAGCGCCAGCCGGGCCACGCCGAGCGCGGTGTCCTGCTGGGCGAGGTAGAGCCCGGCCTGCACGCCGACCTTGGCCAGCCAGACCACGCCCCAGAGCACCGTCAGCCCGGTGAACGTCTTCACCAGGCGCGGGTCGTCGCGCCACTCGGAGCGCCCCTTGGCCACCAGCACCGACCAGATCCACCCCACCAGGGGCTGCCGGATCGCCGCCGAGAGCAGCAGCGCCACCCCGTAGCCGATGCCGTAGAGGATGCCGGGGAGGTAGAAGTCCCGCTCGTCGCCGGTGCGCCAGGCGATCGCCGCGCCGACGGCGATGCCGAAGAGCCCGTTGACCGCGTGCCGGACGGGCCGGCGCTGGGTCAGCCGCAGCCCGGCGATCCCCAGTGCCACGGCCACCGAGGCGATCACCGCGGGGCGCAGCTCGCCGACGATGTTGGCGACCACGAAGACGAACACCGGAATGCTCGACTCCACCAGCCCACGCCAGCCGCCGAGCTGGTCGGCCATCTGTTCGGCGATGGTGGGCAGCCGCTCCTCCTCCGGCCCGGTCTCCGGCTGCGCCGCCCGGTCCTGTCCGGTGGTCACTTCGGCGACTCCAGCTCGTAGTACGGGTTGTAGATGACCTTGCGGTCGTCCCGGACGGCCACCCGCCCGCGCGCGGTGAGGTGCCGCCCGGGCTCGATACCGGCGATGTGCCGCTGCCCCAGCCAGACCAGGGTCACCACGTCACTGCCGTCGTAGAGGTCCGCCTCAAGGGTGGGCAGGTTGGTGCGGGGGGTGTAGACCACGGTGCGCAGCCGCCCCGAGACCGACACCACCTGACCCCGGCAGCACTGCCGGGCCGGCACGCCGCCGTGCTCGGCGCTCTCCTTCTGCAGCTCGAGCGCCTCGATCTCGGCCTCGCTGGCCGTGAGCCGGCGCAGCATCCGCCGCAGCGATCCCCGGTCCTCGTCGGTCGTCATGACCTCCGCGTCACCCTTCCCACGCCGGCCGGCCCGCGCCGGCACTGCCCGAGCCCGGCGTCACCGGGACCGTTCCGCCAGCGTACGCCGAGCGGGCCGGCCCCGGCGGGCCGGTGGACCCGCGGTCAGGCCTCGCGGGGGCCGGGGGCGGGACGGCCGCCGGCCGCCGCACCGGCCGCGTCGGCCGCCTCGGCGGCGGGACCGGCCTGGTCGGCGACCTCGCGGGGCAGCCGCAGCGGCAGCGGCTCGCGCACCGGCTTCGCCTCGTGACCCCGGTCGACCACCAGCCCGTCGAGGCACTGGGCCAGCGGACCGGCGGCGGCCGGGTCGGTGGCCGCACTGCCCTGGTAGACGCCGCGGACCATCCAGCGCGGCCCGTCGATGCCGACGAACCGCAGGTCGGTCAGGCCGTCCGGGGTGCGCACCCGGGCGCGCAGCTCGGTGCCGTACTCCCCCTCGACCTCCTGGGCGGCGGCGCCGTCGTTGAACAGCGACTGGCGGATCTCCTCGCGCACCTCGTCCCAGATGCCCTCGGAGCGGGGGGCGGCGAAGACGCCGAGCTGGAGCGCGTTCTCGCCGTGCACGAGCACCACCTGCTGGATCACGCCCTGCGGGTCGGCCTGCACCCGCACCTCCACCTCGGGCACCGCCGGGATCTGCAGGCTGCCCAGGTCGAGCCGCTGCACGCCGGCAGGCGCCTCGCTGACGTCGTACGGGCCGCGTGCCGGGGTTGCCGGGGTTTGCTCCTCGTCGTAGCTGTCGAGGACCTCGGTGGTCCGCTCGTCGCGGCCGCGCCGCCCGGCGTCGGCCCGCTTACGGGAGAAGATCACTGCGCCAACCCTCCGCTGTTCGCACTCACCCTGCCACCTCTTCCGTCCGTCCGCCCGCCCGGTCCGCGCGCGGCGGGGGCGGCACCAGCCCGGCATGCCCGCCGGTGGAGCCGTGCCCGCCGGTGCCGCGCCGGGACGCGGGCAGCTCGACCACCGGCTGGAAGACCGCCTGTTCCACCCGCTGGATGACGAGCTGGGCGATCCGGTCGCCACGGGAGATCTTCGCCGGCACGTCCCGATCATGGTTGATCAGGTTGACCAGGATCTCACCCCGGTAGCCGGCGTCGACCGTACCGGGCGCGTTGAGCACGGTCACGCCGAGCCTGGCCGCCAGCCCCGACCGGGGGTGGACCAGGCCCACGTACCCCTCGGGCAGGGCGATGGCCACGCCGGTCGGGACCAGTGCCCGACCGCCGGGTGGCAGTTCGACGTCGGCGGCGGCCACCAGGTCGGCCCCGGCGTCACCGGGATGGGCGTACGCCGGCAGCGGCAGCTCGGGGTCGAGCTGCCGTACGGGCACGGGTACGACGTCGGTCACGGTTCCCCTCTTCCGTCCGGTTTCACTGGGGTGACCCTGCCATCCTGCCGGGTACCCGGGCCGTTGTGCGCCGTACCCTCGGACTGTGAGCCTGTCGCCATCCTCGCCGTCGCCGACATCGCCCGTCGCGGCGCCCACGGAGCACTCCGAACGGCTCGACCTGCCCTGGTGGCTCTGGCTGGCCGGGCTGGCCGCGGCCGCCCTGCTCGCCACCGAGATCTGGATGGGCTACTCCGGGGTCCGCGCGTGGCTGCCGTTCGCGGTGCTGCTGCCGGCGACCGTGCTCGGCCTGGCCTGGCTCGGCCGGGTCCGGGTGGCGGTACGCGACGGTGAGCTGCGGGTGGACGACGCCCGGCTGCCGGTGCGGTTCGTGGCCGACGCGATCCCGCTGGACGCCGCCGGACGGCGCGAGGTGCTCGGGGTCGGCGCGGATCCGCTGGCGTTCGTGGTGCAGCGGCCGTGGATCGGCGGCGCGGTGCAGGTGGTGCTGGACGACCCGGCCGACCCGACGCCCTTCTGGGTGGTGAGCACCCGGCGCCCGGTCGAGCTGGCCGAGGCGATCCTGGCCGCCCGCGACGCCGGCTGAGCCGGCTGCTCGCCCGGGGTGCGGCCCGCGCTCAGGGCCGGGTGGGCCCGCCGGACAGCTCGGGCGGGGTCCCCGGCAGCGCACGGCGCTTGCGGTGCAGGTCGGCCCGGACCTGGTCGGCCAGCCCCCGGGTGGCCCGCCGGTTGAGGTAGCTGGCGACCGCCGCCCCGGTGAGGAACGGCCCGAGCGTGGTGAGGTTGCGCCCGAAGCGCCGCAGCAGGGTGTCCCGCAGTTCCCGGCGGGCCGCGGTGCCGAGCACCGCGCCCACCCCGGCGCCGGGGAGCAGCGGGTTGATCCCGCGCTGGCTGGCCCAGGAGTGCACCAGGGCGACCGAGCGCGGGGTGCCGCGGACGGGCAGCGGGACACCGTAGACCTCGTGCAGCTCGCCGACCAGCTTCAACTCGATCGCCACCACGGCGACCGTCTCGGCGGCCAGCAGCACCGGCGCGGAGAGCAGAGTGGGCGTGATCGCCCACTCCACCGCGGCGACGCCGCCGCCGGCAGCGCCCACCCCGGCCGTCGCCCGGGCGGCGTTGCGGACCAGCCGGTCGGCCAGGGCGTCGTCGTCCAGCCCGGGGAAGTGCCGGCGCAGCGTGGCCAGGTCGCGGACCGGCACGTGCGGCGCGATCTCGGCGACCGTGTCGACCATCCAGCGGACGGCGGCCCGGGGTTTGAACAGGTCGCCGAGCCCGCGGGCCCGGGCCTGCCCGACGAGCCGGGTCAGCAGTTGCCGGCGCCGGGCCGGCTCGATGTCGTCGGCGGTGAGCGCGGCGACGGTCGCCCCCAGCTCGTCCGCGCCCCGCTCGCCCACGCCCGGCTCGCCCACGCCGCGCTCGCTCATCGAACCGACCTCCCGGTGGATCGTCAGCCGCCGTGCCGGCTACCCGTCACGAGTCAAGCAGCTCCCCCGGCGCGCCGCACGGTGACTCGGACAGCGGCGGCCCCACGAGGGAGCCGCCGCCGGTGGAGCCTGCCGCGATCAGACGCACTCGCGGCAGATCAGCTCGCCGTTACGCTCGACCGCCAGCTGGCTGCGGTGGTGCACCAGGAAGCAGCGGGCGCAGCGGAACTCGTCCTGCTGCATCGGCAGAACCTTGACCGTGAGCTCCTCGTCGGCCAGGTCGGCGCCGGGCAGCTCGAAGCTCTCGGCCACCTCGGCCTCGTCGACGTCCACGGCGCCCGACTGTGAGTCGACGCGCCGTGCCTTGAGCTCTTCCAGGCTGTCCTCGCCGAGGTCGACCTCGTCGCGACGCGGGGCGTCGTAGTCGGTGGCCATCGGTTTCACTCTCCCATGTCGATGTTGTCGCTTCCGGTTGTAACGCCGGACGACGCTGTTTCGGTTCCGCTGGCCGGCCACCACTTGTGTCGGTCACCCGACCCGGCGACCGCACGGGCCGGAGCCGCCAGAGGAACTCCCCCCAGCGAGCGCGGAACCTTACCCCCCCTTTGGGCGAGGCATGTATACCGCCCTCGTGGCTGAGATGTACGCCCCCGCACGCGAAGTTGTTCCCAATGTGACTCAGGCGACACGAAGATAGGGGTAGTAGTACCGCGTTCCCGGATGGCGCGCCGGCATGTCCGGCTGTTTCCACGCGACGGCCGGACAACCGTTAACCTCAGCGGCGTACTCGACGGCCGGCGGGGCCGGCCCGACCGCCGGCGGCCGCCGCCACCCACCACTGTCCGGGAGCGCCCTGATGAGCTTTGCGCGAGTGCGAGCACTCGTTGTCGTCGGCCTGCTGGCGGTGCTCGCCCTGGTCTTCGTGGTCGTCGCGCTGGTGCGCGACACCCAGGGCACCGCCGGCACCGCCGAGGGATGCCCGGAGGGCTGGCCGTTGGCCGACGTGGCCCTGCGCGAGCCCAAGGACGTCAAGATCAACGTGCTGAACGGCACCGACCAGCCCGGCCTCGCCGGCAACGTCGCGGACGACTTCCGCAACCGCAAGTTCCAGGTCAAGAAGGAAGCCAACGCGCCCAAGCAGATCGACGACGTGGCGGTGCTGCGCTACGGCCCGAAGGGCGTCGGCTCGGCCCACCTGCTGCGAGCGTACTTCCTCAACAACGCCGGGTACGAGTACGACGCGAAGCGCGCCGACGACGTCGTCGACGTGGTGCTGGGCAACTCCTTCCAGCAGTTGGCCACCACCACCGAGGTCAACCAGTCGCTGGGCGACCTGGGCTCGCCGGTCGCGCCGCACGGCTCCTGCCCGGCGCCGGTCGAGAAGTGACACCGCCCGGGGCGGCGGTCCCCCCGCCCCGCCCGGCCGCCGGTCACGCTGTCGTACGGCCGGTCAGGGGCCGCCGGAGGCGTCCAGGTCGGCCAGGCGGGCGTGCAGCGGCTCGAACAGCGCCGGCGGCGCGGCGATGACCATGTCCGGGCCGGCCGGCAGCCCGCCCAGCCCGCCGACCCGCAGGCCGGCCTCGGTGGCCACCAGGGCGCCGGCGGCCTGGTCCCAGGCGGCCAGCCCCTTCTCGTAGTACGCGTCCACCCGCCCCTCGGCGGCCAGGCAGAGGTCGAGGGCGGCGGCGCCCAGCCGGCGGATGTCCCGGACGTGCGGGATCAACTCGGCGATCACCCGGGCCTGGTGCGCCCGGCGCTTCGGGTCGTAGCCGAACCCGGTGGCCACCAGTGCCTGGCCGAGGTCGGTCTCGGTCGAGCAGCGCAGCCGCTCGCCGTCGCGCCAGGCCCCGCCGCCGGCGGTGGCGGTCCACTCCTCGCCGGTGCTGACGTTGCGCACCACGCCGGCGAGCACCTCGCCGTCCACCTCGGCGGCGAGCGAGACGGCGCAGTGCGGCAGCCCGTAGAGGTAGTTGACCGTGCCGTCGATCGGGTCGAGGATCCACCGGACGCCGCCCGGGCCGACCGGCCCGCCGGCACCCGCGCCGTACTCCTCGCCGAGCACCGCGTCGGCCGGGCGCAGCCGGTGCAGCGCGTCCACGACCTGCCGCTCCACCGCCCGGTCCGCGGCGGTCACCACGTCGGTGGCGGTGCTCTTGGTGGCCGCCACCGACACGCCCTCTGCCCGCATCCGGTACGCCGTCGCGGCCGCGTCCCGGGCCACCCCGACCGCGATCTCCAGCAGTTCCCGCGGCGCCGGCGCCGTCCGGTCCATCGTCCGTCCCCTTCCCGCACGACCGGGGTGTTCCGGATCCTGCGCGGGTATCATCCTTACAAAGTCCACATCTGCGTCGAATCGGCGGTCCCCACCGCGGGTACGCCGTGCGGCGCAGGATGTTCGCCGCAGACGGCGTTACAATTCACCCCTGCCCACGCGCCACGGACCGCCAGCGACCGGCCGGCCCGGGACACGGGGGTTCCTCAACCACATCGTCCGGCACGGTGCACCGCTCTGCGCCAGACGACCCGGCCGTGCTCGCTCTTCGCCTCCGGAAGGTCATTCGTGACAGAACCCCGCCAGACCGGCGCCGACGTTCGCTCGCTCACCGACACCCTGATCGCCCACGCGCAGAGCGCCGGCGGCCAGCTCACGTCGGCCCAGCTCGCGCGCACCGTCGAGTCCGCCGAGGTGACTCCGGCCCAGGCCAAGAAGATCCTGCGGGCGCTCTCCGAGGCGGGAGTGACCGTGGTGGTGGACGGCTCGGCCAGCACCCGCCGCCGGGTGGCCGCCGCCCGCTCGGCCACGCCGGCGTCCCGGGCCACCACCGCCAAGACCACCAAGAAGGCCGCCGCGCCCGCCCCGAAGCAGGCGCCCGCCGCCGACGAGGCCCCCGCGCCCGCCCCGCGCAAGGCGACCGCGCGCAAGGCCGCGGGCACCACCGCCGAGGTGGCCGCCAAGGCCGCCGCGCCGGCGAAGGCGACCAAGTCCACCCGGGCCACCAAGGCCACGGTCGCCGCGGCGGCCGGCGCCAAGCCGGCCAAGGCCGCCGGCAAGGCCAAGGGCGAGGGCGGTGACATCGACCCGGAGGAGCTCGCCGCCGAGATCGAGGACGTGGTGGTCGAGGAGCCGGCCGAGCTGACCCAGGCCGCCGAGGCCGACGCGGCCAACTCCGCCAGCGACAACGACTTCGAGTGGGACGACGAGGAGTCCGAGGCGCTCAAGCAGGCCCGCCGGGACGCCGAGCTGACCGCCTCCGCGGACTCCGTCCGGGCGTACCTCAAGCAGATCGGCAAGGTCCCGCTGCTCAACGCGGAGCAGGAGGTGGAGCTGGCCAAGCGGATCGAGGCCGGGCTCTACGCCGCCGAGCGGCTGCGCGCGGCCGAGGAGGGCGAGGAGAAGCTCACCCGCGACATGCAGCGGGACCTGCTCTGGATCTCCCGCGACGGTGAGCGCGCCAAGAACCACCTGCTCGAGGCCAACCTCCGCCTGGTCGTCTCGCTGGCGAAGCGCTACACCGGCCGCGGCATGGCCTTCCTCGACCTGATCCAGGAGGGCAACCTCGGCCTGATCCGCGCGGTCGAGAAGTTCGACTACACCAAGGGCTACAAGTTCTCCACCTACGCCACCTGGTGGATCCGCCAGGCCATCACCCGCGCCATGGCCGACCAGGCCCGCACCATCCGCATCCCGGTGCACATGGTCGAGGTGATCAACAAGCTCGGCCGGATCCAGCGCGAGCTGCTCCAGGACCTGGGCCGCGAGCCCACCCCGGAGGAGCTGGCCAAGGAGATGGACATCACACCGGAGAAGGTGCTGGAGATCCAGCAGTACGCCCGGGAGCCCATCTCGCTCGACCAGACCATCGGTGACGAGGGCGACAGCCAGCTCGGCGACTTCATCGAGGACTCGGAGGCCGTGGTCGCGGTCGACGCCGTCTCGTTCTCGCTGCTGCAGGACCAGCTCCAGCAGGTGCTGCAGACGTTGTCCGAGCGTGAGGCGGGTGTGGTACGCCTGCGCTTCGGCCTCACCGACGGCCAGCCCCGCACCCTGGACGAGATCGGCCAGGTCTACGGTGTGACCCGGGAGCGGATCCGGCAGATCGAGTCCAAGACGATGTCGAAGCTGCGCCACCCGTCGCGTTCCCAGGTGCTCCGCGACTACCTCGACTGATCCGCGATCGTCAACCCGGCGTGTCGTTTTGGCCACTTGGCGTGCAACGTCGGATGGTGATCGTTCGGTTGCACGATTGTGATCGTTGACGTGGCACCCTGGGTGCACGGCACACTGTCCCTGCCATGTGTGACCTCGGTCCCCCGCGGGCACACAGGGAAGGCAAGGCCCCGCAAGGGTGTTGCACGATAGGTGAGCAACGACCGAAGAGATTGTTCATCGGTGACGACCAGAGGAGGAAGGCGATGACCCCGACCCTCACGCCGCCGCCCGAGACGGTGAGCCCCCCGGCCGCCGATGAACGGTGCGACCGCTGCAATGCTGCCGGCAAGCTCCGGATCACTCTGGCGGGTGGGAGCGAGCTGGTGTTCTGTGGGCACCACGCGAACAAGTACGCGGAGGATCTCGTGAAGATCACCGTTCGGTTCGCGACGGACCCGGAGTTCAGCTGGCGTGGCGCCGATCTGATGGCGAACTGAGTCCGCAACCCGACATAGCCGGCCGGAGGCACCCAGTGGGTGCCTCCGGCCGGCTTTTCGCTGTCCGCACCCGGCCGGCACGACCCGCCGGGCCGTGACCGCCGGATCGCACCCGCCCACCCGCGTGACCAACGGGCCCGCACCGCCCACACGGCACCCCCACCCAACCGGTGGATCCAAGATCGTCTGATGCCGGGCCAGGTGTGGTCGGTTTCTGCCCTGCTCGGCACCCGGGGTGAGCCGCAGGAGCGCAGGACCCCAGGCTCGGCCCCGGCAGGGACCGGGGCCGTCAGAGAGTCTGCACGGTGGCGATGCGTTCCTCGAGCTGTTCGATGGTGGCCTGGGCGCTGGGCGGGCCGCCGCAGAGCCGGCGCAGCTCGGCGTGGATCTTGCCGTGCGGCTGGCCGGTACGGTGGTGCCGGGCGGCCACCAGGGCGTTCAGCTGCCGGCGCAGCGCCACCCGGCGCTGCGCCGCACTCATCGGCACCGGTGGCGCGGCAGACGCCTCAGCGGCCGGCTGAGCGCTCCGTTCGGCCGCCCGGCGGCGCTGGGCCGCGAGTTGCTCGGCCTGCCGCTTGGTGAGCAGCAGGGCCACCTGGTCGGCGGTGAGCAGCCCGGGCAGGCCCAGATACTCCTCCTCCTCCGGGGTGCCGGCCTGGGCCGCCGTGCCGAACGAGGCGCCGTCGAAGATCACCTGGTCCAGCTCGGCGGTGGCGGAGAGCGCCGCGAACCGCTTCTCCAGCTCACCGCTGGCCTGCTCGTCGCGCTGGGCGCGCTCCAGCAGGTCGTCGTCGAAGCCCTCGCGGTCCTTGGGCTTGCCGAGCACGTGGTCCCGCTCGGCCTCCATCTCGCTGGCCAGCCCGAGCAGGTGCGGCACGCTCGGCAGGAAGACCGAGGCGGTCTCGCCGGGCCGGCGGGCCCGGACGAACCGGCCGATCGCCTGGGCGAAGTAGAGCGGAGTGCTGGCACTGGTGGCATAGACCCCGACCGCCAGCCGGGGGATGTCCACCCCCTCGGACACCATCCGCACCGCCACCATCCAGCGCTGCTCGGACGCCGCGAAGCTGGCGATCCGCGCGGAGGCCCCGACGTCGTCGGAAAGCACCACGGCCGCCTTCTCGCCGGTCACCTGCTCGATCAGCTTGGCGTACGCGCGGGCGGTCTGCTGGTCGCTGGCGATGACCAGGCCGGCGGCGTCGCTCATCCCGCCGTCGCGCAGCACGGTCAACCGGGCGTCGGCGGCGCGCAGCACCTGCGGCATCCAGTCCCCCGCCGGGTCCAGCGCGGTACGCCAGGCCTGCGCGATCAGATCCTGGGTCATCGGCTCGCCGAGCCGGGCGGCCAGTTCCTCACCGGCGTTGGTGCGCCACCGCGTCTCCCCCGAGTACGCCAGGAAGAGCACCGGCCGGACCACGCCGTCGCGCAGCGCGTCCGCGTAGCCGTAGACCGAGTCGGCGCGCGAGCGGAGCAGGCCATCGTCGCCCCGCTCGTAGCTGACGAACGGGATCGGGTTGTCGTCGGAGCGGAACGGGGTGCCGGTGAGCATCAACCGGCGGACCGCCGGCTCGAAGGCCGCCTTCACCCCGTCGCCCCAGGACCGGGAGTCGCCGGCGTGGTGGATCTCGTCGAGGATGACCAGGGTGCGCCGGGTCATGGTGCGCCGCCGGTGCACCTGCGGCGCCATGCCGACCTGCGCGTAGGTGACCACGGCGCCGTGGAAGTCGGCCGAGGAGTGCAGGTCGGCGTTGCGGAACGCGGCGTCGAGCTGGATGCCGACCCGGGCCGCCGAGGCGGCCCACTGGGTCTTCAGGTGCTCGGTGGGGGCGACCACGGTGACCGCCTCGACGGTGCCGTCGGCGAGCAGCTCGGCGGCGATCCGCAGGGCGAAGGTGGTCTTACCGGCGCCGGGCGTGGCGACCGCGGTGAAGTCCGGTGTCCGGCGACGCAGGTACTCCACCAACGCCTTGCGCTGCCAGGCGCGTAGTGCCGGAAACGTCTCGATCGCCGGCAACCGGGAAGCCACCCGAGCGCTCCTCTCCGACCGCGCGTAGGCGGACCCCGGCCGAGGGCCAACGGGTTCCGCCGCCCATGAAAACGCCTCCGCGCAGGACCTGCCGCGAAGGCCGACTCAGCATAACCAGCGGCGGCCACCGGGCGCAGCGGACGCCACGCTGGTCACCCCGGTCACACCAGGACCGCCGCCACCACCCGCGCCACCGGCCCCCGCCGGGTGACGTCAGAGACCCGGGCCGCCGGTACGCGGCGGCCGCAGCGTCGCCACCGGGGCCGACCAGCGCCGCCGCAGCGCCACCAGGCGGATCCCGAACACCAGTAACGCCGCCGCGGTCAGCGGGACCGGGCCGGTGTGATTCAGGCCGGACAGTACCGCCACCACGACCGACCCGACGAACGCGGCGACCGCGTAGATCTCCCGCCGCAGCACCACCGGGATCTCGGCGGTGAGCAGGTCCCGGCCGAGGCCACCGCCGATCGCGGTGAGCATGCCGATCACGCAGGCGCCGACCGCGGGCACCTGGGCGTCGAGGGCTTTCAGCGTGCCGGTGACCGTGAACAGACCGAGGCCGGCGGCGTCCAGCACCAGCACGGTGGTACGCAGCCGGGCGAGTTGGGGATGCAGCCAGAACACGGCGGCGGCGGTGACCGCCGCGGTCACCGCGTAGCGCCAGTCGGCGAAGGCCAGCGGCGGAACCTCGTCGATGACCAGGTCGCGGAAGATGCCGCCGCCGAGCGCGGCGACGAAGCCGACGAAGACCACGCCGAAGAGGTCGAGCCGCTTGGCCACCGCCGCAGAGGCCCCGGAGGCGGCGAAGACGGCCACCCCGGTCAGATCGGCGAAGAGCAGCGCGGTGGAGGTGGTCACCGCCGCAGGTTACGTGGGCGGCCGGGCGGGCCGCCCCGGATCAGTCGCCCCAGGAGTCGAAGATCTCCTTGCACTTCGGGCAGACCGGCGAACCCGGCTTGGCCGCCTTGGTCACCGGAAAGGTCTCCCCGCAGAGCGCCACGACGAAAGTGCCCATGACAGCGCTTTCGGCGATCTTGTCCTTCCGGACGTAGTGGAACATCTCGGGACCGGTGTCGGCGTCCTTCAGCTCCGGACGCTCGAGAACCTCTGTGCTCACTTTTCCACCTCCAACCGTCAAGTCTGGCAGGTCACCGCGGCCCGGTCCACTTCAGGCCGGCCCGGCCGGAGCCCGTACCGTGACCGCCGTGACCAACTTCCACATCCGTTACGGCACCGAGGTGGCCGACGCGCTGCGCGACGGCCGTCCCGTCGTCGCCCTGGAGAGCACCATCGTCTCGCACGGGCTGCCCCGCCCGGAGAACCTGCGGGTGGCCCGGCAGATCGAGCAGGCGGTCCGGGACGCCGGGGCGGTGCCGGCCACCATCGGCATGGTCGGCGGTCGCCTCGTGGTGGGCCTCGACGACGCCGAGCTGACCCGGCTCGCCACCGCCGACGGCGTGACCAAGCTCTCCGTCCGCGATCTGGCGGTGGCCGCCGCCACCGGCGCGGACGGCGCCACCACCGTGGCCGCGACCAGCGCGGTGGCCGCCGCGGCCGGCATCGGGGTGTTCGCCACCGGCGGCCTCGGCGGGGTGCACCGGGAGGCGGCCCAGACCTTCGACGAGTCGGCCGACCTGGTCACCCTGGCCCGGACCCCGATCGCGGTGGTCTGCGCCGGGGTCAAGTCGATCCTCGACGTGGGCGCCACCCTGGAGCGGCTGGAGACCCTCGGGGTCGGCGTGGTCGGCTACCGCACCCGGCGGTTCCCCGGCTTCTTCGTCACCGACGGCGGCTTCGACCTGGACTGGTCGGTGGAGAGCCCGGAGCGGGTGGCGGACGTGCTCGCCGCCCGCGAGCAGCACGGGGTGCACCGCGGCGGCCTGATCGTGGCCAACCCGCTGCCCACCGACGAGCAGCTCGACCCCGACCTGCACGACCGCACCCTCGCCGAGGGGCTGGCCCGGCTGGAGCGCGACGGGGTGACCGGCAAGGCGGTGACCCCGTACCTGCTGGCGCACTTCCACTCCGCCACGGACGGGGCGAGCCTGGCGGTGAACGTCCGGATCATCCTGCGCAACGCCGACCTCGCCGCCCGGATCGCGGTCGCCGCGGCCGCCCGCCGCGCCGCCGCATGACCACAGGCCGCGTCCTCGTCGTCGGTGACCTGATCACCGACGTGGTGGCGGTGCTGGCCGGACCGCCGGCCACCGGTTCCGACACCCCGGCGGCGATCCGGTTCAGCGGCGGCGGGCAGGCCGCGAACACCGCGGCCTGGCTCGCCGCCCAGGGCGTGCCGGTGACGCTGGTCGGCGCGGTCGGCGACGACAGCCAGGGGCGCGACCGGGTGGCCGAGCTGGCCCGCGCCGGGGTCGACTGCGCGGTGACCCGGCACCCGGACCAGGCCACCGGCACGGTGATCGTGCTCGCCACCGACGACGAGCGGACGATGATCACCGAGCGGGGGGCGAACCTGCGGCTGACCCCGGAGCACGTCGAGGCGGCGCTGGCCGCCGCGCCGGACGCGAGGCACCTGCACCTGTCCGGGTACCCGCTGCTGGACCCGGCGTCCCGCCCGGCCGGGCTGCGCGCGCTGGCCGCCGCGCGCGAGCGCGGGCTCACCACCAGCGTCGACGCGGCCTCCGCGGCCCCGCTGCGGCGGGTCGGCGCGGCGGCCTTCCTGGCCTGGGTACGCGACGTCGACCTGTTGCTGGTCAACGCGGACGAGGCGACCGTGCTGGCCGGCGGGCTCGACCCGGCGGCCCAGGGGCGGGCGCTGACGGCCTCGGCCCGCCGGGTGGTGGTGAAGCGGGGCGCCGCCGGCGCGGTCTGGGTGGACCGGGCCGGGGCGGTGGCGGTGGCACCGGCCCGCCGGGTGGCGGTGGTGGACGTCACCGGCGCCGGGGACGCGTTCGCGGCCGGGTTGCTCTCCGCCTGGCTGGCCGGGGCGACGCCGGCGGCGGCGTTGGCCCGGGCCGGCGACCTCGGTGCGTCGGCGGTCTCCCAGGTCGGCGCCCGACCCGCGGGCTGAGCGGCCGGCCGGAACCTGACGTCGCCGCCGGGACCGGGCGGCCGGGAGACCGCGGCTGGGCGGCCGGGGATGTCCCGGCCGGTCCGGTCAGGGCTCGGCGTCGATGACCTTGTGCGGCCGCTCCTCGGCGGTGAGGCTCATCGGCGGCGTCTCGTCCCGGTGCCGCTCCTGGAACCGGCTCATCAGCCGGTGCTCGTCCTTGGGCGGCCGGTCGTTGGCCAGCAGCACGGCCAGCCACGGGATGAGCACCATGCCCAGGCCGACCATCGGCAGCCAGAGCCAGAGCAGCGGAGCCTGCGCGCCGACCAGGACCGCACCGACGATCACGCAGGCCACCCGGATGCCCATCATCAGCACGTACCGCTTCTGCCGGCTGGTGAGCTGGTCGTCCTGACTGCGCGAGGCGTCGGTGATCAGGATCGGCTGGTACGCCTGACGCTTCACCGCGGACCTCCTCGAGGGGATTACGCCCCATCCTGTCACTCCGAGCCCGTGATCAGCGAGAATCGTGGCAAGGAACATCGTGTTACGTCCGTGGTACGCTCGCCGCGTGGGCAGCAGGTTCAGCTTCACCGACGAGGCGTTGGCCAACCTGAGGGTCTACGACGTCACGCCGGGGGAAGTCTGGGAGGCGCTGCACAGCAGCCGGCGGGTCATCCGCCACCTGGGCGACGACGTGATGGTCGTCTACGCCGCCGCCCGCCGGGGGCGTCGACTGGCCGTACTGCTCGCCGAGGCCGACGGCACCGACAACGACTGGGACATCCTCTCCGCCCGGGAGCTGAGCGACGTCGAGGCCAAGCGCTACGACGAGGCCGTGCGGAGGTCCCACCGACGAGGAGGCGGTGACGATGCACCGTAACGACGCGACCAAGCAGTTCCACAGCGGCGGTGACCGGCTCGCGGAGCTGATCGACGAGAGCCCGCCGGTGGAGCTGCCCACCCCCGACACCGACACGCCGATGGTGAGCCGCTCGGTCCGGCTGCCGCTGGAGACGTACGAGCGGGTGCGGGCTGCCGCCGACGCCCGGGGCATCGGGGTCACCACGCTGATGCGGCAGTGGATCGAGGCCGGGCTGGCCGACCTCGACGACTCGACCACCGTCTCGCTCGCCGACGTGCGCCGGGCGCTGGCCGCGCTGGCCCACCCGACGGCCGCCTGAGCCGGGCCCGTCACGGGGCCGCGGGGAAGTCCGCTCCCCCGGGCTCGCCGCGCAGCAGCGGCGAGGCGGGCTTCTCGGCCGGCCGGCCCCGACTGCGCAGCGCGTCGGCGACCGCGACCCCGGCCAGCACGGCGGCGACCGCCGCCAGCGCCACCATCGGCGAGCCCAGGGCGAGCGCCGGCGCCAGCAGGAGCAGCGCCGCCAGGCCGCCCGAACGCGACCAGGACACCCGGCCGAAGATCTCGTACTCGAAGCGGGCCCGGGCGGCCAGGAAGATCGCCGGGCCGCCGACGACGAAGACCAGCCAGACCGGGTCGATCCGGTCGTAAGGGTGCGCGATCACCAGTTCGTAGCCGACGCCGGTGCTCAGCGCGCCGACGACGATGGCCAGGTGGGTGGCGGCGACGGAGGAGCCGAGCCGGCCGGCCGGCCGGGCCACCCGCAGCGCCTCGCCGAGCAGGTGACCCGCCCGGTGGAAGTAGATCCGCCAGAGCAGTGCCGTGGTGAGGAACGCCGTGGTGAAGGCGCCGGCCCGGTCGGCGGTGAAGACGGCACCGCTGTAGGTCACGCCGATGACCAGGACGGTCTCCCCCAGCGAGATGAGGAAGATCTGCTGGTACCGGTCGGCCAGGTGCTCGCCGGCGATCGGCCAGCCGGAGGCGCGCGCCGGGCCCATCCGGGGCAGCGGCCAGCCGAGCAGGAGCCCGGTGCCGTCGACGGCCAGCGCGAGCCCCCACAGCGGCAGCCGCAGGTGCTCCGGCCCGACCGCCCCGGCCAGCCACGGCACGGCGCCGACCGCCGCCCAGGCGGCGAGCCGCAGCGCGACCGTGCGGCGCGGATGGCGGCGCAACGCCACGGCGAAGACCAGCGGCCGGCCGATCATCGCCGCCAGGTACCCGAGCACGAACGGCAGGGCCCGCTCCTCGAACGCCCCTGGCAGCGCGACCGCCATCACCATGGCGGCGAACATCGACCCCACCACGACGAACTGGATCACCGCGCGCTCGGGCTCGTACCGGCTGGTGACCCAGGCAGTGATCGACCAGAGCAGCCAGAGGGCGAGGAAGAGCACGCCGGTGCGCGCGATCTCGACCACCATCTCGCCGACGGAAGCCCCCGCGGCGTCGATCAGGCGCACCGAGACCCGGGTCAGCGCGAAGACGAAGACCAGGTCGAAGAAGAGTTCGAGGAAGCTGGCCCGGGTCGCGCTGATCTCGGGACGCAGCAGCGGCCCGCCGCGTCCGTCCGTCATCGGTTGCCCGTCGCCACCTGCCTACAACGACCGTGGTTACGGCGCGGTTGCGTCAGCCCTGCGCGGACTTCGCCTTCGCGGCCGCCTTCATCTGCTGCTTGTACTCGCGCACCTGCCGCAGCGAGTCGGCGTCGGTCACGTCGGCGACCGAGCGGTGGGCGCCCTCGTCGCCGTAACCGCCCGCGGCCTCCCGCCAGCCCTCCGGCGTGACCCCGAACCGCTTGCCGAGCAGGGCGACGAAGATCTGCGCCTTCTGCCTGCCGAAGCCGGGCAGGTCGGCGACGCGCCGCAGCAGCTCCCGTCCGTCGGCGACGTCGGCCCAGAGCCGGGCGGCGTCGCCGTCGTACCGGTCGACGAGCACCCGGCACACCTCCTGCACCCGGGCGGCCATCGCCTTCGGGAACCGGTGCAGCGCCGGCGGCTGGGCGAAGAGGGCGACCAGGGCCTCCGGGTCGTACCCGGCCAGTTCCGCGGCGTCCGGCTCGTGCCCGAGCCGCTGGGCCAGCACGTACGGCGAGGAGAACGCCTTCTCCATCGGCACCTGCTGGTCGAGGACCATGCCGAGGAGCAGGGCCAGCGGGCTGCGCGCCAGCAGCCGGTTGGCCTCGGGATCGATGGGCAGCGCGAGCGTCATGGCAGTCATGCTTCCTCATCGGGCCGCACCGGGTGAGCCCGGCCGCCCGACACGCCAGGTAGGCCGGGTCGATCCGATCGGCGTACGGTTTCCCAGTGAGGTTAGCCTCTGCTAACTTCTCCCCGTCGGCCGCCGATGGCCGGGAAGAAGGGGTTCTCGTGTCCGTCACTGTCCGCCGGTCCGCCGCGACGCTCGTCGCGGCCGGTCTGCTCGGGTTCGGCCTGGTCGCCTGCGGGTCCGGCGACGAGGGTTCCGCCGACCCCGGCAAGCCGAACGACAAGAAGATCACCGTCTACAGCGGGCGCAACGAGCAACTGGTCAAGCCGCTGCTGGAGAAGTTCAGCCAGCGGACCGGGATCACCGTGCAGACCCGGTACGCCACCACCGCCCAGCTCGCCGCGCAGCTGACCGAGGAGGGCGGCAGGTCCCCGGCCGACGCGTTCTTCGCCCAGGACGCCGGCGCGCTCGGCGCGGTCGCCAAGAAGGACATGTTCAGCACCCTGCCGGAGACGGCCACCGCCAAGGTGCCCGAGAAGTACCGGGCCCGCAGCGGCCAGTGGGTCGGGGTCAGCGCCCGCGCCCGGGTGCTGGCGTACAACGCCGACCTGGTGCCCGCCGCCGAGCTGCCGAAGTCCGTCTTCGAGCTGACCGACCCGAAGTGGAAGGGCAAGGTCGGCCTCGCTCCGACCAACGCCTCCTTCCAGGCGTTCGTCACCGCGATCCGGGTGCAGCACGGCGAGCAGAGGGCCAAGGACTTCCTGGCCGGGCTGAAGGCCAACGAGCCGCAGATCCGGGACAACAACGTCAAGATCGTCGAGGACGTGAACAGCGGCGCGATCCCGGTCGGCCTGGTGAACCACTACTACCTCGGCGAGGTCGCCAAGGAGCAGGGCACCACCCCGGACGCGCTCAAGGCCAAGCTGCACTTCTTCCCCGGCGGCGACACCGGCGCGCTGGTCAACGTGGCCGGGGTCGGGGTGCTCAAGCGCGCCGCGCAGGACCCGGACACCCAGGCGTTCGTCGACTACCTGCTCGGCCCGGAGGCGCAGGCGTACTTCGCCGAGCAGACCTTCGAGTACCCGGTGGTGACCGGCGTCGCCGCGCCGGCGGGCGTGCCGCCGCTGGCCGACCTGGACACCCCGGACATCGACCTGAACGACCTCGACACTCTCGAGGCCACCATCACCCTGATCAAGGATTCGGGGCTGGTGCCCTGACCAGCCCGTCCGCCACCGTCGGGCCGGCCCTTCCGCGGCCGGCCCGCTCCGGCGTACGTGCCCGGGTGCGGCGGCTGGCGCCGCGCCCGGCACTGCTCGCGGCTTCGACCGCCGCGGTGGCCGTGGGCCTGCTCCCGCTGGCCTACCTCGCGGTGCGCACCGTCGAGGCCGGGCTCGACCGGGTCGCGGCCGAGCTGTGGACCGACCGGGTCGGCCTGCTCGCCCTGCGCAGCCTCGGGCTGGCCGCGGTGGTCACCGCCGCCAGCGTGCTGCTCGGCGTCGGCACCGCCTGGCTGGTCACCCGGACGGACCTGCCGGCCCGCCGGGCCTTCGCGGTGCTGGCCGCGCTGCCGCTGGCCGTTCCCACCTACATCGCCGCCTTCGCCTGGGTCTCCTCCGCGCCCCGGTTGGCCGGGTTCTGGCCGGCCGCGCTGGTGCTCACCCTCTGCTGCTACCCGTACGTCTTCCTTCCTGTCGCGGCCGCGCTGCGCGGCGCGGACCCGGCGCAGGAGGAGGTCTCCCGTTCGCTCGGGCGCGGCGGCTGGCGGACCTTCACCGAGGTCACGCTGCGCCAGATCCGGCCGGCCACCGCGGCCGGCGGGCTGCTGGTCGCCCTCTACGTGCTCTCCGACTTCGGGGCCGTGTCGATCCTGCGCACCGACACCTTCACCCGGGCCATCTTCGTCGCCTTCGACCTGGGCTTCGACCGCACCGGCGCGCTGGTGCTCTCCAGCGTGCTGGTGGCGTTGACCGTGCTGCTGCTGGTCGGCGAGACGGCCACCCGCCGCCGCGGCGCCCGGTACGCCCGGCTCGGCGGCGCCCGCCGGCCGGCCCGCCGGCTGCGGCTCGGCGCGGCCCGCTGGCCGGCCCTGGCGGCGCTGGTCGGGGTCGCCGCGCTCGCCCTCGGCGTGCCCGCGGTGAGCCTGGCCCGGCGGCTGGCCGACGGGGTGTCCCGGCCCGGTGCGCTGGCCGAGGTGCTCACCGCGGCCGGCAACTCACTGTGGATCTCGCTGGCCGGCGCCGCGCTGACCATGCTGCTGGCGCTGCCGCTGGGGCTGCTCACCGCGCGCGCCCCGGGCCCGCTGGCCACCGCGCTGGACCGGCTGGCCTATCTGGCCCACGCGCTGCCGGGGGTGGTGATCGGGCTGTCGCTGATCTTCTTCGGGATCAACGTGGCGTACCCGCTCTACCAGACCCGCTGGCTGCTGGCGCTGGCCTACGCCACGCTCTTCCTGCCCCTGGCCGTCGGCGCGGTGGCCGGGGCGGCCGCCCAGTCGCCGCCCGGGCTGGAGGAGGTGGCCCGCTCGCTGGGCCGCGGCCCGCTGGCCGTGCTGCGCACGGTCACCCTGCCCCTGACCCTGCCCGGCATCGGCGCGGGCGCGGCGCTGGTCTTCCTCACCGGCATGAAGGAACTGCCGGCCACCCTGCTGCTGCGCCCGACCGGGACGGACACGCTCGCCACCGAGCTGTGGACCAGCACGGCGGTCGGCGCGTACGCGGCGGCGGCACCGTACGCCGCCCTGCTGGTGGCCATCTCGGCGCTGCCCACCTGGCTGCTGGTCGCCCGCAGCGGCCTGCTCGACAAGGAGGACCGATGATGAGCGAGGTCGAGCTGACCGGCGTGGTCAAGCGGTACGGCCCGGTCACCGCGCTGGCCGGGGTCGACCTCACCGTGCCGGCCGGGCTGCTGACCGCGGTGCTCGGCCCGTCCGGCTGTGGCAAGACCACCCTGCTGCGCTGCCTGGCCGGCTTCGAACGGCTCGACGCCGGGGAGATCCGGATCGACGGCGCCCCGGTCGCCGGCCGCGGCCGGCACCTGCCCGCGCACCGCCGCCGGATCGCCGTGGTGCCGCAGGAGGGTGCGCTCTTCCCGCACCTGAGCGTGGCCGCCAACGTCGGCTACGGCCTGGACCGGGCGGCCCGCCGCGGCGACCGGGTCGACGAGGTGCTCGCCCTGGTCGGGCTGGCCGGGTACGGCGACCGGATGCCGCACCAGCTCTCCGGCGGGCAGCAGCAGCGGGTGGCGGTGGCCCGGGCGCTGGCGCCCCGACCCTCGGTGGTGCTGCTGGACGAGCCGTTCAGCGCGCTCGACGCGGGGTTGCGCGCCGGGCTCCGGCACGACGTACGCGAGGCGCTGCGCGCCGACGGGGCGACCGGGGTGCTGGTCACCCACGACCAGGGCGAGGCGCTGTCGGTCGCCGACCGGGTGGTGGTGCTGCGCGCTGGGCGGGTGGTCCAGGCCGGCCCGCCGACCACCGTCTACCGGGAGCCGGCCGACGAGTGGGTGGCCGGCTTCGTCGGCGACGCGGTGCTGCTCCCGGCGGTGGCCGAGGCCGGCGCGGCCCGTACCGCGCTGGGCACCGTTCCGGTCGCCGGCGCGGTGCCGGGCGGCCCGGTCACCGTGCTGGTCCGCCCGGAGCAGATCCGCCTGGGGGCGGCGCCGGGAGCGGTCACCGCGACGGTGCTGCGGCACGACTTCCACGGGCACGACGCGCTGGTCGGGTTGCGGCTGGCCGACGGCACCCGGATCACCGCCCGGATCCTCGACGACGCCGCGCCGGTGCCGGTCGGCGCCGACGTGGCGGTGAGCGTGCACGGGCCGGTGCGAGCCTGGCCGGCCCGCGACGCCGGCGTCACTCCGACCGCCGACGCCGACCTGCCGCCGACCGGTGGCCCGGCGGTACGGGTGGAGCCATCCTCCGGGCCGGTCGGCGTCGGTTGACCGCGACGAGCAGCCGGTTCGGCGAGCCGGCGCCCGGTTGGTCACCGGATGTCGCGGGTGGCCCCGCCCGTCGCGGCGGCAGGGGGCAGGATGGCGGCGTGGACGAACACGACATGCTGCTCTCCCCCGCCGGGGTGACGGCGCTGCGGACCGCGCTCACCCGGGCCGGGTTCACCAGCAACGGCATCGCCGCCCGGCTGGGCCCGCAGGCCACCGGCGGGGTGGCCCGCAACGACTTCCGGGCCGCCCTGCGGGCCACCGAGGACCGCGACCAGCTCGGCACCCTGATCCGGGTCTTCATCTGCGAACAGACCGAGCCGGAGGCGGCGGTGGCCGCCGCGCTGGCGCCACTGTCGATCGAGGAGGCGCTCGCCGGCGGCCTGGTCGAACGGCACGGCGAGGGCCTGCGGATGGGCCTGGACCTGGAGCCCTACGGCGACGACTGGTGGGTGCTGGCCGACGTGCCGGCCAGCGCCCGGCCCGGTCGGCCGTTGCACGCCGAGCACGTGCTCGGCATCGGCGGGGCGACCCAAACCCTGATCGGCGCCACCGTCCGGCGGCCGGTGGAGACCGCGCTCGACCTGGGCACCGGCTCCGGGGTGCAGGCGCTGCACCTGTCCACCCACGCCCGCCGGGTGACCGCCACCGACGTCTCCGAGCGGGCCCTGCGCTTCGCCGCCACCACCGCCGCGCTCAACGGGCAGGACTGGGAACTGCTCCGCGGCGACCTGGTCGCCCCGGTCGCCGGGCGCCGGTTCGACCTGGTGGTGAGCAACCCGCCGTTCGTGGTCGGGCCGGGCACCACCACGCACGTCTACCGGGACTCCGGCCGGGTCGGCGACGCCATCGGCGCCGAACTGGCCGCCGCCGCTCCGCACCTGCTCACCGAGGGCGGCACCATGCAGTACCTGGCGAACTGGGTGCACGTCGCCGGGGAGGACTGGGCCGAGCGGGTCACCGGCTGGTTCGCCGGCACCGGTCTGGACGCCTGGGTGGTCCAGCGCGAGGTGGCCGACCCGATGGCGTACGTCAGCCTCTGGCTGACCGACGTCGCCGAGGCCGCCGACCCGCAGCGGATGGCCGACTGGCTGGACTGGTTCGACGCGCACAAGGTGGAGGCGATCGGCTTCGGCATCGTGTCGCTGCGCCGGGGCGGGCACGACGACCCGGTGATCCGGGTCGAGGACCTGCGCCAGCGGGTGGAGGCGCCGATGGGCGACCGGATCGCCGACTGGTTCGACCGACAGGACTGGCTGCGCGCTCGCGGCACCGACGGGCTGCTCACCGCGCGCTACCGGGCGGCTGAGGGTCTCCAGCTGCGGCAGGAGGCGACCATGGGCGACGAGGGCTGGGCGGTGGACCGGCAGGTGCTCGCCATGCCGCACGGGCTGCGCTGGACCGAGGAGATCGACCCTCTGGTGCTGGCCCTGGTCGGCGGGGCCGACGGACGGTTGCCGCTGCGCGACCAGCTCGCCCTGCTCGCCGCCGCGCACGACGTCGCCGTCGACGAGCTGGCCGAGGCGGCCGGGCCGATCGTGGCGCACCTGGTCGAGCGGGGCTTCGTCGAGCCGGTGGCCGACTGATGCGGGCGGTGGTGCAGACCGTCGGCCGGGCCGGCGTCACCGTCGACGGCGAACTGGTCGGCGAGATCTCCGACGGGCTGCTGGTGCTGCTCGGGGTGACCCACACCGACACCATGGAGACCGCGCGCACGATGGCCCGCAAGGTGCACGAGCTGCGCATTCTGGACGACGAGCGGTCGGCGGCCGACACCGGCGCGCCGATCCTGGTGGTCAGCCAGTTCACCCTCTACGGCGACGCCCGCAAGGGCCGCCGTCCGAGTTGGACCGCGGCGGCCCCGGCCGAGGTGGCGGAGCCGCTGGTGACCGCGGTCGTCGAGGCGCTGCGCACCCGAGGCGCCAAGGTCGAGACCGGCCGGTTCCGCGCACACATGCTGGTGGAGAGCGTCAACGTCGGTCCGCGCACCATCCTGCTCGACCTCTGACCATCGGTGGCGGAGTCGCGCCGTGGCGTGACTCCGCCGCCGCCAGCTGTTCACCGGGCCGCGTGACGGCGGTAGAACCGTCGCATGCCATCCCCCACACAGCCCTTCGCCCCCGGCCGGACGAGACGGCGGCTGATCGCCGCCGCGGCCGCGGTCGGACTGGTCGCGGCCGGCGCCGCCGTGCTCCAGGCGCCCGCCACCGCGGCCGGCCCGACCCCGGCCACCCCGACCGCGGCCAGGGACACCCACACCCTCACGCTGATCACCGGTGACGTGGTCACGGTGACCACCTTCGCCGACGGCAAGGCCACCGCCGACGTCGACCGGCCCGACCACGCCACCGGCGGCGTCCGCGTCCAGGAGAGCGGCGGCGACCTGTACGTGCTGCCCGACGAGGCGCTGCCGCTGCTGGGCAGCGACCGGCTCGACCGGCGGTTGTTCAACGTCACCGACCTCATCGAGATGGGCTACGACGACGCCCGGACCGCGGAACTGCCTCTGATCGCGACCTACCCCCCGGCGAAGGCGCGGGCGGGCCGCCCGGCCGCACCGCGGGGCGCGAAGGTCGTCCGCGACCTGCCCAGCATCACCGGCGCCGCGCTGGCCGCCGACAAGAAGCAGGCCCGCGCCTTCTGGTCCACCGTGGCGCCCGCGCCGGCCCGGTCCGGGGCGACGCTCGGCGGCGGGGTCGCGAAGCTCTGGCTCGACGGGCGGGTGAAGGCCACCCTGGCCGAGAGCGTCCCGCAGGTCGGCGCCCCCGAGGCGTGGGCCGCCGGGTACGACGGCACCGGGGCGACGGTCGCGGTGCTGGACACCGGCATCGACGCCGGCCACCCCGACCTGGCCGACCAGGTCGACGAGACGGTCAGCTTCGTGCCCGGCGAGGACGTCTCGGACGTGCACGGGCACGGCACCCACGTCGCCTCGACCATCGCCGGCACCGGGGCGGCCTCCGGCGGCGACCGCAAGGGCGTCGCGCCGGGCGCCGACCTGATCGTCGGCAAGGTGCTCGACGACGAGGGGTACGGCCAGGACTCCTGGATCATCGCCGGCATGCAGTGGGCCGCCGAGTCCGGGGCGGACGTGGTCAACATGAGCCTGGGCGACGCGTCGCTGACCGACGGCACCGACCCGATGACGGCCGCGGTGAACACCCTCACCGCCCAGCACGGCACGCTCTTCGTGGTCGCGTCGGGCAACGCCGGACCGCAGACCATCGGCGCGCCCGGCGTCGCCGCGAGCGCGCTGACCGTCGGCGCGGTGGACAAGCAGGACGAGCTGGCCTGGTTCTCCAGCACCGGCCCGCTGGCGGGCACCGGCGCGCTGAAGCCGGACATCACCGCGCCCGGCGTCGGCATCTCCGCGGCCCGCTCGCAGCACGCCACCGGCGAGGGCGCCTACCAGAGCATGGACGGCACCTCGATGGCCGCCCCGCACGTGGCGGGAGCGGCGGCGCTCCTCGCCCAGCGCCACCCGGACTGGTCCGGCCCGCAGCTCAAGGAGGCGCTGATGAGCAGCGCCAAGGGCCTGGCCGAGGGCTACCACCCGTACCAGGTGGGCACCGGGCGGCTGGACGTGGCGGCGGCGGTGCGCGGCACCGTACGGGCCACCGGCTCGGCGTTCTTCGGCACCTTCGACTGGCCGCACGAGGCGACCGACGCCCCGGTGACCCGGCAGGTGACCTTCACCAACTCCGGCGCCACCGCGGTGACCCTCGACCTCGCTCTCACCGGCGCCGGCCCGTTCTCGCTCGGCGCCTCCTCGGTGACCGTGCCGGCCGGCGGCAGCGCCGACGTCGCGGTGATCGGTGAACCGCGGACGGACGCCCACGGCCAGCTCACCGGTTACCTGGTCGGCACCGACGCCGCCACCGGCACGCCGGTCACCCGTACCGCGCTCGCCCTGCTCAAGGAGGACGAGCGGTACGACTTGACCATCACGCTGACCGGCCGGGACGGCAAGCCCGCCAGCTCGATGGTGGTGGTGAAGCGGGCCGGCGACTTCTACCCGTGGCAGTACCCGGTCGACGGCGAGCGGACGCTGCGGCTGCCGCCGGGCACGTACACCGTGGAGGCGGCGCTGGACGTCCCGGGTGAGGGGCCGGATCGCCTCGGCTTCGCCCTGCTGGTCGACCCGGAGACGGTGCTCGACCGGGCCGCCGAGGTGGTGCTCGACGCCAGCCGCGCCCGGCTGCTCGACACCACCACGCCGCAGCGCACCGAGGACCGGCAGCGCAAGCTCGACTTCGAGATGCGGTACGCCGACGGTGACAGCTTCCGCCAGGCCTACCAACTGCCGGTGCGCTACGACGACCTCTACGTCATGCCGACCGAGCCGGCCGCTAAGGGGTCGTTCACCATGGCGGCCCGGTGGCGCAAGGGCGAGCCGATGCTGAGCCTGAGCATCGCCGGCCTGCCGCCGGTCGACGCCACCGTGCAGCCGGGCAGCACGCTCACCGCGGGCAGCGAGACGCTGCGCCCGGTCCACGCCGGCACCGGCACGCCGGCCGAGTACGCGGACGTCGACGCGAAGGGCAGGGTCGCGGTGGTGACCCGCAGCGACGCGATCGGCGCGGCGGACCGCGCCGCGGCCGCGGCGGCCGCCGGGGCGAAGCTGCTGCTGGTCGTCAACGACGGCCCCGGCATCCTCAACGAGTACGTCGGCGAGTCCCCGATCCCGGTCGCCACCGTGCACCAGGAGGCCGGGAAGCGACTGATCGAGGCGGTCCGGGCCGGGACGCCGAAGCTCACCGTCGCCCGGGTGCCGTACGCCACCTACGTCTACGACCTGACCCGGGTCTGGCCGGGACAGGTGCCGGACCAGCCGCTCACCTACCACCCGGGCCGCGACGACCTGGCCCGGATCGACGCCCGCTACCACGCCGTGAAGGACACCGCGGGCGCCGGCTACCGGTACGACATGCCCTTCAGCCCCGCGTTCGGCTTCCGGGAGAGCGAGTGGCACCCGGGCACCCGCACCGAGTGGGTCACCCCGGACATGGTCTGGCACGAGGTGCACGACCAGGGCTCCTGGACGGACACCGCGTACCTGAACACGTACGCCAAGGGCACGACGACCCGGCTGGACTGGTTCGCACCGGCCGTCCGGCCGGCCTTCAACCGGGCGTTCGCGGTCCGCAACAGCCGGTACCGGGACTTCATGACCCTCAACGTGCAGGCCTGGAGCCCGTCGGACGACATCCTGGAGCACGGCGGCAACCTGGACTGGGGGTCGGTGCCGACCACCGTCAAGCTGTACCAGGGCGACATCCTGCTGCACGAGAACCGCCACTACTCCGATCTGCAGTGGAAGGCGGTGCCCGCCGGCACCCTGCCCTACCGCCTGGTGCTGGACGCCTCGCGGCCGGCAGAGGAGTGGCGACTGTCCACCCGCACGCACACCGAGTGGGACTTCGTCTCCAGCTCGAACGAGGCGGACACCTTCGTCCCGTTCGCGCTGCTCCAGCTCGACTACGCGCTGGAGACGGACCTGCGGGGCGACGTCAAGGCGGGCACCAGCCAGCAGATCAGCGTCAAGGCGGGACCGCAGCCGGGCGGCACCGGCACCGGCACGGTCACCTCGGTCGAGCTGGAGGTCTCGTACGACGACGGCGGCAGCTGGCAGCGGGTGACCCTGAGCCGGGGCGCCGACGACCGGTGGACCGGCTCGCTCAAGCTGCCGAAGCAGCCGGGCGGCTTCGTCTCGGTGCGCGCCGCCGCGAAGACGGACGCCGGCTTCGGCATCCGGCAGGAGCTCATCCGGGCGTACGGCCTGCGGTGAGGGGGCCGGCGGGGTCCTGGGACCGGCACCGTCCCGGGGCCCCGCCGGGCACCACCCCCTGTTCAAGATCCATCAAGATGGCCCATACTCGCCGTGCCGTCAGCGGCGGAGGGAGGCGGCCAGCGATGCTCGGCGCGTTGGGTCTGGGCCCGGACGACGAGGCGGTCTACGGGCTGCTGGTCCGCCGGGACAGGCCGGTAGGGCCGAACTCGCCGATGCCCTGCGGCTGCCGGTCGAGGCGGTCGACGCGGCGCTGTCCCACCTGGCCGCGTCCGGGCTGGTCAAGTGCGGGCCGGACGACGGGTTCTCGGTGGCGCCGCCCGCGGTCGCGCTCGGGGCGCTGATCAGCGAGCAGCGCAGCGCCCTGCGCAGCGCCGAACTGGCACTGGTCACGCTCGCCGAGGAGCACCGTGGCGCGATCGCCGGCCGGGCCATCGACGAACTGATCGAGGTGATCACCGGCGTGGAGGCCGTCCGCCACCGGTTCGCCCAGGTGCAGCACGCCGCCCGGACCGAGGTCCGCAGCTTCGTCACCACACCCTTCATCGCCGTGCCGCCGGGCGCCAACGCGGTGGAGTCGGTGGCGGTGAACCAGGGCGTCCGGTTCCGGGTGGTGATCGACCGCCCGACGCTCGCCGAGCCGGGGGTGGTCGCCGAGACCCTGGAGTCGCTGCGTGACGGCGTCCAGGTGCGGGTGGTCGACTCGTTGCCGATCAAGCTGATCCTGGCCGACACGGAGCTCGCCCTGGTGCCGCTGACCGCCACCCCCGGGGGCGAGCCCGGTGCGGTGCTGCTGCACCGCACCGGGCTGCTGGCGGCGATGGACGCGCTGTTCGAGATCGTCTGGCGGGACGCCCACCCGCTCGACCTGACCGCCGCCGGTGGCGTGACCGAGCGCCCCGACGGCGACGGCGGCACCGAGCCGAGCGAGCTGGACCGCCGGATCCTGGCGCTGCTGCTGTCCGGGCTCACCGACCAGGTCGTCGCCGCCCAGCTCGACCTGTCGTTGCGGACCCTGCAACGGCGGCTGCGCCATCTGATGGACCTCGCCGGCGTGGAGACCCGGATGCAGCTCGGCTGGCACGCCGCGCGGCACGGGTGGACCTGACCGGCCGGCTCCGAGCGGGCGAGCCGGCCGGCGCGGTCAGAAGAAGAGACCCCGGCGCTGCATCGACTGGCGCAGCCAGCCGTCCAGCTGGGCAACCCAGTCGGTGCGGTCCATCGTGGCGTAGTCGACGGTGAACCGGCCGAACGCGTCCCGCCCCTCGGTGAGCAGCCCACCGCGCTTGTCCAGCTCCAGCACCACCTGCATCTGCCGCGGGTCGGCGACAAAGGTCACCTCCAGCTGGTTGATCGCGCGGGCGTACTGCGGCGGCGGGTAGAACTCGATCTCCTGGTAGAACGGCAGGGTCTGCCGTACGCCGTAGATGTGGCCCCGCTCCACGTCGGCGCGGCTGAACCGGAAGCCGAGCCGCAGCAGCGCCTCCAGCAGCCGCTCCTGGGCCGGCAGCGGGTGCACCGCCACCGCGTCCAGGTCGCCCTTGTCGACCGCCCGGGCCACCTCCAGCTCGGTACGCAGCCCCATCGTCATCCCGTGCAGGTGCTGCCCGTACAGCTCGGTGACCGGGGTCTCCCAGGGCACGTCGAAGCGGAACGGGATGTCGTGGCGTTGCCCCGGCTCCAGCCGGAACGTGCCGGTCACCCGCTGGCGGTGGAACTCCTGGGTGGTGTTGTACTCGTTGTCGCCGCTCTCCACCTCGACCCGGGTGACCAGGCCCAGCGCCACGTAGCTGACGTCGACCTGGTGGTCGCCGCCGGCCACGTGGACGGTGCCCTCCAACTGGCCGCCGGGGCGGCAGTTGGGGTTCGCCAGCACGGTTTCCACCGACGGGCCACCCACGCCCATCGCCTGCATGAGCCGCTTGAAGACCACGACGCCCTCCGTTGCCTGTCCGCGCCGGCCGGCGCGATCGGCCCCGCTGGCCGACCGCTGGCACGGTAACCGGGCCCGGCAACCGCCACCGGCCGACACACCCCCGGCAGCCGACGTTTCCGGCGAGATTGGTGTCGGTTCCCCGATCGCCTCACTCCCGTTTCACGCCCCGCCCGCCAAGCTGTGTGTCACACCGGCACCACTGGGCCGGACGAGCGGCACAGACGTGGACACGGGGAGAAGAGATGGCCCTGCAGATGACGGAGCACCGGATGCGCCCGGCCGGCACCATCGAGGCCGAGCACGGCACCGACACCCTGACCGACCTGGACGCCACCGACGAGCGCGGCGTCTCCACGGACCTGGTCCGGGCATACCTGAACGGAATCGGCCGCACCAAGCTGCTCACCGCCGCGCAGGAGGTCGACCTGGCCAAGCGGATCGAGGCCGGACTCTTCGCCGAGGAGAAGCTGGCCACCTGCACCCCGGTCTCCGCGGCGCTGCGGGCCGATCTGGAACTGGTCGCCGCCGAGGGCCGCGCCGCCAAGGACCACCTGCTCGAGGCGAACCTGCGCCTGGTGGTCAGCATCGCCAAGCGGTACACCGGCCGTGGCATGGCCTTCCTCGACCTGATCCAGGAGGGCAACCTCGGCCTGATCCGCGCGGTCGAGAAGTTCGACTACGCCAAGGGCTACAAGTTCTCCACCTACGCCACCTGGTGGATCCGCCAGGCCATCACCCGCGCCATGGCCGACCAGGCCCGCACCATCCGCATCCCGGTGCACATGGTCGAGCAGGTCAACCGGATGGTCCGGGCCCGCCGCGAGCTGTCGGTGACGCTGGGCCGCGAGCCGACCGTCGCCGAGGTCGCCCGGGCGCTGGACATCCCGGAGTTCCAGGTCATCGAGCTGATCTCGTACGACCGGGAGCCGGTCAGCCTGGACCAGGCGGTCGGCGAGGACGGCGAGAGCGCGCTCGGCGACTTCGTCGCCGCCGTCGACCCGGGCGCCGAGCCGGGTGACGCGGCCGCGCAGGGCGAGTTGCGCAACGAGGTGAGCATCGTGCTGGCCACCCTCTCCCAGCGGGAGCAGGCGGTGATCCGGCTCCGGTTCGGCCTCGACGACGGCCGCCAGCGCACCCTCGACGAGGTGGGGCGGGAGTTCGGCCTGTCCCGGGAGCGGATCCGGCAGATCGAGAAGGTGACCCTGCTGAAGCTGCGCGCTCCGGAGCGGGCGCAGCGCCTGGAGGCGTACGCCTGCTGACCGTGGGTGCGTGTCGCGGCCCCGGCGGTTCGCCGGGGCCGCGGCGTGTCCACAGCCGAGGGTCTTGACCTGGCCACCGATCCACGCTAAAACCAAATGGTTATGAAACCAGGAGGTTATTTACGGTGGCCGAACTGCTGGACGCGACCTTCGCCGCGCTCGCCGACCCGACCCGGCGGGCCATCCTCGCCCGCCTTGCGGCCGGCGAGGCGACGGTGACCGAGCTGGCGGCGCCCTTCGCGATGAGCCAGCCGGCCATCTCCAAACACCTGAAGGTGCTGGAACGCGCCGGACTGGTCAGCCGGGGCCGGGACGCCCAGCGGCGACCCTGCCGGCTGGAGGCCGGACCGCTGCGGGAGGCCACCGCCTGGCTGGCGAACTACCGCGACTACTGGGCGGAGAGCTACCAGCGCCTCGACGCCCTGCTCGACGACCTCCAAGCCGCCGGCCGGACGCCCCCGCAGCGGGACGGCACCCGGGGCGGCGGGCGGTGACCGGCCTCGGCGACCCGCTGGTGGTGGCCACCCCGGGCGACCGCGAGATCGTGCTGAGCCGGCTGTTCGACGCGCCCGCGCACCTGGTCTTCGCCGCCTTCACCCGCCCGGAGCTGCTCGTCCGTTGGTACGGCGCACGCGGCTGGCGGCTGGTCGAATGCGAGGTGGACCTGCGGGTGGGCGGGCGCTGGCGCTACGTCTCGGCGGGCCCGGACGGCGAGCGGATGGGCCAGGGCGGGGTGTACCGCGCGGTCGAGCCGCCACACCGGCTGGTCTGCACCGAGCTCTTCGACGACCAGTCCTACCCGGGCGAGACGCTGGTCACCCACGAGTTCACCGAACTCGTCGGGCGGACGACGGTCACCACCATGCTGCGGTACGCCACCCCCGAGGGGCGCGACGCCGTGCTGCGTTACCCGATGACCCGCGGTGTCGGCGAGAGCTTCGCGCGGCTCGCCGAACTGCTGCACGAGACGACGACGAGGCAAGGAGAGACCCTGTGAACTGGACCCTGGAAGTGGTGATCGTACCGGTCTCCGACGTCGAGCGGGCCAAGGCGTTCTACGCCGACCAGCTCGGTTTCACGGTCGACCACGACACCGTGATCAGCGACGACGCGCGGATCGTGCAGTTGACCCCGCCCGGCTCCGGCTGCTCCATCGTGATCGGCAAGGGCGTGGTGCCGCAGATGCCGCCGGGCTCGTTGAAGGGCCTCCAGCTGGTGGTGCCGGACCTACGGAAGGCCCGGGCCCAGCTGGTCGAGCGGGGCGTCGAGGTCAGCGAGATCCAGGTGGTGGGCGAGAACCCCCGGCCGGTGCCGGACCCGCTGGACAACGTCGGCTTCGTCTTCTTCACCGACCCGGACGGCAACGCCTGGGGCGTCCAGCAGATCTCCAGCCGCGGCTGACGGCTACAGCCGGCGTGGGCCGGTGTCCGGGCGGTCGGCGGCGGAGCCGGTGCGCACGGTGGCGTGCAGCACCGAGAGGCCGTCCGGCCGGACGAGCACCGGATTCAGCGTCGCCGACCGCACTCGGGGCTGCTCGTCGGCGAGCCGGCCGACCCGCAGCAGCAGGTCGGCCAGCGCCGCCCGGTCCACCGGGGCGGCGCCCCGGTGGCCGCGCAGCAGCGGCGCCGCGCGGGGCTCGTCGACCAGCTCGGCGGCGTCCAGGTCGGTCAGCGGCACGGCCCGCCAGGCCCGGTCGCCGAGCAGCTCGGTCGCCACGCCGCCGAGCCCGAAGCCGACCACCGGCCCGAACGCCGGGTCCTCCACCAGCTCCACCACGCAGGCCACGCCGGGCGGGACCATCGGTTGGACCAGCACGTCCGCGCCGAAGACCGCCGACATCTCGGCGTACGCGCGGCGCAGCGCGGCCGGGTCGGGCAGGTCGAGCCGGACGGCGCCGAGGTCGAGCCGGTGCCGCAGGCCGGAAGCGGCCGCCTTGAGCGCCACCGGGTAGCCGAGCCGGGCCGCGGCGGCCACCGCCTCGTCGGCCGAGCGCGCCGGCACCGACTCGACCACGTCGATGCCGTACGCGGCGAGCAGCCCCGCCGGGTCGGTGGCCTCCGGGCGCAGCGCCGCCTGCGCCGCCTCCCGGTCGACGGCGGGCAGCTCCGGCAGCGCCCCGGGCGGGCGGCGCAGCCAGTCGGCGTACGCGGCGACCCGGCCGAGGGCGCGGACGGCCTCCTCCACGCTCGGGTACGCCGGCACCCCGGCCGGCGCCCGGCCGACCAGGAACGTCGCCACGGTCGGCTTGCCGGCGGCGAGGGCGCTCGGCAGCGCGGCGGTGAAGTCCGCCTCGGCGTCGGGGAGCTGGCCGGGCAGCGGCGGCGCGAAGACCACCACGAGGGCGTCGACCCGGTCGTCGGCGGCGGTGTCGGCGAGCGCGGCGGCGAACTCGGCCGCCCCGGCGCGCGGGCCGACGTCGCGGGGGTAGCCGGCGGCGACGGTCAGCCCCTGGGCGGCGCAGGCGGTGGCGGCCAGCCCGGTCAGCGCCGAGGAGTTGCCGACCACCCCGACCCGCCGGCCGGCCGGCAGCGGCTGGTGGGCCAGCAGCACCCCGACGTCGAGCAGTTCGGCCACGGTGTCCACCCGGATCACGCCGGACTGGGCGAACAGCGCGCTCACCGCGACCTCGTCGGGGCCGGCGGTGTCGCCGACGCCGGGCGGGCGGGCCGGCGAGGCGAGCGCCACCACCGGCTTGTCCCGGCCGATCCGGCGGGCCAACCGGGCGAACTTGCGCGGATTGCCGAACGTCTCCAGGTACAGCATGATCACGTCGGTGCCCGGGTCGTCCTGCCAGTACTGGAGCAGGTCGTTGCCGGAGACGTCGGCCCGGTTGCCGGCCGAGACGAAGCTGGACAGGCCCAGCCCACGCCGGTCCGCCTCGGCGAGCAGGGCCACCCCGAACGCGCCGGACTGGCTGAAGATGCCCACCCGGCCGGGCACCGGCAGCCGCGGCGCGAGGGTGGCGTTGAGGCGTACCGCCGGGTCGGTGTTGGCGACGCCCAGGCAGTTCGGGCCGACCACCCGCATGCCGGCGGCGTGGGCCGCGCGGACCAGGGCCCGCTGCGCGGCCGCGCCCTCTCCACCGGCCTCGGCGAACCCGGCGGAAATCACCACCAGGCCGTGCACCCCGGCGGCGGCCGCGTCGGCGACCACCGCCTCCGCCGCCTCGGGCGGCACCGCCACCACGGCCAGGTCGACCGGCAGGCCGGCGTCGGCCGCCGACGGGTACGCGGGCAGCCCGGCGACCGTCGCCGCGCTCGGGTGCACCGGCACCACCGACCCGGTGAAGCCGAAGTCGCGCAGGTGCCCGAGCACCGCCGCGCCGACGCCCTGCCCGGTGGCGCTGGCGCCGTAGACCGCGACGCCGCGCGGGGCGAGCAGCCGGGCGATGGAGCGGGCCTCGGTGCGGTGCTCCCGGCCGCGCTGCACCTCCAGCGTTGCCTCGGTGGGCGCGATGGGGAAGCTCAGGTGCACCACGCCGTCGGCGAACTCGCGCTGCACCTGGTAGCCGAAGTCGGAGAAGACCCGCAGCATGGCGCCGTTGGCCGGCAGCACCTCGGCGACGAAGCTGACGATGCCGATCCGGCGGGCCGCGTCGGCCAGGTGCTCCAGCAGCACCGAGCCGATCCCCCGGCCCTGGTAGGCGTCCTCGACCACGAAGGCGACCTCGGCCTCGGGCGCCGCCGGGCCGAGCCGCTCGTAGCGGCCCACGGCGACCATCCGCTCGCCGGCCAGCACCACGAACGCCTCCCGGTCGCGGTGGTCGACGTTGACGAAGCGTTGCAGGTCGCGCTCGGGGATTCGCGGGTACGGCGAGAAGTAGCGCAAATAGCGGGTGCGCTCGGAGAACCGCGAGTGCATCGCCACGATGTCCGGGGCGTCCGCCGGGCGGATCTGTCGCAGCTGGACGGTGGTGCCGTCGCTGAGCAGCACGTCCACCGGTTGGGGCGCGGTCGCCACCGGCCCGGCGGCGGCCGGTTCAGTCACGGGGGTCGTGCGGGTCGAGCCCGCACAGCGGGAAGACCGTCTTGCGGGTCGCCGCGATGGCCCGGTCCACCGCGGTCGGCTCGCCGGTCGGCTGCCACGGCTCGTACGCGGGGTCGACGTCGTCGGTCATCCGCAGCGGCACCTGCCGACCGGGACGGCGCGCGGTGGCCAGTTCCCGCCAGGCCGGCGGGGTCAGCGTGGCCGGCTCGACCGGCGCGCCGGTGGCGATCGCCAGCAGGTGGGTCCACGCCCGGGGCACCACCTCGACCAGCGCGTACCCACCGCCGCCGGTGGCCACCCAGCGGCCCTCGCAGAGCTCGTCGGCGAGCGCCCGCAGGGCCAGGTAGGTGGCCCGCTGCCCGTCCACGGACAGGTGCAGGTCGGCCAGCGGGTCGAGCCGGTGCCCGTCCGCGCCGCACTGGGTGACCAGCAGCTGCGGCCGGAACGCGCGCAGCACCGAGGGCACGATCGCGTGGAACGCCCGTTGCCAGCCGGCGTCGTCGACGCCCGGCGGCAGGGGCACGTTGACCGCGGTCCCCACCGCCTCCGGGCCGCCGGTCTCGTCGGGGAATCCGGTGCCGGGGAAGAGCGCGAGCGGGGTCTCGTGCAGGCTGACCGTGAGCACCCGCGGGTCGTCCCAGAAGATCTGCTGCACCCCGTCGCCGTGGTGCACGTCCACGTCCACGTACGCGATCCGCTCGGCGCCCAGGTCGAGCAGGCGGGCGATGGCCACCGCGGGGTCGTTGTAGACGCAGAAGCCGGCGGCCCGGGCCGGCATCGCGTGGTGCAGCCCACCGGCCACGTTGACCGCGCGGCGGGCCTCGCCCCGCCAGACCGCCTCGGCGGCGGCCACGCTCGCGCCGGCGACCAGCGCGCTGGACTCGTGTATCCCCGGGAAGACCGGATTGTCCGAGGTGCCCAGCCCGAACCCCGCGAAGAGCGGGTCGCTCGGCGCCGCCCGCACCGCCTCCACGTAGCGCGGGTCGTGCACCCGGGTCAGCAGCGCGTCGTCGGCCGGTTCCGGCTTGACCAGCCGCACCCCGGGGCGTTGCAGGACGCCCAGCTCACGGGCGAGCGCGATGGTCAGCTCGACCCGGACCGGGTCCAGCGGGTGGTCACCCATGTCGTAGGCGAGCAGCGACTCGTCCCACACCACCACTGTCTCGTCGGACATGGCCTCATCGTCGCACGAGGACCGGCGCGCCCCCGTCGCACGCGCTGCTCACGCGCCGGGTGTCGCCCCGGTGGCCACCGGACGGGCCGGGTCGGCCATCCAGTTGCTCCACGAGCCGACGTAGAGCGCCGCGTCCGGCCGGCCGGCCAGGTGCAGGGCGAGCACCGCCTGCGCCGCGGTCACCCCGGAGCCGCAGTACGCCCCGACCGGGCGGTCCGCGCCGACGCCCGCGGCGGCGAACCGCTCGCGCAGCGCGTCGGCGGCCGGGAACCGCCCGTCCGGGCCGACGTACTCCGGGGCGGGCAGGTTCGCCGCGCCCGGCACGTGCCCGGCCACCGGGTCGATCGGCTCCGTCTCGCCCCGGTAGCGGGGCGCGGCCCGCACGTCCAGCAGCACGCCGTCACCGGCGGCGAGCCGGGCCGCCGCGCCCGCGTCGAGCACCGGCAGCTCGCCCGGCCGGACGGTGACGTCGCCGGGGGGCGGGGCGGGCGCCTCGGTCGAGACGGGCTGCCCCGCCGCCGCCCAGGCCGGGAAGCCGCCGTGCAGCAGCCGCACCTCGCGGTGGCCGGCCCAGCGCAGCGTCCACCAGGCCCGCGCGGCGGCCATGCCGTCGCCGCTGTCGTACACCACCACGGAATGGCCGGTGCGGACGCCGGCGGCCCGCAGCGCCGCCTGCAACGCGGCCGGGTCGGGCAGCGGGTGCCGGCCGGCGGCGCCGGGCGGCCCGCAGAGGTCGGTGTCCAGATCGACGAAGACCGCGCCGGGCAGGTGCCCGGCCGCGTAGTCGTCCCGGCCGGGCGGGCCGGCGAGCCGCCAGCGGACGTCCAGCAGGGTGGGCGGGTCGGCGCGGTCGAGCTCGGCGGCGAGCCGGTCGGGTTCGACCAGAAGATCGTCGGTACCGGACATGGCGTCCAGTGAACACCATCCGGGCAGCCGTCACACGGTTCGGCGGCGGTCAATCGTCGGAGGTCCGGGGTAGCATCGAGCACCGGAGGGCCGCTGACGATATGAAGTCTCACGACCTGGTCGACACGACCGAGATGTACCTGCGCACCATCCTCGAGCTCGAGGAGGAGGGGGTGCCGCCGCTGCGCGCCCGGATCGCCGAACGGCTGCGGCAGAGCGGCCCGACCGTCAGCCAGACCGTCGCCCGGATGGAGCGCGACGGCCTGCTCACGGTCGAGGGCGACCGGCACCTGGCGCTCACCGCACAGGGCCGGGCCACCGCGGTCTCGGTGATGCGCAAGCACCGGCTGGCCGAGCTGCTGCTGGTCAACGTGATCGGGATGCCCTACGAGGAGGCCCACGACGAGGCCTGCCGGTGGGAGCACGTGATGAGCGACGCGGTCGAGAAGCGGGTCTACGACCTGCTCAACCGGCCCACCCGCTCGCCCTACGGCAACCCCATCCCGGGGCTGGAGGAGCTGGGCTCCCCCGAGCCGCAGGCCACCGAGCCGGCCGAGGGTGAGCGCAACCTGGCGTTCCCCGGCCTGACCGGGCCGGTGGTGGTGCGGCGGATCTGCGAGAGCGTGCAGACCAACGCCGACGTGCTGCGCCAGCTGCACGCCGCCGGCGTCGACCCGGGCGCCACGGTGACCGTGGCGCAGGAACGCGACGGGGTCTCCATCGACCGCGACGGCGGCCGGATCCGGCTGCCCCGCGAGGTCGCCTCGCGGGTCTTCGTCGCGGCCGGCTGACGGGCCCACTCCCCGGCCGTTGCCGGCGGGTGCGCCCTGGGCCGCCGGGCTTCGCCCGCCCGTGGCGGCGGCACCGCCGTCGGTCACAGGGCCCGGGTGTCGACCTTTTTGGCAAGCGCGACCAGCCCGTCGACGAGGTCGTCGACCGCACCCCGGTCGGTGCCCCTCGGGCTGGTCCAGCGCAGGGTGGCCAGCCGCCCCCCGCCGGCCAGCCAGCCCACCTCCGCCACCGGGCCGTGACCGTCGGCGGCGGCGCTGGTCCGCCGGTACGCCTTCTGGCCGAGCCCGGAGACCTTGGCCGCCTTCTCCGGCACCACATCCTCGGTGAACGTGGCCGCGTCGATCGACGTCTTGCTGACGGTGAGCGTCAACTCGGGCAGGCTCGCCGTTCCGGAACGCACCACGCAGGTGTGACTGTCGCCGCGCGCACTGGCCGCCGCCACGTCGAAGCGGACCTGCGCGTGCTCCTCGATCACCGCGAAGTCGAGCAGCCGGCACGCCCCGCCGGACGAGGCCGCCGGCACGTCGATCGAGATCGGCGCCGGGGGCGGCACCGCCACCGGTTCCGCCTCGGCGGCGCAGCCCGCCACCAGCAGCACGGCCACGCCGGCGACCACGCTCCGCCCGTGCACGATTACTCCTCCGATGTCCGACCCGACGTGCCCGCCGGACACCGTACGGGCTCGCCCGTCCGGGCGGAAGCCCTCAATCGTCCAGGTACGGGCAGTGCCGGCAGCCGCGGCCGCAGCAGGTGCCACGGCGGGCCAGGAAACCGGCGCTGAGCACGAAGAGACCGGTGGCCGGGTCGAGGTAGCCGGCCTCACCGGCGGCCAGCGCGGCGGCGTGCGCGGCGAGGATCCGGTCCCGGTCGGGGTGCTCGGGCGGCAACCGGGACGGGTGCGGCTCGGTCAGCGGCCGGGCCGCCAACGGTCGTCGCTCTCCGGTCACCGGGGCAGTCTAGAGACGCCGTCAGCCGTGCCGGGCCAGGGCGGCGGCGATGGTGTCCCGGCCCGCACCCGCCGCGAGCAGCAGCCGGAGCAGCACCTTCGCCTTGTACGGGTCGAGCAGCCCGCCGTCCAGCAGCCCGCGCCGCCGCAGGTCGGTCTCCGAACCGACCGCCCCGTAGGTGTTCCGGAGCACCGAACCGGCCCCGGAGCGCGAGGTGAGCACCACCGGGATCCGCTCGGCCAGGGCGCCGAGCGCCGGGGCGAGCGTGGCGGGGACGTGCCCGACGCCGAAGCCCGCGACGACCAGCCCGTGGTGGGTGCCGGCGACACCGTCGAGGAGCAGCCCGTCGTCGTCCAGGGCCACCGTGTGCAGGGCGACCCGGGTGGCGTCCAGCCGGGCCGGGTCGACCGGTGGCAGCGGCGCCGGCCGCTCCGGTCGGACCAGCAGGCGTACCCGCCCCTCGATCACGTGCCCGAGCGGGCCGGTGTTCGGCGAGGCGAAGGTGGCCGTGCTGGTGCTGTGCGTCTTGCGTACCCAGCGGGCGGCGTGCACCTCGTCGTTGACGGCGACCAGCACGCCCAGGCCCCGGGCCGCCGGCGCGGCCGCCACCCGGGCCGCGGCCAGCAGGTTCGCTGGCCCGTCCGGGCCGGCCAGGGTCGGGTTGCGCATGGCGCCGGTGAAGACCAGCGGCGCGTCGTGCGGCCAGACCAGGTCGGCCAGGAACGCCGTCTCCTCCAGCGTGTCGGTGCCCTGGGTGACCACCACGCCGGTGGCGCCGGCGGTCACCGCTCGGCCGGCGGCGTCGACCACGTCGAGCAGCTGGCGGTACGTCAGGTGGGCGCTGGGCACCGCGAGGGCGTCCCGCACGTCCAGCGGCGGGTCGAGGTCGGCGAGCCCGGGCACGGCGGCGGTGAGATCCGCTCCGGTCAGCCGGGCGACCACCCCGGGCCGGCCGGGGTCCACCCCGCCCATCGCGATCGTGCCGCCGAGGGTGAACAGGGCGATGGACACGTGCGGACCTCCCGTCAGCGCCGCGGCTCTGCGGCCCACCGACCGTACCGGCCCGGCCGGAAATGGCTGGCACGGGCCGGGGCGGGCGGGCAGGCTGGCGCGATGCCCGACAGCGAGGACAGCACGTGACGCAGCAACTGGTGCCGCCTGCCGAGGCGGCCACCGCCGCACCGCTCTGGCGCAGCCGGGACTTCGGTCTGCTGTGGGGCGGCCAGACGGTCGCCGAACTCGGCACCCGGATCTCCGGCGTGGCGGTGCCGCTGCTCGCCGCGGGCACTCTCGGCGCCAGCGTCTTCCAGGTCTCCCTGCTGACCTTCCTCGCCTGGCTGCCGTACCTGCTCTTCTCGCTGCCGGCGGGGATCCTCGCCGACCGGGTCGACCAGCGCCGGCTGATGATCGCCTGCGACCTGGGCCGGGCGGCGCTGCTGCTATCGGTGCCGGTGGTCGCCCTGGTCGGGCAGCTCACCCTGGCCTTCCTGTACGCCGTGGTCGGCCTCTCCGGCGTGCTCACCGTGTTCTTCACGGTGGCGTACAAGAGCCTGCTGCCGCAGCTGGTGCCGGCCGAGCAGTTGCTGGACGGCAACGCGAAGCTCACCATCAGCCAGGACTCCGCCGAACTGGTCGGCCCGACGATCGGCGGCGTCCTGGTCGGGCTGGTCGGCGCCGCGAAGACCTTCCTGGCCACCGGCTCGACCTTCCTGCTCAGCGCGGTGACGCTGCTGCTGGTCCGGCACCGCCCCGCGGCCCGTCCGCCGGGCGAGCGGCGTCCGCTGCGCGCGGAACTCACCGGCGGCCTCGGCTTCATCCGCCGCCAGCGGATCCTGGTGGCGATCCTGGCCTGCACCACCACGTCGAACTTCTTCGTGATGGCGTCCGGCTCCATCGAGGTGGTCTTCATGCTGCGAGAGCTGCACGCCTCGCCGACGCTGGTCGGGCTGGTCTTCTCGGTCAGCGCGGTGGGCGGGCTGGTGGTCGGCGCGCTCGCCGCCCGGCTGACCGCCTGGCTCGGGTCCGCCCGGGTGATCTGGGTGGCGATGGCGGCCCCCGGCCCGCTCTACCTGCTCATGCCGCTCGCGCAGCCGGGCTGGGGGGTGCTGCTCTACGGGGTGGGCCTGGCCGCGTTCTCCGCCAACGCGGTGCTGTTCAACGTGGCGGCGATGACCTACCGGCAGCGGATCACCCCGCCCGAGCTGCTCGGCCGGGTCAACGCGGCGTTCCTCTGGATCTGCTTTCGGGGTAATCCCGCTCGGCGCGCTGGTCGGCGGCACCCTGGGCAGCCAGCTCGGGCTGCGGCCGGCGCTGTGGATCTGCGTCCTCGGCACCTGGAGCGCGTCGCTGTTCGTGGTCTGCTCGCCGCTGCGCCGGATGCGCGACGTGCCGGCGGCTGTCGCACCGGTCGGGAATGCTGTGAGCTGACCGGCAGCCGATCGCGAAGGAGCACCGACGATGCGGAAGATCATCGTGCACATGAGCGTGTCGCTGGACGGGTTCTTCGAGGGCCCGGACGGCGACCTCAGCTGGCACATGGTCGACGACGAGCTGCACCGCCACTTCAACGCCGAACTGCGCACCATGGGCGCGTTCCTCGACGGGCGGCGGACCTACGAGCTGATGGCCGCGTTCTGGCCGACCGCCGACCAGGATCCGGCGAGCAGCGAGCCGATGAAGGAGTTCGCCGGCATCTGGCGCGACATCCCGAAAATCGTCTACTCGCGCACGCTGGAGCGCGCCGAGTGGAACACCACGGTGGTCCGGGAGGTCGTCCCGGAGGAGGTGCGACGGCTCCAGGCCGAGCCGGGCGGCGACCTGACGCTCGGCGGGGCGGACCTCATCGCCACCTTCCTGCGGCACGACCTGATCGACGAGTGGCGGATCTACGTCCACCCGGTCATCCTCGGCGGGGGCCGGCAGCTCTTCCCGGCCTCGGGCGACCGGCGCCCGTTGCGGCTGGTCGGCACCCGCACCTTCGGCAACGGCGTGGTGCTGCTCTGCCACGAGCGGGCACGGGACTGAGCCGCCGGTCGGATCGTCGCGCGCCCCTTCCCCCGGTCAGACGCCGGGGCCGCCGGTCTCGGTGAGGACCCGGGTGAGCAGGTCGACGAACGGGCCGGGACGCTCGAACAGCGACCGGTGCCCGACGCCGTCGAGCACCACCCGCTCCTTGCGGGGCGCCTGGAGCTGGGCGTACCACTCCTCGAGCAGGGCGAGCCGGCCGGGCACCTCGTGGGCGCCGTCGACCAGCCAGACCGGCACCTGGAGCTGGCGCACGTCCCGACGCAGGTCGACGCCCTGCACCTTCGGGTAGAGCACGTCCCAGCCGTCGAACATCCCGCTGAGCGCGTGCGCCTGCTCCAGCAGGGTGTACTCCGGCACGTCGAGGTTCTCCACGGTCCCGCCGCGACCCTCGCCGGCACCGGTGCGGTCGTAATCGAAGGCGCCCACCTCGTTGGCGAGCAGCGGCTCGTAGTCGTACATGCCGGCGTACGGCGGCGGGCCGAGGTCGGTCAGCCGCTTCGCCAGGTCGGCGCGCCCGGTGCGGCGGGCCCAGGCCAGCGTGTCGTCGTACTGGCTGCGGTCGGCGGCGCGCAGGTCGACCGCCTGGCCGACCCCGACGTACGCCTGGAACAGCTCGGGGCGGCGCTGCACGGCGGTGACCCCGACCAGCGAGCCGCCGGAGTGTGCCATCAGGTAGACCTTGCCCTTGCCGAAGCGCAGCCGCAGGTGCTCGGTGACGGCGAGCGCGTCGGCCACCTCGCTCTCCAGCGTGAGCGACGACGAGGGCGCGAAGGCGCCCCACGACTTCGCCCCGCCCCGCCGGTCCAGGGTGGCCACCACGAACCGCTGTTCCAGGCCGGCGAGGTGCCGGCGCACCGACCCGATCTCCGAGCTGCCTGGCGCCCCGGGCAGGAAGAGCAGGACCGGCGCGGCAGGGTTGGCGCCGCGCAGCATCAACCCGAGGGTCCGCTCGCCGGTGTCCACGGTGGTCAGCTCGGCGATGCCACCGTCGATCCGGTCTGTCCGGGCCGGCACCGCGACGGCCGCCGCGACCAGCAGGAGCAGCACGGACAGCAGGCCGGCGGCGCCCCGCCCCAGCCACGTCCAGACCGGCCGCCGGGCGGCGGCGGGCCGCGCGCGTCGCGCGAAGCCGGCCCCGTACGCCGCGCCGACCAGCAGCGGCAGCACGGTCAGCAGGCCGTGCAGGCCCCGACCGAGGAGCAGGGCGGCGAGCCCGAAGCCGCTGGCGTGCGGGGCGTCCACGGTGAGCCCGCGCAGGTCGAGGCGGACCAGCTCCACCGCCACCGCGAAGAGCACCGGCGCGCCGAGCATCGCCCAGCGCGACCGGCTCAGCCAGCCGGCCGCCAACCCCACCGCGAGGCTGACGACGATCGACGTCAGGGCTTCCGCGTTCGTGCCCGGCCCGCGGGGTGTCCACCAGCCGACCGCCAGCCCCCACACCACCGGGAGCAGGACCGCGCCGGCCAGGCGCGGGCTGGGACGCGGGATCGAGGGCTTCGGCATGGCACCTCACCGGAGTCGTCGGGCCCTCAGCGTAGTGAAGATCGATCTCACCCGCTGCCCCATCCGGGTCACGGACGGCAACGCTCCACCCTGGATCCGATCACCCGAACCAGGTCATCACCTGCCCGTGCGAGCGGGTCCAGGCGAGCGGCTTCCGATCGAGCGACAGCACGTTGTACAGCGCCTCGTCCGGCGGCTCCGGCAACGCGTCGTAGGGCAGCACGTCCGGGGCCTCGTTCGCGATCCAGTGGCCGGGCAGCCCGCGTACCACCTCGGCGAAGGCCGCCCGGCGCGGCGCCGGCACCTGGTAGAGCACGGAGGTGTGGAAGACCACCAGTGTCGCGCCGGCCGGCGCCCGCGCGGCCAGTGCGGGCAGGTCGTCCACCAGGTCGCCGCGGGCGAGCAGCGGCGGGTCGGCCGCCGCGACGGCCGCGGCGGCCCGCAGCCGGGCGCGGCGATGCGTCTGCTCCGGCCAGATGAGGGCGTCGAGCCAGGCGACGTCGGCCGAATCGGTCACCCGCAGCGGGTTCAGATCCAGGCCGCCCCGCCACACCACCTCGGGTAGCCGGTCCGGCGGCACCGTGCCGGTGAGCGCGCAGTCGAGGACCGGATCGCCCGTGCCGAGCCGGTGGTCGCCATAGCGGTAGGCGTACCGGTCGGGGTAGAGGCAGAGCCCGGCGGAGGCACCGACCTCCAGCAGCGCGAGCGGCTGCGGCAGCGCGGCAAGCACCGGCAGCAGGACGGCGCACCGCCCGGGCTCGTTCGTCTGGACGGCCCGGGTGCGCAGCTCCGCCTCGATCGCCGGCCAGTTCGCCAGCGTGAAGTCGCGGAACGCGGCCGGGTCGTCGACCGGTCCGCCGAGCAGCCGGACGACGCCGAAGAGCAGGTTCGGCTGCCGCTTGCCGGGCGGGAGCGTGTCGACGAGGGCGAGCAGCTCGTCGTCCCGGGAGACGGCGAGGGACAGGCGCTCGTACGTGGGCGAGACGCCGCGCGCCTCGCGGGTGCCGAACTCGACGTAGCTCTCGGCGATCGTCATCTCCCGATGATCGCGCGCCTTTGACCGGACGGACAGCCGGCACCAGATGCGGGATGTGGGGCTGTCCCGTGACGCTGATGCCGCCACATTCCGCATCCTGCGGACAGCGATGAGCCCCGGGCGTGGGAACGCCCGGGGCTCATCACGGTCGTACGTCAGCTGCAGCCGCTGGTGGAGCCGCAGCCCTCGCAGACGTAGCAGCTACCGGCGGGGCGCATCTTCGTACCGCAGGTGAAGCAAAGCGGCGCGTCGGCGGCCTTGCCGATCACGGCCTCCAGCAGTTCGGTGCTGGAACCCACCGACGGCGCCGGCTTGGCGGCGGCGACCTCGGCGGTCTCCTTGGCCGGCTGGGCGACCGGGCCGGTCTTCGGCTCCTCCGGCCTGGTCTCGACCGGGGCGGAGGCGGCCATCGCGGTGAGGTCCGCACCGTTCGCCTCCGCCTCCGCCTCGGCCCGCAGCTGGGCGGCCCGCTCCTTGGCGGTGAAGATGCCCAGCTCCGCGCGTCGCTCGTACGGCAGGAAGTCCAGCGCCAGCCGACGGAAGATGTAGTCCATCACCGAGGCGGCCATCCGCACGTCCGGGTCGTCGGTCATGCCGGCCGGCTCGAAGCGCATGTTGGTGAACTTGCTGACGTACGTCTCCAGCGGCACGCCGTACTGAAGACCGATGGAGATGGCCACCGAGAAGGCGTCCATCACGCCGGCGAGGGTCGAGCCCTGCTTCGACATCTTGAGGAAGACCTCGCCGAGGCCGTCGTCCGGGTAGGACGACGCGGTGAGGTAGCCCTCGGCGCCGCCGACGGAGAAGCTGACCGTCTCCGACGGGCGCTTCTTCGGCAGCCGCTTGCGCACCGGGCGGTACTCGACGACCTTCTCGACCACCTTCTCGACCTCGGCGGGGGCGACCTCGGTGGCCTTGTTGGACTTGGCCACCGAGAGCGGCTGGCCGACCTTGCAGTTGTCCCGGTAGATCGCCAGCGCCTTGAGGCCGAGCTTCCAGCCCTCGAAGTAGATCTTCTCGACGTCCTCGACGGTGGCCGCCTCCGGCATGTTGACCGTCTTGGAGATGGCGCCGGAGACGAACGGCTGGATGGCCGCCATCATCCGCACGTGACCCATCGGGGCGATCGTCCGCTCACCCATGGCGCAGTCGAAGACCGCGTAGTGCTCCGGCTTGAGGCCGGGGGCGTCCACCACGTGGCCGTGGTCGGCGATGTGCTCGACGATCGCCTCGACCTGCTCCTCGGGGTAGCCGAGGCTGCGCAGGGCGCGCGGCACGGTCTGGTTGACGATCTGCATCGAGCCGCCGCCGACCAGCTTCTTGAACTTGACCAGCGCCAGGTCCGGCTCCACACCGGTGGTGTCGCAGTCCATCATGAAGCCGATGGTGCCGGTCGGCGCGAGCACACTCGCCTGCGAGTTGCGCCAGCCGTTCTTGTCGCCGACCTTGTTGCCCAGGGTCCACTGCTTCGTGGCCTCCCGCTGGATCGCGGTGGCCACGGTACCGGCCGGCTTGATCTCGTCGTTGGCCGCGGCGTGCTTGCGCATGACCCGCTTGTGCGGCTCGGCGTTGCGGGCGTAGCCGTCGTACGGGCCGACGACGCCGGCCAGCTCCGCCGAGCGGCGGTAGGCGGTGCCGGTCATCAGCGAGGTGATCGCGGCGGCGACCGAGCGGCCCTGGTCCGAGTCGTACGGCAGGCCGGAGGCCATCAGCAGGGCGCCGAGGTTGGCGTAGCCGATGCCGAGCTGCCGGTAGGCGCGGCTGGTCTCGCCGATCTTCTCGGTGGGGAAGTCGGCGAAGCAGATCGAGATGTCCATCGCGGTGATGACCAGCTCGACCGACTTGACGAACTTCTCCACCTCGAAGCCGCCGTCGGCGCGGAGGAACTTCATCAGGTTGAGTGAGGCCAGGTTGCACGAGGAGTTGTCCAGGTGCAGGTACTCCGAGCACGGGTTCGACGCGGTGATCCGCCCGGTCTCCGGGCAGGTGTGCCAGTCGTTGATGGTGTCGTCGTACTGCAGGCCGGGGTCGGCGCACTCCCAGGCGGCCTGGGAGATGGTGCGGAACAGCTTCTTGGCGTCGATGGTGTTGATCACCGAGCCGTCCAGCCGGCCGCGCAGGTCGAAGCTGCCGCCGTTCTCCACCGCGGCCATGAACTCGTCGGAGACCCGGACCGAGTTGTTGGCGTTCTGGTACTGCACGCTGACGATGTCGGCGCCGCCGAGGTCCATGTCGAACCCGGCGTCGCGCAGCGCGCGGATCTTGTCCTCCTCGCGCGCCTTGGTGACCACGAACTCCTCGATGTCCGGGTGGTCCACGTCGAGGATGACCATCTTGGCGGCGCGCCGGGTGGCGCCGCCGGACTTGATGGTGCCGGCGGAGGCGTCGGCGCCGCGCATGAAGCTCACCGGGCCGGAGGCGGTGCCGCCGGAGGAGAGCAGCTCCTTGGAGGAGCGGATCCGGGAGAGGTTCACCCCGGAGCCGGAGCCGCCCTTGAAGATCAGCCCCTCCTCCTTGTACCAGTCGAGGATCGAGTCCATCGAGTCGTCGACTGCCAGGATGAAGCAGGCGCTGACCTGCTGCGGCGACGGCGTGCCGACGTTGAACCAGACCGGCGAGTTGAAGCTGAACACCTGGTGCAGCAGCATCCAGGTCAGCTCGTGGGCGAACACCTCGGCGTCGGCCGGGCTGGCGAAGTAGCCGTACTCCTCACCGGCGGTGCGGTAGGTGGTCACCACCCGGTCGATCAGCTGCTTGAGCGACCACTCGCGCTCCGGGGTCCCCACCGCGCCCCGGAAGTACTTGGTGGTCACGATGTTGGCCGCGTTGACGCTCCAGCTCTCCGGGAACTCCACCCCGCGCTGCTCGAAGTTGATCGAGCCGTCCCGCCAGTTCGTCATGACGACGTCCCGGCGCTCCCAGGTGACCTCGTCGTACGGGTGGACCCCCTCCGTCGTCCAGACCCGCTCGACCTTCAGTCCCGTGCCCGCCTTGCTTCGTGAACGGCTCGTTGTCACGCCGTCGCCCCCCTCGTCTGCGCGGTCACCCACCGCGCGTCCAATCTCTTTGAAAACTGTGAAGAATCAGCTGGTACGGCCGGCGGCCTCGACCGCGTCGGCCCCGCCGCTCTCCCGGGCGCGGGCCGCGGCCCGCAACGTCTCGATCTCGCGCTCGAAGTCGGCGAGCGAGTCGAAGGACCGGTAGACGCTGGCGAACCGGAGGTAGGCGATCTCGTCCAGGTCCCGCAGCGGGCCCAGGATGGCCAGCCCCACCTCGTGGCTGGGGATCTCGGCGGCCCCCTTGGCCCGGACGGTCTCCTCGACCCGCTGCGCCAGCAGCGCGAGCGAGTCGTCGTCGACCGGCCGGCCCTGGCACGCCTTGCGCACCCCGCCGATGATCTTCGTGCGACTGAACGGCTCGGTCACCCCGCTGCGCTTGACGACCGCGAGGACCGCCTCCTCCACCGTGGTGAACCGCTTGCCGCACTCCGGGCAGGACCGCCGCCGGCGGATCAACTGACCGTCGTCGGCCTCCCGCGAGTCGACCACCCGGGAGTCGGCGTGCCGGCAGTACGGACAGCGCATCGCCCGACCTCCTTCGTCGATCGCGGGTCACCGGCGCACTCCGGGCACGCCGGACCACGGCGGAGCCATCGTCCGATGGCCGTCGCCGTGCCGACGGTACGGGAGTGCGGTCGGTAGTTGAACCCAACCTATAGGCAACTTACGCCCGTGTGACTACTACATCTAGGGGTCGACCGTATGCCGCCGAGGAACGGAGGTCAAGTTGAGCGGCGTGTCCGGCGCGTCACCGGCAAACCGCACAGAACCACCTTCCCGAGGCCCACCGGAAGCCCAACCGAGCGGGGCCGGCGGCGGTTACCGCCCGGCCGGACGGTACCGCACCGACGATCCGGCAGGATCGAACACCCGTTCGACCCGACGTACCATTTATCAGAACGGGCGTACGAGCGTCCGGCTTTTCCGCGCCGACACGCCGAGGCGAGGTCGTACAGATGTTTGAAAATGACCGATCTCACCTATACGGTCAGGAACAACCGGTCGCGGCATCCGCCGTACCGGCCGGCACAGAGACACCGCACGCACCACGAGCCGCCAAGGCACCCAGCGCCGACCAGGGAGGACGGACGTGACCGAGGACCGGGCCAGCCGGCCCAAGAGCCCGCAACAGATCACCGAGGCGGGCCCGCCGGCCACCCGACGCCGGGCCGCCACGCGCGCTCGGGCCGCCGGGCAGCCCGCCGTGCGCCCGGTCGCCCCGGTGGTCAGCGCATTCCCCGACCCGACGACGGTCGACCTGACCGCGCGGCAGCGCCGCATCCTGGAGTTCATCCGCACCTGGGTGGACCGGCACGGCTACCCGCCCAGCGTGCGCGAGATCGGCGAGGCGGTCGGCCTGGTCTCCCCGTCCAGCGTCGCCTACCAGCTCAAGGAGCTGGAGAAGAAGGGCTTCCTGCGCCGCGACCCGAACCGTCCGCGCGCGGTGGACGTCCGGGCACCCGGCGACGCCGTCGACGACGAGCTGACCCGCTCGCAGCGTCCCACCCCGGCGTACGTGCCGATGCTGGGCCGGATCGCCGCCGGTGGGCCGATCCTGGCCGAGCAGGCGGTGGAGGACGTCTTCCCGCTCCCCCGCGAGTTGGTGGGTGAGGGCGAGGTCTTCATGCTCCAGGTCAAGGGCGACTCGATGCTCGACGCGGCGATCTGCGACGGCGACTGGGTGGTCGTGCGGCAGCAGCCGAACGCCGAATCCGGTGACATCGTCGCGGCCATGCTCGACGGCGAGGCGACCGTCAAGACCTACCGGCGGCGCGACGGCCACGTCTGGCTGATGCCGCAGAACCCGGCCTTCGACCCGATCCCGGGCGACGACGCGACCATCATGGGCCGGGTCGTCGCGGTGCTGCGCCGGATCTGACCCGCGTCCCTCCGGGTGGCCGCCGACCAGCGGTCACCCGGGACGGGTGTCAGTACCGGTCGCCCCGGTAGCTCCGGCCGGGCGCCTGGCCGTACGACCCACGGCCGTCGTCGAAGCCGCCGTCCCGGCGACGCCCCGCTCGCGGCCCCCGGGGATCCGGGTCCGGCCCGCCACGGCGCGGCGGCTCGGCCCGGCCGCCGCCGTACACGCCACCACCGGCGGGCTGACCGCCGTACACGCCGCCACCGGCCGGGCGGCCACCGTTGGGGCGGCCGCCGCCGTAGACGCCGCCACCGCCGTCGGCCGGGCGGCCACCGCCGTAGACGCCACCGCCACCGCCACCGCCGGCCGGACGGCCACCGCCGTAGACGCCGCCACCGGCCGGCGCACCGCCCCGGCCACCGCCGTAGACCCCGCCATCGGCCGCTCCCCCGTAGCCGCCGCCGCGCGGGGCGTCGGGCTCGGGGAAACCGTCGTCCGGCCGGACCCGCCGGTCGTCGAGGAGGTCGTCGTCGGAGTCCCGGCCGTCCGCGTCGTCACCGGGTCGCCCGGCGGAGCGCCGCCGGGCCCGGAGGATGCCGACGATGCCGGCGCCGACCAGCAGCGCGCCGACCGCGCCCACCGCCGCGATGAGGTAGGTGATGTCCTGCAGCGAGAGCGCGTCGAACCAGGACTGCCCAGCCTTCTTCTGCTCGCCGCCGCCCTCGCCGGACACCGGCTTCGCGCCCTCGGTGGAGGGGGTGTAGGCGAGGATCTCGAGCGGCTCGCCCTCCTCCATCTGTCCGCCGTCGGAGACGGTGAGGAAGGTCTTGCCGTCCGGGGTGTAGGCGATCGCCTCGCCGAACGGGTCGGCCAGCGCGGTCACCTTGGGCGTGCCCTTGGTCAGCGCGGCCAGCACGTCACCGTTCTGCACGTCGTACTCGAAGGCGTCGGCGTACGTGCGCAGCACCACCCGGGTGCCGTCCGGCGATCGGGCGGCGCCGGTGATCGCGACCCGGCCGAAGACACTCATCCGGTTGTCGGTGTCGGTCTTCGGCAGGGCGATCTCGCCGACCTTCTCCATCGGCACCGGCTCGGTGTCGCCGTTCTTCTTGAGCGCCGCCGTCGGACGGAAGATCTGCGCCTTGCCGTTCGGCACCTTCGTGATGATCAACGGTCTGCCGTCGCCCCCGATCAGCAGCGCCTCGGCGTCGTGCGGCTTCTTCTCCGGATAGGTGAGTCGGTGCAGCACCGGCTGCTTGGCACCGGTCACCGGCATCGTCCAGACCGCCACCCGCTCGCGGCGCACCTCGGCGGTGACGTTGTCGCCGGTGTCGGCGATCCAGAGCGTCTTGGCGTTCGGCGAGAGCGCCAGGTCCTCGGTGTCGAACGGGCCGCCACCCGAGTAACCGACAACCTTGGCGACCTTGCACTTGCTGTCGAGGAAGAAGATCCGCTTGCGGCTCTCGACATCGGTGCCATCGTTGATCACGATGTAGCCGCTCCGGGTGGCCACCAGGCCGGACAGCTCGCGCAGCCGCTCGTCGGCGATGGTGCACCGCTTCTTGCCCGGGGCGGCGGACGGCAGCGAGGCGGCGGCGGGCGCCGCCAGGGCGACTCCGCCGGACGCCACGGTGACCCCGAGCAGACCGAGGGCAACCATGATCGACGAGACAGCGCGGCGCATGGGGCCAAGTGTCGCATGCCCCACGTTTCCGCCGGGTGACGCCGGGACGCCTCACCGGGCCCCGGCGACCACCTGGTCCTCCGCCGCCCGGAACGGCGCCAGCTCGGCGGCGAGGCTCTCGCCCACCCGGACGTGCAGCAACGTGCCCTCCGGCAGGTGCGCGGTGCTGAGCACCTCACCCTGCCGGTGCACCCGGGCGACCAGGTCGCCCCGGTCGTACGGGAGCACCGCCCGGACCTCCACCGCGGGGCGGGGCAGTCGCGCCTCGACCGCCTCGCGCAGCCCGTCGATGCCGCGCCCGTTGTGCGCGGAGACGAAGATCGCCTCCGGCCAGAGCCGCTTCAACCGCAGCAGCGTCTCCTCGTCGGCCGCGTCGGTCTTGTTGACCACCAGCAGCTCCGGCAGCCGGTCGGCGCCCACCTCGGCGAGCACCTCGCGGACGGCCCGGACCTGCTCCTCCGGATCCGGGTGGGTGCCGTCGACCACGTGCACCACCAGATCGGCGTCGGCGACCTCCTCCAGCGTCGAGCGGAACGCCTCGACGATCTGGTGCGGCAGGTGCCGGACGAAGCCCACGGTGTCGGAGAAGGTGTAGAGCCGCCCGTCGGCGGCGGTGGCCCGGCGGGTGGTCGGGTCGAGGGTGGCGAAGAGCGCGTTCTCGACCAGCACGCCCGCCCCGGTCAGCCGGTTGAGCAGGCTCGACTTGCCGGCGTTGGTGTAGCCGGCGATGGCCACCGCGGGGACGGCGTTGCGGGCCCGACGGGCCCGCTTGGTCTGGCGTACCGTCTTCATGCCCTTGATCTCCCGGCGCAGCCGGGCGATCCGGTGCCGGATCCGCCGCCGGTCGGTCTCGAGCTTGGTCTCACCCGGACCGCGCAGGCCCACGCCGCCGCCGGCCCCGCCGCCGCGGCCGCTACCACCGGTCTGCCGGGACAGCGTCTCGCCCCAACCGCGCAGGCGGGGCAGCAGGTATTCCAGCTGGGCCAGCTCGACCTGAGCCTTACCTTCCTTGCTCTTGGCGTGCTGGGCGAAGATGTCGAGGATCAGCGCCGTCCGGTCGACCACCTTGACCTTGGTGCGCTGCTCCAGGTTGCGCAGCTGGGACGGGGACAGCTCACCGTCGCAGATCACCGTGTCGGCGCCGCTGGCCAGGACCATCGAGCCGAGGTCGTCGACCTTGCCGCGACCGATGTAGGTGGCCGGGTCGGGCCGGTTGCGCCGCTGGATCAGCCCCTCGAGCACCTGCGAACCGGCGGTCTCGGCCAGCGCGGCCAGCTCGGCGAGGGAGTTCTCGGCGTCACTCTGCGTACCCTCGGTCCAGACGCCGACCAGGACGACCCGCTCCAGCCGGAGCTGGCGGTATTCGACCTCGGTGATGTCGGTGAGCTCGGTGGAGAGGCCGGGGACCCGCCGCAGCGCCTGCCGCTCCGACAGCTCGAACTCACCGGTGGTGGCGTCGAGCTCGTCGTCGTCGAGGGGAACGTAGGTCTCCTGCTCTCGCAAACTGATCTCCTGTCCGTTCTGTCAGGTACCGAGCAATCCTGACATGTGGCAACGCCGGACGCACCTGGTATATGCCCGGGTGCGGCCCCGCGTACCCGCCGGTGTGTGCGGCCCGGCCGCAGCGTGCGCTACCTGGCAGTAGCCGGGGGCGAGTGCCAGCCGACCTCGGTGGGCGGGTAGAAATGCGGGGCGACACCCGTTCAGTGCTGACGGAGGGACACCCGTGGCCATCACCCGACTTCCGAGTGCGGGGTTCTCGATCACGATCCGGATCGCCGTGCCGGCCGACGCCTCGTCGATCGGCCGGTTGACGACCTCCGTCGGGGAGGCCGGGGCCATCGTCACCGCGCTGGACGTCGTCGACTCCGACCCGACCCACGTGATCGTCGACCTCACCTGTGACACCGCCGACGCCAGCCACGCCGACCAGGTGGTCGAGGCGCTGACCGCGCTCGACGGCGTGGACGTGCGCAAGGTGTCCGACCGCACCTTCCTGCTGCACCTGGGCGGCAAGATCGAGGTGAGCTCGAAGGTCGCGCTGCGGAACCGCGACGAGCTGTCCCGGGCGTACACGCCCGGGGTGGCCCGGGTCTGCATGGCGATCGCCGAGAACCCGGCCGACGCCCGCCGGCTGACCATCAAGCGGAACACCGTGGCCGTGGTCAGCGACGGCTCCGCGGTGCTGGGCCTGGGCAACCTCGGCCCGGCCGCGTCGCTGCCGGTGATGGAGGGCAAGGCCGCGCTCTTCAAGCGCTTCGGCGGGGTGGACGCCTGGCCGGTGGTGCTGGACACCCAGGACACCGACGAGATCGTGCAGATCGTCAAGGCCATCGCGCCGGCGTACGGCGGGATCAATCTGGAGGACATCGCCGCGCCGCGCTGCTTCGAGATCGAGGCCCGGCTGCGCGAGGCGCTGGACATCCCGGTCTTCCACGACGACCAGCACGGCACCGCGATCTGCGTGCTGGCCGCGCTGACCAACGCGCTGCGGGTGGTGGGCAAGCAGCTCTCGGACGTCCGGGTGGTGGTCTCCGGGGCAGGCGCGGCGGGCACCGCGATCATGAAGCTGCTGCTGCGCCAGGGCGTGGGCGACATCATCGCGTACGACCGGCAGGGCGCCCTGCACCGCGGCCTGGCCGGGCTCAACCCCGCCTGGCAGTGGCTGGCCGAGCACACCAACAAGGAGAACTACGCCGGGGACCTGCCCGGGGCGATCCGTGGCGCGGACGTCTTCATCGGGGTGAGCGCGCCCAACCTGCTCACCGGCGAGGACATCGCCGCCATGGCCAAGGACGCGATCGTCTTCGCGCTGGCCAACCCGGACCCGGAGGTGGACCCCCGGGAGGCGCGCAAGCACGCCGCCGTGGTCGCCACCGGCCGCTCCGACCAGCCGAACCAGATCAACAACGTGCTCGCCTTCCCCGGCGTCTTCCGCGGCATGCTCGACGCGCACGCCGAGGAGTTCACCGAGGAGATGGCGCTCGCCGCCGCCCAGGCGATCGCCGACGTGGTCGGCGAGGACAAGATCAACCCGACGGTGATCGTGCCGAGCGTCTTCGACTCGCGGGTCGCCCCGGCGGTGGCCGCGGCCGTCCGCGCCGCCGCGCAGAACCCGGCGCCCGCCCCGGCCGCCGACCCCGGCCCCGCCGACCTCCCCGAGATCGCCGCCGAAGCCTCCGCCACCCCCTGACGGCGGCGGGGTCCGCCGACGCCCGCCCGCCTGGAGCCGGCGTGCCGCGGCGCTGGCACCGCCGGCGCGACGGTCAGGGGTACCAGGTTGCGGATCCGTTGCTCTGCGTCAACCCACGCAACAGCGCGACGTCCGGTAATCGGACAGGCGGTACTGCGTCCGTTGAAGCAGAGCAAAGGGCGTGGTGGGGCGTCCGTCAGGGCAGGGTGACCGGGACACGCACCGGCTCGGCCGGCCGTCAGGCGGACATGGTCAAAGCGGTGGGCGCGATCTCGCCGGTGGCGACGAGGACGGCCGGGCCGGCGAGCCAGCAGGAGTCCTCGGTGACGGTGACCGAGAGGCGGCCGCCGAGGACGTCCACCGTCACCACGCCGGTGTCCCGGCCGGCGTCGCGCAGGGCCACCGCGGCCACCGCGCAGGCGCCGGTGCCGCAGGAGAGCGTCTCGGCGGAACCGCGCTCGTACACCCGCATCAGCACGTGCCCGTCGGCGCCGTCGACCGGGTCGCCGGGGGCGGTGAACTCCACATTCGCGCCGTTCGGGAAGGCCGCCGGGTCGACCTCGGGCGCCCGGGTGAGGTCCAGCCCGGCCAGGTCCAGCCCGGCCGGCAGCGCACAGACCAGGTGCGGGTTGCCCACGTCCACCGAGGTGCCGGGCAGGGTCAGCCCGCCCAGCGTGGCGGCCGACCCGTCGTACAGCCGGGGGCGGCGCATCTCGACGGCGACGGTGTCCCCGGTCACCCGCGCCCGTACGACGCCGGCCCGGGTGGCCACCGGCAGCGTCCCGTCGGCCGGGTCGGCCAGCCCGGCGGCGACCAGGAACCGGACGAACACCCGTGCCCCGTTGCCGCACATCTCGGCGAACGACCCGTCGGCGTTCCAGTAGTCCATGAACCACTCGGCGTCGCCGGCCTGGCCCGCGGCCTCGGGGTGCTTGGCGGACCGGACCACCCGCAGCACGCCGTCCGCGCCGAGCCCGCGCCGGCGGTCGCAGAGCGCGGCGACCAGCCCCGGTGTCAGCTCCAGCCGCCCGTCCGGGTCGGGCAGGATCACGAAGTCGTTGCCGGTGCCGTGCCCCTTGGTGAACTCCACGCCCCCATCATCGCGCAACGGCGGGGACCAGCCGCAGGGCCTCGGCGACCAGGTCCGGCGCGGCCGCGTCCAGCCAGTGGATCCGCGGGTCGCGGCGGAACCAGGAGCGCTGCCGGCGGACGAAGCGCCGGGTGGCCCGGATCGTCTCGTCGTGCGCCTCGGTCTCGGTCAGCTCACCGGCCAGGAAGCGCAGCACCTGCTGGTAGCCGAGCGCCCGGCCGGCCGTCCGCCCCTCGGGCAGGCCACGGCCGACCAGTTCCCGGGTCTCGGCGACCAGGCCGTCCGCCCACATCCGGTCCACCCGTAGGGCGATCCGCTCGTCCAACAGCGCGGTGTCCAGGTCGACGCCGAGCTGCACGGACGGGTAGTACGGGGTCGGCTCGGGCAGCGCGGCGGTGAACGACGCCCCGGTCAACTCGATGACCTCCAGCGCCCGGACGATCCGCCGGCCGTTGCCGGGCAGGATGCCCGCCGCCGCGGCCGGGTCGGCGGCGCGCAGCCGCGCGTACAGCGGGGCGGGCCCGACCTCGGCCAGCTCACGCTCGAGCCGCTCCCGCACCGCCGGGTCGGTGCCGGGGAACTCGAACCGCTCCAGCACCGCCCGGACGTAGAGCCCGGAGCCGCCGACCAGCAGCGGCACCCGGCCCCGGGCCAGGATGTCGTCCACCGCCGTCCGGGCCAGCCGCTGGTACTCGGCGACGCTGGCCGGCTCGGTGACCTCCCAGATGTCCAGCAGGTGGTGCGGCACGCCCTCGCGTTCGGCGGCGGTGAGCTTGGCGGTGCCGATGTCCATGCCCCGGTAGAGCTGCATGGAGTCGGCGTTGACCACCTCGCCGTCCAGGGCGTGCGCGAGCGCGATGCTCAGCGCCGACTTGCCGGCCGCGGTCGGCCCGACCACGGCGACCACGGTCCCGGCCGGCGGCCGCCCACCGTCCGTCGAGGCGGTCACGGCCGCTCCCAGGTGGCGACGAGGTAGGCCACGCCGTAGGGGGCGGCGTCGTGGTGCAGCTCGCCGCGCCACGCGCCGCCCGTGGCGCGGGCCGCCCCGGCGAGCACCTGCCAGGGCGCCCGCCCGGCGACCTTCAGCTCCGCCGACAGCCCTGGGTCCAGGCCGAGCAGGGCCTCGGCGTCCGCGCCGGCCAGCGCCCGGGCGACCCCCTCGTCGTACGGTTCGGCGCGCGGGTCGTGGTAGCCGGGCGACTTCTCCCCCCGGCAGGCCGACCCGTCCCCCATCACCAGCAGCGCCACCCGAGGGCGGTACTCGTCGACCTGCCGGGCGAGCTCGGCCACCTCGTCGGCGGACGCGTCCGGTGCCACCTGGGCGCCGACCACCCGCGCGCGGACCCGGTGGCGGCCGAGCAGCCACGCGCCGACGGTCACGCTCAACGGCAGCACCGCCAGCTCGTCGGGGAGCGCCGGGACCAGCGGGACGGTGAGGTCCACACCGAACGGGCGCAGCGTCCCGACGGCCGGTGGGATGATCCAGCCCGTCTCCGGGCCGGAGCCCAGCACCACGACACAGTCCGGCCCGGCGGCGAGCAGCCGGGCCACGGCGGCGTCGCAGGCGGCCCGGAGGTCGTCCAGCTCACCGGCGGCGGCACCGGCCACCTCGGGCAGCAGCAGGGGCGGATGCGGGCAGACGGCGGCGGCGACCAGTGGCACGGGTCCACGGTAGCGGGACGCGTCGGTGCGTCCCCGCGCCGATCCGGTCATTCGACGGCTAGGACACCGTATGGTCACGGTCGGCGATAGGCGCTCGACGCGGACGGGGGCGGACCTGTGACAATGCCGGGAGAAACTTTGCTGCGCCGTGGCGGCGATCGAGGGGCTGCTCCCCGACGCCGGGAGAACGAGGATGGGCACATGAGCGACTGGACTGCCTTCGGACGGGTGGACGCGGACGGCACCGTGTACGTCAAGACCGCCGAGGGCGAGCGGGTGGTCGGTTCCTGGCAGGCGGGAGCACCGGAGGAGGGGCTGGCCCACTTCGCCCGGCGCTTCGCCGACCTGGTGACGGAGGTGGACCTCACCGAGGCCCGGCTCAACTCGGGTGCGGCGGACGCCGGCCACTCGCTGACCACGATCCGCCGGCTGCGCGCCTCGTTGGCCGAGGCGCACGTGGTCGGTGACATCGACGCGCTCGCCGCGCGGCTCGACAAGCTCGCCGCCGTCGCCGAGGAGAAGGCCGGAGAGGCCCGGGCGGCCCGCGACGCCGCCCGCACCGAGGCGCTCGCCCGCAAGACGGCCCTGGTCGAGGAGGCGGAGAAGATCGCCGCCGAGTCGACCGGCTGGAAGACCGCCGGGGACCGGCTCAAGGAGATCCTCGACGAGTGGAAGACCATCCGCGGGGTCGACAAGAAGACCGACGGCGAGCTGTGGAAGCGGTTCGCCGCCGCCCGCGACGGCTTCACCCGCCGGCGCGGCGCGCACTTCGCCTCCCTCGACGCCCAGCGCAAGCAGGCGCAGTCGGTCAAGGAGGAACTGGTCACCGAGGCCGAGAAGCTGAAGGACTCGACCGACTGGGCGGCCACCGCCAACCAGCTCAAGGAGCTGATGAACCAGTGGAAGGCCGCGCCGCGCGCCTCGAAGGAGGCCGAGCAGCGGCTCTGGGAACGGTTCCGGGCGGCGCAGGACGAGTTCTTCACCCGACGCAGCGAGGTCTTCTCGGCGCGGGACAACGAGCAACGGGTCAACCTGGAGCGCAAGCAGGCCCTGCTCGCCGAGGCCGAGGCACTGGACGTCGAGGGCGACCCGAAGGGCGCCCAGGCCAAGCTGCGGGAGATCCAGGCCCAGTGGCACGAGGCCGGTCGGGTGCCCCGGGAGGCGGCCGCCGGGCTGGAGCGCCGGCTGCGCGCGATCGACGAGAAGGTCCGCGAGGTGATGGACTCGGCGTGGCGGCGGACCACCAAGGAGGACAACCCGCTGCTGGCCCAGATGCGGTCGCAGGTCGCCGAGGCCGAGGAGCGGCTGGCCCGCGCCCAGGCCGCCGGCGACGCCAAGCGGATCCGCGAGGCCGAGCAGGCGCTGGCCTCCAAGCGGCAGTTCCTCCAGCTCGCCGAGCAGTCCAGCTGACCTGATCCACCCGGAGCCCCCGGTCCCCCACGGGACCGGGGCTTCCGCGCATCCCACGGCGGGCCCGGGAGCAACGGCGACGGCCGGGATCTCGTCGGAGGTCCCGGCCGTAGCGCGGCGCGGTCAGTGCGCGGCGCAGCCCGTCGCCGGCGCGGGGGCCGCGGCCGGCGCGCCGATCGTGGGCAGCCCGAGCAGCACCCCGGGCGTACGCGGGGAGCGCCCCGCCTCGGCCGCGTCGCCGGCCCGGGTACGCCGGTGCGACAGCGGCTCGCCGTCGGCGTTGAGGTGGTGCGGGGCGGCGTAGGTGACGGCGGTGTGCACGATGTCACCGGGGCGGATCCGCCCGGCGAGGGAACCGGCGTCGAAGTGCACGAGCCGGCCGTCGCGGGCCCGGCCGGACATCCGCCCGGTGCGCTCGTCCTTGCGCCCCTCGCCGACGGCGACCAGCACCTCGACGGTCTCCCCCACCAGGCGCTTGTTCTCCGCCCAGGTGATCTCCTCGACGCAGGCGATCAGCCGCTCGTAGCGCTCCTGGACGACCTGCTTGGGAAGCTGGCCCGCCATGGTCGCGGCGGGGGTGCCGGGGCGCTTGGAGTACTGGAAGGTGAACGCCGAGGAGAACCGGGCCTCGCGGACCACGTCGAGGGTGCGTTCGAAGTCGGCGTCGGTCTCCCCGGGGAAGCCGACGATGATGTCGGTGGTGATCGCGGCGTCCGGCATCGCCGCCCGTACCTTCTCGATGATGCCGAGGTAGCGCTCGACCCGGTACGAACGGCGCATGGCACGCAGCACGGCGTCGGAGCCGGACTGCAACGGCATGTGCAGCGAGTGGCAGACGTTCGGCGTCTCGGCCATCGCGGCGATCACGTCGTCGGTGAAGTCCTTCGGGTGCGGGCTGGTGAACCGGACCCGCTCCAGGCCCTCGATGTCGCCGCAGGCGCGCAGCAGCTTGCCGAACGCGAACCGGTCGCCGAACTCGACGCCGTAGGAGTTGACGTTCTGCCCGAGCAGGGTCACCTCCAGCACGCCCTCGTCCACCAGCGCGCGCACCTCGGAGAGGACGTCGCCGGGGCGGCGGTCCTTCTCCTTGCCGCGCAGGGAGGGCACGATGCAGAACGTGCAGGTGTTGTTGCAGCCCACCGAGATCGACACCCAGCCGGCGTACGTCGACTCGCGGCGGGTGGGCAGCGTGGACGGGAAGACGTCGAGGGACTCCAGGATCTCCACCTCGGCGGCGGCGTTGTGCCGGGCCCGCTCCAGCAGCACCGGCAGCGAGCCGATGTTGTGCGTGCCGAAGACCACGTCCACCCAGGGCGCCTTGCGGACGATGTCGCCGCGGTCCTTCTGGGCCAGGCAGCCGCCGACGGCGATCTGCATCCCGGGGTGCCGGTCCTTCACGGGGCGCAGATGACCGAGGTTGCCGTAGAGCCGGTTGTCGGCGTTCTCCCGCACCGCGCAGGTGTTGAAGACCACCACGTCCGGGTGCTCGTCGGCCTCGGCGGCGCGCACGTAGCCCGCCTGCTCCAGCAGCCCGGAAATGCGCTCGGAGTCGTGCACGTTCATCTGGCAGCCGTAGGTGCGCACCTGGTAGGTGCGCGAGCTGCTCGCCGCTGCGGTAGTCATGACCCGGACAGCGTATCCGGGTCGACCGGACCGAACCGAACGAGGAGGAGCCGTGTGCCGGAGCATCAAGACCCTGCGTGAGCCGTACGTCGCCGAGGTGACCCCGGCGGACGTCGACGCCGCGGCGTTGCAGTACGTCCGGAAGATCTCCGGGTTCCGCAAGCCCGCCGCGCACAACGCCGCCGCCTTCGACGCGGCGGTGGCCGCCGTGGCCGCGGCCACCCGGACCCTGCTGGACCAGTTGGAGGTCCGGGGCGGGCGGTCCGCCGGGCCGGCGAGCTGACCGGCGGGCGATCCGCCGGCCCGGTCTGCCCGGCGTCGGCGATGCGCCCACCGGTTGGGCGGCCGGCGGTCAGGCGGCGGCGAGCGCGGGCAGCACCGAGTCGGGCGCCCACCGCGAGCGGTGGCACTGGGACCAGCCCCGGCAGCGCGGGTTGGCCTCGGTGCAGAGCCGCTGGTCGCTGAGCACCTCGCCGTCGTCGGTCTCCCGGACGGTGAGGTGCACCGGCCGGATCGTGCCGTCGGGCGCGACGAGCAGGTGTCGGCTCGCGTCGAGGGTGTCGTCGCGCAGCAGGCAGTTGCGGTCCAGCAGCCGCGCCAGGGCGGCGACGCTGGCGTGCTCGGGGAGCCGCTCCGGGACCCCGTAGCAGTCCACGATCGTGCCGAACTCCCCCGGCGCCTGCCAGACGTCGCAGATCACCGCGTACGTCGGCAGCCGGGTCGGGTCCGCCACCGCCAGGGGCATCACCACCCGGCCGAGCGCCTCGGCCAGTGCCGGGTAGACCTGCACCGGCGCCGCCTGGTCGATTCTCCAGTTCCACAGCTCGGTCATGCCGCCTCCTCGCTGTGCTCGTCCCACCGGCCTCCGGATCGGGCCTTACTGATGATGGTGGGGTGCATTTGACCTCAGCCGGGGGCAAGTTACCGGTCTGTGACCATTCCGGGCAAAATTTACTGGGGCCGCATTGCTCCGAGTAGCGGGAAGATGACAGTTTATCGGGTATGGTGCCGCGTTCCGCGCAGCGCCCGCCGTGGTTTTCCGACAACTGTCGTACGGCCGACTCAGCGGACGACCACCAGGTGCTCGCCGCGCGGTCGCAGTTCGCCCACCACCGTGCCGCCGGGGAGTTCGCCGGCGACCAGCAGGCCGCCGGAGGTCTGCGCGTCGGCCAGCAGCAGCCGGTCGTCCTCGGCGACCCGGCCGAAGTCCGTCCACGGGGTCACCCAGTCCAGGTTGCGCCGGCTGCCGCCGCTGACGTACCCGTCGCGCACCGCCTCCCGGGCGCCGGCCAGGTAGGGCACCCGGGCCGCGTCCAGGGCGACCGTGAGCCCGCTGGCCCGGGCCAGCTTGGACGCGTGGCCGAGCAGCCCGAAGCCGGTCACGTCGGTGCCGCAGCGGATGCCCGCGGCCACCGCCGCCCGGGCCGCGTCCCGGTTCAGGGTGGTCATCGCCGCGACCGCCGCCGGGAAGTGCTCCCCGGTGTTCTTGTGCCGGGTGTTGAGCACCCCGACGCCGAGCGGCTTGGTCAGCGACAGCGGCAGGCCGGCCCGGCCGGCGTCCAGCGTGATCAGCTCCTCCGGCCGGACCACCCCGGTGACGGCCAGCCCGTACTTCGGGCCGTCGTCGTCCACGCTGTGCCCGCCGGCCAGGTGGCAGCCGGCCTCGCGGGCCACGTCCTGGCCACCGCGCAGCACCTCCCGGGCCAGCTCCAGCGGCAGCACGTCGCGCGGCCAGCAGAGCAGGTTCAGCGCCACCAGCGGGGTGCCGCCCATCGCGTACACGTCGGAGAGGGCGTTGGTGGCGGCGATCCGCCCCCAGTCGTACGCGTCGTCGACCACCGGGGTGAAGAAGTCGGCGGTGGTGACCAGGCCGGTGCTCGCGTCCAGCCGGACCACCGCGGCGTCGTCGCCGTGGTCCAGGCCGACCAGCAGCTCGGTGCTGCCGGTCGCCGGACCGAGCCCGGCGACCATCGCCTCCAGCTCACCCGGCGGGATCTTGCAGGCGCAGCCGCCGCCGCGGGCGTACCGGGTCAGCCGTACCGGTTCGGTCATCCCCCCATGATCTCCGCAACGCGCCCGAGTCGCTACCGAGGCGCACCAGGCGGTGGTCGAATTCGGACTTCGTGCCCTGATCACGAAGGGTGTTACCGCTCCGTGACCAACTGAGTTGCGTTCCGCCACATCCCCCCGCCTACAGTTGCCCAACCGGGGGTCATCCGACCCCGCTGGGGCGACGACAGGGACGGTGGACGAACGTGACGACGGGCGAACCGCTCATCGTGCTGGACTCGGTCAACAAGTGGTTCGGGCCGCTGCACGTGCTGGACGACGTCTCACTCTCGGTCGGCAAGGGCGAGGTGGTCGTGGTGATCGGCCCGTCCGGCTCCGGCAAGTCGACGCTGTGCCGCACGATCAACCGGCTGGAACCGATCAACTCCGGCACCATCACCTTCGACGGGCAGCCGCTGCCGGCCGAGGGCAAGGCGCTGGCCAAGCTGCGCAGCGAGGTCGGCATGGTCTTCCAGTCGTTCAACCTCTTCGCGCACAAGACCATCCTGGAGAACGTCACCCTCGGGCCGATCAAGGTGCGCAAGGAGAAGCCCGCGGCGGCCCGCGAGCGCGCCCTCGCCCTGCTCGACCGGGTCGGCATCGCCAACCAGGCCGACAAGTTCCCGGCCCAGCTCTCCGGCGGCCAGCAGCAGCGGGCCGCGATCGCCCGCGCGCTGGCCATGCAGCCCAAGGCGATGCTCTTCGACGAGCCCACCAGCGCGCTCGACCCGGAGATGGTCGGTGAGGTGCTGGAGGTGATGACCTCGCTGGCCCGCGACGGCATGACCATGGTCGTGGTCACCCACGAGATGGGCTTCGCCCGGCACGCCGCCAACCGGGTCATCTTCATGGCCGACGGCCAGCTGGTCGAGGACGCTCCGCCGGCCGAGTTCTTCGCCAACCCGCGCAGCGAGCGGGCCAAGGACTTCCTCTCCAAGATCCTCACGCACTAGGCGTCCGTACCTGGAGCGCGCCGTCCCCCGGCGGCTTCGTCGAAGAAGGAGAAGAGTATGCGTATGAAGCGCGTAGCGGCGCTCGCCGCGGCCGCCACCCTGGCGCTCGGCATGGCCGCCTGCGGTGGCGACGACGGCGGCGAGGGCACCGGCGCCGGCAGCAAGTCGTTCGCCGCCGGCACCACGATGGAGCGGCTGAACAAGGCCCAGGCCATCAAGATCGGCACCAAGTTCGACCAGCCGGGCTTCGGCCTCAAGGGCCTGTCGGGCAAGCCGGAGGGCTTCGACGTCGAGGTCGCGAAGATCATCGCCAAGGAGCTGGGCATCCCCGAGGACAAGATCGAGTGGGTGGAGACCCCCTCGAAGGTCCGCGAGGACGTGATCGTCAACGGCAACGTCGACCTCGTCGCGGCGACCTACACGATCAACGACAAGCGCAAGGAGCGGATCGCCTTCGCCGGGCCGTACTACGAGGCCGGCCAGAACATCCTGGTGAAGAAGGACGACACCACGATCACCGGGCCGGACTCCTTCAAGGACGGCACCAAGAAGGTCTGCTCGGTCACCGGCTCGACCCCGGCCGAGAACATCAAGCAGTACGTCAAGGACGTCGCCACCCAGCTGGTGCTCTTCGACACCTACGACAAGTGCAAGGACGCCCTCAAGGGCGGCCAGGTGGACGCGGTGACCACGGACAACGTGATCCTGCTCGGCTACATCGCCAAGGACGAGGCGTCGTTCAAGCTGGCCGGTGACAACTTCACCAAGGAGCCGTACGGCATCGGGGTGAAGAAGGAGGACACCGAGTTCCGCAACTTCGTCAACGACACGCTGGAGAAGGCGTTCGCCGACGGCAGCTGGAAGAAGGCCTGGGACGACACCGCCGGCAAGTTCGGTGCCGAGCTGGGCGCCGCGCCGACCGTCAACCGTTACTGATTCCTGCTGATCTGGAGGGTGGGGAGGACGACCGACCCGTGAGTGTGCTCATCGACCGGTTCGACGTTTTCGCGGGGGGCTTCTGGCTCACCCTCCAGATCTGCGTACTCGCCGCGATCGGCGCCCTGATCCTGGGCGCCGTCGTGGCGGTACTGCGGATCTCGCCCGTGCCGCCGCTGCGCGCGGTCGGCACGGCGTACGTGAACGTGTTCCGCAACATGCCGTTGACGGTGGTGATGTTCTTCGCCGCCTTCGGCCTGCCGGCGCTCGGCTCCAACGCGGACTTCCTCCGCATCCCCGGGTCGGACGCGCTCTTCAGCCGGCTCGACACCGACCTGCCCTACTTCCGCTTCGCGCTGATCGCCCTGGTCCTCTACACCGCGGCGTTCGTCTGCGAGGCGCTGCGCTCCGGGGTGAACGCCGTTCCCGCCGGCCAGGCGGAGGCGGCCCGGTCGCTGGGCCTCACCTTCGCCCAGAACCTGCGGTACGTGGTGCTGCCGCAGTCCTGGAAGGCCTCGATCGTGCCGCTCGGCTCGGTGATCATCGCGATGATCAAGAACTCGGCGCTGATCGGCTTCTTCGGCGTCGTCGGTGACCTCTCGGCGACCGCCGACCAGCTCACCTCGGCCGAGGGCTACGCCTTCGTGCCGGTCGCCATCGGCATCTCGATCGGATACCTGATCATGACCGTCCCCCTCGGCGCTCTCCTCGACCGGATCGAGAAGCGGCAGGCGGTGGCCCGATGAGCGCGCAGAACAGCGTCCTCTACGACGTTCCCGGTCCACGGCAGCGCCGGATCACCCTGGTCAGCAGCGTGGTGGCCACCGTCCTGCTGCTGATCGCCGCGTACTTCCTGATCTACCGTCCGCTGGCCGACAAGGGCCAGTTCTCGATGGAGCTGTGGGGCCCGCTGGTCGACCCCGGCCACGAGAACTTCGGCCTGGTCTGGGAGCGGATCGGCATCGGCTTCAAGAACACGCTGACCGCCGCGGCGCTGGCCATCATCTCGTCGCTGCTGGTCGGCACCCTGCTGGCGATGCTGCGGATCCAGCTCAAGAGCCTGACCCGGCGCCGCTTCACCGGGCTGGCCACCCCGGTGTCCTACCTGCTGCGCGGGCTGAGCGCGCTGCTCTCCGCGCTCACCCGGGTCTGCGTCGAGGTCTTCCGCGGCCTGCCCGTGGTCATCACGATCTTCTTCGTGGCCCGCGGCTTCCCCGAGTTCGGCGTCACCTTCGACACGCTGTGGTACCTCGTCATCGGCCTGACCATCTACAACTCGGTGGTCATCGCGGAGATCCTCCGCTCCGGCATGGAGGGCCTGCCCGGCGGGCAGGCCGAGGCGGCCGCGGCGATCGGTCTCGCCCCGTGGCAGACCACCCGGATGATCCTGCTCCCGCAGGCATTCCGGATCATGCTGCCGGCGCTGATCAGCCAGCTCGTGGTGGTGCTCAAGGACACCTCGCTCGGCTTCATCATCAGCTACGAGGAGACCCTGAACATCGGCAAGCAGATCATCGGCGCGCTGGACAACCCGATCCAGGTCTACGTCGTGATCGGCCTGATGTTCATCCTGGTCAACTACTCGCTCTCCAAGCTGGCCCAGTACATGCAGCACCGCCTCGCCCGGGGCCGGAAGACCGCCGGCACCCGCACCGGCGCCACCGGGACGGAGCTGGAGACCGAAGCGGTGCCCGGCACCACCACCTGACGTCAGGAAACGACAAGGGCCGGCCCGGTCCGGGCCGGCCCTTCGCGTTCGACGGTTCAGCGGGCGATCTCGGTGACCCGGGACTCACGGACCACGGTGACCCGGATCTGACCCGGGTAGGTCAGCTCCTCCTCGATCTGCTTGGCCACGTCCCGGGCCAGCACGGCGGCGCCGATGTCGTCCACGTCCTCCGGCTTGACCATCACCCGGATCTCCCGGCCGGCCTGCATGGCGAAGACCTTCTCCACGCCGAGCTTGCCGGCCGCGATCTCCTCGATCCGCTCCAGCCGCTTGACGTACGCCTCCAGGCTCTCCCGCCGGGCGCCCGGCCGGCCGCCGGAGCAGGCGTCGGAGGCCTGGGTGAGCACGGCCTCGATGGTCTGCGGCGGCACCTCGTTGTGGTGCGCCTCGATGGCGTGCACGACGTCCTCGCTCTCGCCGTACTTGCGGGCCAGGTCCGCGCCGATGATCGCGTGGCTGCCCTCCACCTCGTGGGTGAGCGCCTTGCCGATGTCGTGCAGGAACGCGCAGCGCTTGATGGTGGGCACGTCCAGGCGCAGCTCGGCGGCCATCATGCCGGCGATGTGCGCGGTCTCCACCAGGTGCTTGAGCACGTTCTGCCCGTACGACGTCCGGTAGCGCAGCCGGCCGAGCAGGGTGACCAGCTCCGGGTGGATCTCGGTGATGCCCACTTCGACCAGCGCGTCCTCGGCGGCCCGCTGGCAGAGCTCCTCCACCTCGTGCCGGGCCAGGTCGTAGACCTCCTCGATCCGGTGCGGGTGGATCCGCCCGTCCAGCACGAGCTTCTCCAGGGTCAGCCGGCCGACCTCCCGGCGCACCGGGTCGAAGCAGGAGAGGAGCACCGCCTCGGGGGTGTCGTCGATGATCAGGTTGACCCCGGTGACCGACTCGAAGGCCCGGATGTTGCGGCCCTCCCGGCCGATGATCCGCCCCTTCATCTCGTCGCCGGGCAGGTGCAGCACGCTGACCACACTCTCCGCGGTCTGCTCGCTGGCCACCCGCTGGATGGCGTCGACCACGATGTGCCGGGCCCGCTGCTCGGCCGTGCTGCGCGCGTCCGCCTCGATGTCCCGGACCAGCAGCGCCGCCTCCCGCTTGGCCTGCGACTCGATGGCCTCGATCAGCTCGGCCCGGGCCGCGTCGGCGGTGAGCCCGGCGACCCGTTCCAGCTCGCGCCGCCGCTGCTCCTCGGCCTCGGCCAGCTCCGCCTCCCGCCGGGTCAGCGCGGCCTCCCGGGCGGCCAGCGCGGCGGTGGCGACGGTCAGCTGCCGCTCCCGCTCGGCGAGCCGCTCGACCTCCTCGGTGTGCAGCCGCTCCCGCTCGTCCATCCGGGCCGCCCGGCGCTCCACCTCGGCCGCCTGCTCCCGGGTGGTGGCGGCGAGCACCGCCACCTCGCGCTCGCCGCTGCGCCGGGCCGCCGCCCGCAGTTGCTCGGCGTCCGCCTCGGCCTGCTTGTGCGCCCGCTCCAGCACGGTGTCCGCCTCGGCCCGGGCGTCGTCGAGCACCCGGCGGGCCTCGGCCCGGGCCGCCTTCGCCTCCGCCTTCGCCGCGGCCGCCTCGGCCCGCGCCGCCGCGGCGGCGGACTTCGCCACGTCGATGGTGCTGTTCGCCTCGTCGGCGGCGCTGCGCAGCGCGGCCAGGGACTGCTCCTGCCGGTCCTTCTCGGCGATGAAGGCCGGGTCCTCGGGGGCCGGTACGGCCTGGAACCGGCGCAGCGTCCGAACTCCCAGCAGCACGGCGCCGACCACCACCAGGGTGAGGACCAGCACCGCCAGGAGGAGCACGACGTCGAACCCGCTCATGCCGGCACTCCGCTTCGCCGCGTGTCGCCATGAGGCACGGTCGCGCTGCCCCGATGATTCGCTCGCTGACGCTCGCTCATGCCGGGACCTCTTGGGGACCGCCGGTGAACCTGTGCCACCCCGCCATGGCCGCCTCCCCTGAACGTCGGCGCCGCAGTGACCGTGCCGGTGGGCACACTCCTGCGGCTCTGGACGCCCGACCGGAGCGGCTGGCCGTGGGTAGCTCTCTCCGCCGGCGGTGCCCGAGGCATCGTCGGCGGCCGGGTGCAGTTGTCGCGTCAGCTCCGGAACGGCCTGTCCGGACCTGCGGTGGTATGGCCGGTACTGCTGGCCAAAGTGATGCGGTTCTGTTACGCGATCTATGTTGTGCGCTTAGCCTGCGCTGGTCGGGCAATGTGAGCCTGTATGGCGAGGCTAGGTCGCCGGGGGCGGTCTGGTCAAGAACTCATGATCAAACCCCCCGAACGGAGAGAAGTTGTCGCGTCACCGAGCGCTGACCCGGACGCGGACACCAGCGGACAAAGGCGGCACGGCCGCCCCGACGCAGGCCGGGTCGCGCCTGCTCAGCGGCCCGGCACGCCCCGGCGCGGCGGCAACGCCACCGCCCGGGCCGGGACGGCTGTCGTTTTCCTGATCGTTCCGGCACCCGCAGCGCCCCCGGCTTGATCGACACCAGATCGGCGACATGGGGGAATCCACGCGGTCGGGATACCGCCTTGTCGCCGGCCCGGTGTGGATCAGGCCGGGGCCGGCGACCGGGGCCGGCCGCGGGTCGCGGCGCCCGTCACTCGGCCGCCCGGCTGTCGCGGTCGATCTCGCCCTCGGCGTCGGCCAGGGCTTCGGCATCGATCTGCTCGGCGAACTCGGCCGCCTCGGCGCTCTGCGCGGCGAGGGCGTCCTTCACCGCCCGGATGGCCACGCCGGGCGGGTAGCCCTTGCGGGCCAGCATGCCGACCAGCCGGCGGAACACCGCGTCGGGCTCGCCCCGGGCGGAGCGCAGCTTCCGGTCGACCAGCGCCCGGGCGGTCTCCGCTTCGGTCTCCTCGTCCAGCTCGCCGAGCGCCTCGCTCGCGACGTCGCCGTCGACCCCGCGCTGGCGCAGCTCGTTGGCCAGCGCCCGGCGGGCCAGCCCGCGGCCGGTGTGCCGGCTGGTGACCCAGGCCCGGGCGAAGGCGGCGTCGTCGATGATGCCGACCTCGTCGTAGCGGTCGAGCACCTCGGCCGAGACCTCGTCGGAGATGCCCCGCTTGGCGAGCGCGCCGGCCAGCTCGGCCCGGGTACGGGGCCGGACGGCGAGCTGACGCAGGCAGATCTCCCGGGCCACCTCGGCCTCGTCGCGCGGCGGAGCCGCCTCGGTGTCGGTCTCCTCGGCGCGGCCGCGACGACCGTGCCGGGGCCGAGGCGTCGTGGTGCCGTCACCCGCGCGGGGCGGGCTGGCATCCCAGCCCCGCCCCGTGCGGGCGCGTCGTCCTGCCACGACTCAGGTCAGAAGTCGACCGGCGGCAGCTCCGGGCCACCGGCGGCGTCGCCCGCGCCGACCCCGACGCCGAGCTTCTCCAGGATCTTCTTCTCGATCTCGGCGGCCACGTCCGGGTTCTCCTTGAGGAACTCGCGGGCCTTCTCCTTGCCCTGGCCGAGCTGGTCGCCGTCGTAGGTGTACCAGGCGCCGGACTTGCGGATGATCGCCTGCTCGACGCCGACGTCGATCAGCGAACCCTCGCGGGAGATGCCCTTGCCGTACATGATGTCGAACTCGGCCTGCTTGAACGGCGCGGCGACCTTGTTCTTCACCACCTTGACCCGGGTGCGGTTACCGACCACGTCGGTGCCGTCCTTGAGGCTCTCGATGCGGCGTACGTCGAGCCGGACCGAGGCGTAGAACTTCAGCGCCCGACCACCGGTGGTGGTCTCCGGGCTGCCGAACATCACGCCGATCTTCTCGCGGAGCTGGTTGATGAAGATCGCCGTGGTGCCGGTGTTGTTGAGCACACCGGTGATCTTGCGCAGCGCCTGGCTCATCAGCCGGGCCTGCAGACCCACGTGGCTGTCACCCATCTCGCCCTCGATCTCGGCGCGCGGCACCAGCGCGGCCACCGAGTCGATCACGATGATGTCGATCGCGCCGGAGCGGACCAGCATGTCGGCGATCTCCAGCGCCTGCTCGCCGGTGTCCGGCTGGGAGACCAGCAGGGCGTCGGTGTCGACGCCGAGGGCCTTCGCGTACTCCGGGTCGAGCGCGTGCTCGGCGTCGACGAAGGCGGCGATGCCGCCGGCCCGCTGGGCGTTGGCCACCGCGTGCAGGGCGACCGTGGTCTTACCGCTGGACTCGGGACCGTAGATTTCGACGACCCGGCCGCGGGGCAGACCGCCCACGCCGAGCGCCACGTCGAGCGCGATCGAGCCGGTCGGGATCACCGAGGTCTGGATGACCGGCCGCTCCCCCAGCCGCATCACCGAACCCTTGCCGAACTGCTTGTCGATCTGAGCGAGAGCAAGGTCGAGTGCCTTCTCCCGGTCGGGCCCTGCGGCCATGTTTGCCACCCCTGCCTTCGCCGGCGTCTTTCCTGAGCTTCGCGTCACGCGGGACACGCTAGGCGCTGGGTCCGACAGAAAACCAGCCGACGGGCCGCGAGCTGTGGACGAGCACCCCGCTGTGGACAATAGCCGAACAGGTGTACGAGTCGGCAAGCGACACGCGGAAGCGGCGAAGGGCTGCTCAGCGTAGTCGCGCGGGGACCCGGTCGGGATAGGCGGCGACGACCGCCCGCCACACCACGTGCGTCTCCTCACCCGACGCGAGCGCCTGCTCGATGGTCCGCCCGCCGAGCTGGGGCAGCACCTGGTCGGAGGCGATGCTGGCCGCGTAGCCCGGCCCGAACGCCTCCTCCAGCCGCGCCCAGAAGTCGGTCAGCCGCAACGTGATCAGTCCTCCTCGTCCGGTGCGCCCGCCGGCACCGCCCGCAACGCTAGCGCCACCAGGGGCACCACGGCGATCGCCGCCAGCAGGGTGAGCACCGGATAACCGGCGGCCCGCATGACAAACCCGCTGACCGCGGCGGCCCCGGCGCCGGCCAGCCCCATCGTCAGGTCGGAGAACCCCTGCACGCTCGGGCGGACGGCCGCCGGCACCGACTCCGACAGCAGCGTGGAGCCGGCCACCATGGTGGCGGACCAGCCCAGTCCGAGCAGGACCAGGCCGATCGAGAGCCGGGGCGTGTGGTGCCCGGCGGTGCCGGCGACCGCGCAGGCGGCGAGCAGCAGCCCGACGCCGGTGAGGATCACCGCCCGCCGGCCGAGCCGGTCGGTGAGCCAGCCGACCAGCGGGGAGAGGGCGTACATGCCGGCGATGTGCAGGCTCAGCACGATGCCGACCACCCGCAGCACGTCGGCGTCGCCGTGCGACTCGCCGAGCCGTACCGGGGTCATCGACATCACCGCCACCATCACCACGTGGCCCACCGCCACCGCCGCGATGCCGAGCCGGGCGGCCGGCCGGCCGCGTACCACCTGCCAGGCCGCCCGCATCCCGGCGCCGCGCCGGGCGGTCCGGGCCGGCGCGGCGACGGCCTCCGCCGGCGGGGTGACGTCCGGCGCGGGCGCGGCGACCGGGGCGTCGGCCGCCGCCAGCCGGCGCGCGGTGAGCAGCGGGTCGGGCCGCAGCAGCGCCAGGAGTACGCCGGCGGCGAGCACGAACGCGGCGGCGCTGAACGCGAACGGGCCGGCCAGCGGCGGCAGGCCCCAGCCGCTGGTGGTGCGGTCGGCGAGCGCGGCGAAGTTCGGCGCCGCCACCGCGCCGATGGTGGTGGCCCAGACGATCAGCGAGAGCTGGCGACCCCGGCGGGCCGGTTCGGCGAGGTCCACCGCGGCGTAGCGGGCTTGGAGGTTGGCCGCGGTGCCCCCGCCGAAGAAGAGCATGCCGAGGAAGAGCAGCGGCACGGAGCGGGTGACCGTGGCGAGCACCACCAGCACGGCGCCGACCGCCCCGGCCAGGTAGGCGACGGCCAGTCCCGGCCGGCGTCCGTGCCCGTTCATGATCCGGGTAACCGGGACCGCCAGCAGCGCCCCGCCGACCACGGCGGCGCTCTGCGCCAGGCCGGCCACCGCGGTGCCGGCCACCCGGGCCGCGAGCAGCGCCCCCACCGCGATGCCGATGGTGACGCCGATCCCGCCGATGATCTGGGTGCCGAAGAGCAGCCGCAGGGTCCGCCGCTGGATCGGCGCGACGTCGGGGGCGGCGACCGGCGCGGTCAGGTCCGTGGTCATCGGCGGCTCCTGGTGCGGGTAAGGGGTGCGGGCGCTGCCCATCCTTGCGCAGCCACCCCGGCCGGCGGCACCCGGTTTCGCTACAGGCCGAGCCCGCGGCCGATGATCTCCTTCATGATCTCGGTGGTGCCGCCGTAGATGGTCTGCACCCGCCCGTCCAGCCACGCCTTCGCCACCGGGTACTCGAGCATGTAGCCGTAGCCGCCGTGCAGCTGCACACAGCGGTCGGCGACCCGGTTCTGCAGCTCGGTGGTCCACCACTTGGCCTTGGCCGCGTCGGTCACCGAGAGCCGCCCGGCGTTGTACTCGGCGACGCAGTGGTTGACGAAGGTGCGCGCGATGGTCACCTCGGTGTCCAGCTCGGCCAGGAGGAAGCGGTTGTGCTGGAAGGCGCCGATCGGCCGGCCGAACGCCTGCCGGGAGCGGGCGTAGTCGAGGGTGACGGCGAGCAGCTTCTCGGCGGCGGCCACCGCGGCGACCGCGATGCTCAGCCGCTCCCGGGGCAGGTTGCCCATCAGGTGGTAGAAGCCGTGGTTCTCGGTGCCGATCAGGTTCTCCGCCGGCACCCGGCAGTCGTCGAAGAAGAGCTCGGCGGTGTCGTTGGCCTTCAACCCGACCTTGGCCAGCCGCCGGCCCCGGGTGAAGCCGGGGGTGCCGGTCTCCACCGCGATCAGGCTCACCCCGTGCGCGCCCTGGTCCGCCGTCCGGGCGACCACCACCACCAGGTCGGCCAGCTCGCCGTTGGTGATGAAGGTCTTCTGGCCGTTGAGCACGAGCGTGTCGCCGTCGCGTACCGCGCTGGTGCGGACGCCGGCCAGGTCGGAGCCGGCGCCGGGCTCGCTCATCGCGATCGCGGTGACCAGGTCGCCGGAGCAGAACCCGGGCAGCCAGCGCTTGCGCTGGTCGTCCGTGGTCAGCTCGGTGAGGTACGGGGCCACCACGTCGTTGTGCAGGCCGAAGCCGAGCCCGGAGCAGCCGGCGGCGACGATCTCCTCCACCAGCACCGCGTTGAACCGGAAGTCCCGCTGGCCGCCGCCGCCGTACTCCGGGTCGACGTCCATGCCGAGCAGCCCGGCTGCCCCGGCCTTGCGCCACACCTCGCGGTCGACGATCCCGGCGGCCTCCCAGCGCTCGTGGTGCGGCACCGCCTCGCGGGCCAGGAACTCGCGGCACAGGTCGCGGAACTCGTCGTGGTCGCGCTCGTAGAGATGCTGCTCCATGGCGGCAAGTGTGGCACCGCCCACCCGCGCTGAACAGTGCCGGCGGACGTCCCGGGGGTCGAGGCGAGCGACCGGTCGTCAGCCGGCCAGCGCGCGGGCGGCGACGGTGAGGTCGGCGACCAGCCCGTCGTACGCCTTGTCTTGGTCGTCGGCGCGCAGCACGGCGGACGGGTGGATGGTGGCCAGCAGCCGGGCCTGCGGCGCGTCGGCGACCTTCCCCTCGGCGTCCACCGGCACCCGCTGGAAGTCCTCGGGGTGCTGGGCGGAGGCCGGCCAGGGCAGCAGTTCGCCGCGCTGGCGGGTGACCCGGAACGTCGGGCCGAGCAGCGCCTTGGCGGCGGTGGCGCCCAGCACCACCACGATCTCCGGGTGCAGCCGGGCGAACTCGGCGACCAGCCAGGGTCGGCAGGCCGTGATGTGCACCCGGTCCGGGGACTGGTGGATGCGGCGCTTGCCGCGCAGTTCGAAGCGGAAGTGCTTGACGGCGTTGGTCAGGTAGATGTGCCCCGGGTCCAGCCCGGAGTCGTCGACCGCCTTGCGGAGCAGCCGGCCGGCGGGGCCGACGAACGGCAGTCCCTTCTGGTCCTCCATGTCGCCGGGCTGCTCGCCCACGAAGACCACCCGGGCGCTCTCGTCGCCCCGGCCGAAGACCGTCTGCGAGGCGTCCCGGTAGAGCTCGCAGCCACGGCAGCCGGCGGCCGCGGCGCGGAGCGCGTCGATGGTGTCCGCCTCCGGCGGGATGAACCGCTGGGCCCCGGGGGCGCTCTCGGTCTGCTCGGCCATGCCGACTGTTATATACCCGTTCGGCGGACTCTGCCCGACGCGCCACCGTCGGGCCCGGCGCCGTCAGTAGCCGCCACCGCCGCCGTCACCGCCACCGGACGCCATCGCGATGATCACGATGATGATCACGATCACCGCCACCGCGACGGCGATCCAGACCCCCCTCTTCGACCCCGTAGCCATGGTCGCTCACCTCCGGCGCCGCGCTTACCCCCTGGCGGGCGACTCACGCCCGTGCGCCGGCGGGGTGCCGCCGGGCACCGACCGTCGCCGCACCGCACCGGCCCGCGGTCGCACGGGAACCGGGGCGGCACCGGGCCACCCCGGGCGGCGAGGACGCGCCGGTCAGGCGGTGAAGCCGGCGGCCGGGGCCGGGCGGACCGCGCGGGCCAGCGCGTCGGCGAGCGGCTCGACGTCGCCGTCGGCGAGCCGGCTGACGGTGATCCGCAGGGCGGGCGGGGCGGCGATCCGGTAGAGGGTACCGGGCGAGACCGACCAGCCGGCGTCGCGCAGCGCGGTCAGCGCGCTGGTCTCGTCCTCGACCGGCAGCCAGACGTTGATGCCGGTGCGGCCGTGCGCGGTGAGGCCGTGCCCGGCCAGCGCGGCGAGCAGCGCGCCACGGCGCCGCTCGTAGCTGCCGGCCGCCCGGTCGACCAGGTCGGCCACCGCCGGGTCGCGCCAGAGCGCCAGCACCAGCCGTTGCAGCACGGTGGAGACCCAGCCGGCACCGACCCGGGCCCGGCCGGCCACCCGGGCCACCGTCGTCTCGTCGCCGACCAGCACGGCCAGCCGCAGGTCGGGCCCGAACGGCTTGCTCACCGACCGGACGAAGGCCCACGTCGGGGTCGCCCCGGCGAGCGGGTGCAGCGGTACGCGGGCCAGCTCGGCGGCGTGGTCGTCCTCGATCAGCAGCAGGTCGGGCCGGCCGGCGAGCAGGTCGCGCAGCTGGGCCGCCCGGTGCGCGGAGACCGCCGCGCCGGTCGGGTTCTGCGCCCGGCTGGTCACCACGAGCGCCCGGGCACCGGCGGCGAGCGCCGACCGGACCCCCGCGACCAGCGGGCCGTCGTCGTCGACCGGCACCCCGATCGGGCGCAGCCCGAGGGCGGCCACCAGGTCGAGCAGGTTCGCCCAGCCCGGGTCCTCGACCGCCACCGCGTCACCGGGGCGCAGGTGCGCCCCGAGCAGCCGCTCGATGCCGTCGAGCGCGCCGCCGGTGATGGTCAGCTGGTCGGCCGGTACGCCGTCGGCGGCCAGCCGCGCGCGGGCCGCCTCGACCAGCTCGGGGAGCACCCCGGCACCCGAGTAGCTCACCGGCGCGCCGGGCGCCGCGGCGAGGGTGGCCAACTGCGGGCCGAGCGGCGGCAGCAGCGCCGGATCGGGCTCCCCGGTGGACAGGTCGCGCAGGCCGGGCACCGGCGGCGGGCGCAGCGCCGAGCGGCGGGCCGCCACCGGCGGGCGGGGCCGGACCCGGGTGCCGTGCCGGCCGGCGGTGACGACCAGTCCGCGCTGGCGCAGGTCCTGGTAGGCCCGGGCGACGGTGGCCGGGCTGACCGTCAGCTCGGCGGCGAGCGCCCGGACCGGCGGCAGCGCCGCCCCCGGCGGCAGATCGGCGGCCCGGATGCCGGACTCGATGCTGGCCGAAATCTCGACGGCCGTCGTACCGGTGACCTGATAGCGTGCTGACACAAATCCAAGATTGTACTAGAACAAAGGCGGGAGCATGTACCCTCCGACCCCCCGAACCACCGCCAGCCGCTCCCGGGACCGGATGAGCTACGACCGCGCCGCCGCGCACGCCGTGCTGGACGAGGCGTACCACTGCGCGCTCGGGTTCACCGTCGACGGCGAGCCGCGGGTGCTGCCCACCCTGCACGTCCGCGTCGGCGACACCCTCTACCTGCACGGCTCCACCGGCAGCCGGCCACTGCTCGCCGCCCGGGGCGACGGGCTGCCGGTCTGCGTCGCGGTCACCCTGCTCGACGCCCTGGTCTACGGCCGCTCCCAGTTCCACCACAGCGCGAACTACCGCTCGGTCGTCGCGCACGGCACCGCCCGCCTGGTCACCGACGAGCGGGAGAAGGCCGAGGTGCTCACCGCCCTGGTGGAGAAGGTCGGCGCCGGGCGCAGCGCGGACAGCCGCCCGCCGAGCCGGCGGGAGCTGGCCGAGACCGCCATGCTGGCCCTGCCGCTGCGCGAGGTCTCGGTGCGGGCCCGCGCCGGCGGCGTCCGCGACGACGAGGCCGACCTCGACCTGCCGCACTGGGCCGGGGTGGTGCCGCTGCGGCTCACCGCCGGCGTACCCGAGCCGGACGCCGGTGTCACCGCCCCGGTCCCGGCGTACCTGCGGCCGGAGCGCTCGCCCTGGCTCGACCCGGCGGTGCTGCGCGGCGAGCACGTCGTGCTGGAACCGCTCGACCTCGCGCACGCCGACGAACTGCACGCCGCGACCGCCGATCCGGAGGTCTGGCGGCACCTGAGCAGCCCGCTGCCCACCGACCCGGCCGGCACCGCCGAGGTGGTCGCCGCCGCGCTGGCCGCGCACCGGCGGGGCGAGCGGGTGCCGTGGGTGCAGCGCTGCGCGGTCACCGGCGCGGTGGTCGGCACCACCTCCTTCTACGAGGTGGACCCGGAGCGCCGCTCGGTGGCGATCGGGCACACCTTCCTGGGCCGGCCCTGGTGGCGGACCGGGATCAACACCGAGGCGAAGCTGCTGCTGCTCACCCGCGCCTTCGAGGAGCTGGGCGCGGTACGGGTGGTCTGGCACACCGACATCCGCAACGAGCGCTCGCAGCGGGCGATCGAGCGGCTCGGCGCGTCCCGCGAGGGGGTGCTGCGGAGGCACCGGATCCGTCCGGACGGCTCGTGGCGGGACACCGTGCAGTATTCGATGACCGTCGACGAGTGGCCGAACGCACAGGTCACGCTCCGGGAAAGGCTTCGCCGGACGGTGCCGGTGGCGTGATGATGTCGGGCGTGCTGGGCATCACCGACCTCTGGACGTACGTGTTGGGCACCGTGGCGATCATCCTGTTGCCCGGGCCCAACTCACTCTTCGTGCTCTCCACCGCCGCGCAGCGGGGCGTGGCGGCCGGCTACCGCGCGGCCGGCGGGGTGTTCGTCGGCGACGGGGTGCTGATGTTCCTCTCCGCCGCCGGGGTGGCGTCGCTGCTCCAGGCGTACCCGCCGCTGTTCCTGGTGGTCAAGTACGCCGGCGCGGCGTACCTCGGCTATGTGGGGTTGACCATGCTGCGCGGCGCCTGGCGGCGCTGGCGGGACCGCAACGACCCGAGCACGCCGCGGCTGATCGACGCCGCGGAGCCGGCGGCGATGCGCAGCCCGTTCCGCAAGGCACTGGTGATCAGCCTGCTCAACCCGAAGGCGATCCTCTTCTTCATCTCCTTCTTCATCCAGTTCGTCGACCCCGGGTACGCCTGGCCGGCGCTGTCGTTCCTGCTGCTCGGGCTGATCGCCCAGATCACCAGCGCGCTCTACCTGACCGCGCTGATCTTCGCCGGCACCTTCCTGGCCGCCCAGTTCCGCCGGCGCCGGCGGCTTGCCGCCGGCGCCACCACCGGCGTGGCCGCCCTCTTCCTCACCTTCAGCCTCAAGCTCGCCACCGCCACCGTCTGACCCCGAGCGGGGAGTGGAGCAGGGGCGGGGTCAGGTGCCGTCGCCGCTGCCGCCGCCGATGCCGGCACCGCCGGCGGTGCCGCCGAGGCCGAAGCCGGGGTGCAGCGGCTCGTCGGGTGGGCGGCTGACGTGCGCCGACTCGGTGATGTTCGCGGACCAGTCGGCGTGCGCCGCCGCGGCCGCGTGCCGGTTGATCGCGTGCCGCAGCCACCCGTCCACCGTCGCCACCCAGTCCCGCCGCTCCGCGCCGACGTGCCAGACCCGGAACCGGCTGATGCTCTGGTGGGTGATCCCGGCCAGGGCCAGCCGGCGGTCCAGCCAGAGGAGCACCTCCAGACCGGCCGAGTTGGCCACGAAGATCAGCTCCAGCTCGGTGAGCGGCCCCGCGTAGAGCGGCGCCACCCAGTAGCCCAACCGCTGGTGCAGCGGCAGCGCCTGCTCCACCCCCGGCAGCCGGCCGTCGAGCAGGCCGGCCTGGCGCAGCCGGAAGCCCAGCGTGTCCAGCGCGGCCAGGATGTGCGCCTGGGTGGGCAGCGGATGCACGAAGACTGGCACCATCGCGCCCTGGTCCAGCTGCGGCTCGATCGCCACCTCGGTCCGCAGCCCCATCCGCAGGCTGAGCAGCGGGACCCCGCCGAAGATGGTCACCGGCGTCTCCCAGGGCATCGGGAACGTGAACGGCATGGTCCGGGCCCGCCCGGCCCGCACCACGAAGGCGCCGCAGACCGCCGCCTGGTGGAACTGCACCAGGCGGCGGGGCGCCTCCGGGTCGTCCGGCTCGACGGTGGTGACCAGGCCGAGCCGGATGTGCCGCACCGGCACGTCGAACCGGCCGGCGGTGACCGTGATCCGGCCGGGCAGCCGCAGCCCGGGACGGGTGCTCGGGTTGGCCAGGACGGTCTGCACGGTCAGCCCGGTCCAGCCGGACTCCGGCGACACCCCCGTCAACCGCACCGCGCTCCCCCGTCCCGGCGGACCGGGCGCGGGGCCGCCGCCCCCGCCCGGGCGGGACCGCCCCGCCGCCGGAGCCGGCTTACCCGGCCGGCGTCACCGCAACCGCCGCCCGCGCGGCACCGGGTCGGTCTCGTCGTCGAACTCGCCGATGACCTCCTCCAGCAGGTCCTCCAGCGCGACGAAGCCGATCGGCCGGGCCGGGCCGCCGCCGTTGCGGACCAGCGCGAGCTGGGACTGCCGAGCCCGCATCGCGGCCACCGCCTCGGTGACCGTGGCCGTCGCCGGCAGGGTGAACGCGGCGGTCATCAGGTCCCCCGCGGTGACCGGCCGGCCGGTGGTGGTGGCCCGCACCGCCTCCCGTACGTGCACCAGGCCGCAGACGTCGCCGGCGGCGTCCAGCACCGCCAGGCGGGAGCGGCCGCTGTCCCGGCTGACCTGCTCGATCCGGCCGGCGGCGTCGCCGCGGCGCACCGTCACCATCCGGTGGAACGGTTCCATCACCTGCGCCACGGTGGTGCCCTGCAGCTCCAGCATGCTGGTCAGCAACTGGTGCTGCTCGGCGCCGAGCAGGCCGTGCTCGCGGGACTGCTCCAGCAGGATGCGCAGCTCGTCCGGGCCGTGCACCTGGGCGAGCTGGTCCTGGGGATTCACCCGGAACAGCCGCAGGATCGCGTTGGCCACGGCGTTCAGCGCGGAGAGCACCGGCCGGGAGACCCGGGCGAAGGCCCGGAACGGCAGCGCCAGCAGCATCGCCGAGCGCTCCGCGTCGGTGATCGCCCAGGACTTCGGGGCCATCTCACCGATCACCAGGTGCAGGAAGGTGACCACGCTCAGCGCGAAGATCAGCGCGATCGCGTGGCTCGCCGCGTCGGGCAGGCCGACCGCGTGCAGCAGCGGGCTGAGCAGGTGCTCGATCGCCGGCTCGGCGAGCGCGCCGAGGCCCAGCGTGCACAGGGTGATGCCCAGCTGGGCGCCGGCCAGCATCAGCGACAGCTCGCGCACCCCGTCCAGGGCGGCCCGGGCCGCCCGGCCACCGGTGGCGGCCGCCTGCTCCAGCCGGTACCGCTTGCTCGCCACCAGGGCGAACTCGGCGGCCACGAAGAACCCGTTCAGCGCCAGCAGCAGCACCGAGCTGAACAGCGCCACCCCGGGGCTCACGCGGACACCTCCCGACGCTCACCCGGCTCGGCCAGCCGAAGCCGGACCGAGTCGGCCACGTGCCGGTCGACCGCGAGCACCTCGACCAGGGCGCGCGGCTCCACCGCGCCGTCCTCGCCGTCGGCGGGCAGGGTGATCTCCAGCCGGTCGCCGACCTCGGGCACCCGGCCCAGCTCGCGCATCACCAGGCCGGAGAGGGTGTCGTACTCGGGGGCCTCGGGCAGCGCGATGCCGGTGCTGTCGGCCACCTCGTCGATGCGCCAGCGGGCCGGCACCACCCAGGAGCCGTCGTCCTGGCGGGCCGGGGCGCGCTCCGGCGGGTCGTCCTCGTCGCGGATCGGCCCGACCAGCTCCTCGGCGATGTCCTCCAGCGTGATCACGCCGGCGAAGCCGCCGTACTCGTCGACCACGCAGGCCATCTGCCGGTGGCCGGAGCGCAGCCGGTCCAGCACCGTGGGCAGCGGCAGGGTCTCCGGCACCAGCAGCGGGGGGCCGGCCACCGCTCCGACCGGGGTGCTCGCGCGCCGGGCCGGGGGCACCCCGAGCACGTCGGCGATCCCGACCACGCCGACCAGGTCGTCGACGCCCTCGGCGCCGCGGACCGGGAACCGGGAGTGGCCGGTGTCGAGCAGCTCGACCACCCGGCTGACCGGCTCGTGCGCGCGTACGGTGTGCACGTCGACCCGCGGCACCATGGCCTCGCCGGCGGTCAGCTCGCGGAAGTCGAGACCCCGGTCCAGCAGGGTGGACATCTCCGCGTCGAGGCGCCCCTCCTCCCGGGACTCGGCGATGATCTGCTCCAGGTCCTCCGGGGTGGCCCCGCTGGGCAGCTCCTCGATCGGCTCGATGCCGACCCGGCGGAGCAGGCGGACCGCGGAGCGGTCGAAGAGGGTGACCACCGGCCCGGCGATCCTGAGGTACATCAGAGTGGACCGGCTCAGCGCCCGGGCGATGGGCACGGCCCGGGCGATGGCCAGGTTCTTCGGCGCCAGCTCGCCCAGGACCATCTGCACCACCGTGGCGATGACCAGGGCCAGCGCCACGGAGAGCGGCAGGCTCACGGCGCGGGAGACGCCGGCCAGGCCGAGCAGCTCGGCCAGCCCGGCGCCGAGGAACGGCTCGGCGACGTAACCGACCAGCAGCGCGGTGACCGTGATGCCGAGCTGGGCGCCGGAGAGCATGAAGGAGAGCCGGCCGGTGACCTCCAGGGCCCGGGCGGCGGCCTGGTCGCCGTTGTCGGCGAGCTGCTTGAGCTTGCCCCGGTCCACGGCGACGTAACCGAACTCCTGGGCCACGAAGTAACCGGTGGCGGCGGTGAGCACGATGATGAGAAGGAGACCGACGACGATCAACACGGGCCGCTCAGGGCTCCCGGGGACGTCGGGGTCGTCAGCTGCCGGGCGCGACCCGGCTGGCTACTGCTGCCCTCCTGGGCAGAGGAGTCGATCATGCCGCCATTTTATCCGCGTCGGCTGGACGTCCGCTGAAGGTGTGCGGAAGGGCCCCCGCTCGTCCGTTTCGGGTCCCGGGGGCCCTTCGCCCGGTTCAGCTCTGGGTGACCGTCATGTCGTCCACGGCCGCCTCGACGAGGCTGGCGCCGCTGGCGTCCGCGGCCTCGACCAGGATGCGGACCGTCTGGCCGCGCAGCGCCGAGACGTCGGCGCTGGCGCTCTGCCAGGACGCCGCCCGGTTGCTCGCCGCCCCGGTGGCGGTCAGCGCGGTGACGGTGCTGGCGCCGACCACGCGCACCCGGAGGTAGTCGGCGCTGCTGGCGTTGTTCAGGTGGGCGAGGTACCAGGAGAACGAGAGGGTGAGCGTGCCGGTGGCCGGCAGCGTGATCGCCGGCGAGCGGATGCTGCTCACCCCGCCGTCGAGGTCGTACGCGCCGGCGCTGCTGCCCGCGGCCGCCCCGGTGACCAGGTCGTAGCTGCCGCTGACCGCGGTGCCCAGCTGGGTGGTCACGCCCGAACTGGTGGTGGTGGCGGGGTCGCCGCGCTCCCACTGGCCCAGGGTGGCGGTGTCGGTGCCGGACGGGTTGGCCGTCCAGCCGGTCGCCGTCTCGAAGGTGTCGCTCCAGACCGTGCTGCCCGGCGGCGTCCCGGCCCCGGCCAGCGTCCACACCGTGTACGCGATCGCGTCGGCGTTGCGGTCCAGCGCGGTGTCGTTGATGTTGCCGGTGGTGTCGCAGGAGCGGTGGTAGCAGGGGTCGAACGCCTGACCGGCGGTGCCGCCCCAGAGCGACGCCTGGGCGCTCGACTTGATCCCCTCGGCGCCGGTGAAGGTGCCGCCGGCCGGGATGCCGACGCCGATGAACGGCCCGTAGTCGCTGCGGCCGTCGAAGTCGGTGCCCCGGGTCGGCACCCCGATCGAGGTGAAGTACGCCTGGATGGTCTGCTCGATCTGGGCGGAGCCGGCCGGGCCGGGGCCGGAGCCCACGCCGTCGGAGTTGTCGCCGTCGTAGACGAAGTAGCCCGCGTTGGGTGAGCCGACCATGTCGAAGTTCAGGTACTGCGCGATCCTGGCGCGCTCGGCCGTCGGCAGGCTGTTCACGTAGTGCCGGGACCCGCGCAGGCCCAGTTCCTCCGCGCCCCACCAGGCGAACCGCAGGTGCTTGGCGGGGGTGAACCCGCTGCGGGCCACCGCGAGCGCCACTTCGAGGATGGCCGCCGAGCCGGAGCCGTTGTCGTTGATGCCCGGCCCGGCGGTGACGCTGTCCAGGTGGGCCCCGGTCATCACCACGGCGTTCGGGTCGCCGCCGGGCCAGTCGGCGATCAGGTTGTAGCCGGTGGCGCCGTTGTAGCTGAACGACTGCACCGTGGTCGTGAACCCGACCGCGTCGAGCTGGCCCTTCACGTAGTTGACCGAGGCCAGGTAGCCGGGCCGGCCGTGCGCCCGGTTGCCGCCGTTGGCGGTGGCGATGGACTGGAACTGGGTGAGGTGGGCCTTCAGGTTGGCCAGCGGGATGTCCGGGGCGGCGGCGAGCGTGGCCGGCACGTCGGTGGGCGCCGGGGCCGTCGGCGCGGCGGCCGCCGCGGTGGCGGTCAGCGCGGTCGCGGCCGCGACGGCCAACCCGGCCAGCCAGGCGGGACGGGGGGTACGGGAGCTCATGGGTCCTCCGGGGTGGGGTGGTCCGGTCCCGCCGGGTGGGCGGCGACCGGGTGGCGGCCATTGATCGATGGCCATCACTGCGAAGCGTGCAGTGGGAGCCGGACCCCGGCAAGACGCAAGACGCAGAATCGCCGCAGTCCCGGAATTGGGACGCGGTGGGACGGATCACGCGGGCGGCGGCGCGAGGGCGCGGGGACGGACCACCCGGACGGCGGAGCCCGGCGGGTGCCGCGCCCGGTCAGCGGTCGGCGAGTTCGTCGACCTCGAGCAGGCTCGGGTCGACCCGACCGGTGCGGTGCGCGGCGCGGCCGATCATCTGCGCGGCGACCGGGGCGGTGGTCATCTGGAAGATCCCGACCAGCGCCACCATGCCGAGGTCCTCCGGGTCGCGCAGCCGCAGCGCCAGCCCGACGAGCAGCAGCAACACCCCGAGCGTCTGCGGCTTGGTGGCCGCGTGCATCCGGTCCAGCACGGTCGGGAAGCGCAGCAGGCCGATCCCGGCGGCCAGGCTGAGCAGCGCGCCGGCCACCAGGCAGCCGGCGCCCACCCAGTCGGCGAGGGTGGCGAGCATCAGGACTCCTCCCGGACGGCGAAGCGGACCAGCGACACCGCGCCCACGAAGCCGAGCAGCGAGAGCACCACCAGCACCGGCAGGGTGGTGGCGTGCCGGTTGACCGCCGCCTCGGCGCCGACCGCGCCGACCATGGTGGCCAGCAGCATGTCGGCCGCGATCACCCGGTCCAGCAGGGACGGGCCCCGGTACAGCCGGACCAGCGCGAGCAGTGCGGTCACCGAGAACAGCAGGGTGAGGACGGCGGCGAGGATCGTGGTCACGGTCGGTCTCCCTCCGGTACGGAGTCGGTCTGCACCCGGCGCAGCTCCGCGGCCGAGCCGACGGCCCGGACGAGCCGCCGTTCGACGGCGAGGATCCGCTCCCGGCTGTCGGTCAGGTCCTGCGGGCCGCGGACGTCGAGCACGTGCACGTAGAGGGTTCCGGTGTCCCGGTCCACCTCCACGATCAGCGTCCCGGGCACCAGCGAGATCACCTCGGCGGTGAGGGCCAGGTTCAGGTCGGTACGCACCCGCAGCCGCACCGCGATGATCCCGGACCGGGGCCGGTAGCCGGGCTGCACGGCGATCCGGGCGACGTGCACGCTGGCCCTGACCAGCTCGCCGGCGAAGCGGACCACGAACAGCACCAGCGGCCCGGGCCGCAGCCGGCCGGCGAAGGCCACCGGCGGCAGCGGGAAGAAGACCAGCACCGCCCCGCCGACCAGCAGCCCGCCCAGCAGGTTGCCCCAGGAGAAGTCGCCCCAGAGCAGCATCCAGATCAGCACCAGCCAGCCGTACGTGATCAGCTGGTCCCGCCAGCGGACGACCCGGCCGCGCGCCTCCTGGTCGGCGCGGACCGGCTCCGCGCTCACGGCGCCCCCTCCGGCAGCACGGCCCGCACGTACGGCGTGCGTTGCCGCAGGTCCGCGGCCGCGTCGGCGGTGACGGCGAAGAGCGGGCCGGCCACCGCGGTCATCGCCAGGCCGAGGGCGACCAGGGCGACCGTGGCCCCCACCATCAGGCGGGGCAGCCGGACGGCCGGTTCCTCGGTGGCCAGCCGGGGCGCCCGCCAGAAGGCGATGTTCCACACCCGGGAGGCCACGTAGAGGGTGAGCAGGCTGGTCAGCGCGCCGGCCGCCACCAGCGCGGCGGGCAGCGGACCGCCGGCCGCCACCCCGGCCTGGAACAGGCTGAGCTTGCCGAGGAAGCCGGAGAACGGCGGGACGCCGGCCAGGTTCATCGCCGGCACGAAGAAGATCACCGCGAGCAGCGGGGCGAGCCGCGCCAGGCCCCCGATGCGGCGCAGGTCGGTGCTCCCGGCCCGGAGCTGGACCAGGCCGACCACCAGGAAGAGCGTGGTCTGGATGGTGATGTGGTGCAGCACGTAGAAGATCGCACCGGTGAGGCCGGCGACGGTGCCCAGCGCCACCCCGAAGATCATGTAACCGATGTGGCTGACCAGGGTGAACGAGAAGAGCCGCTTCAGATCGGACTGGGCCACCGCGCCCAGGATCCCGACGATCATGGTCAGCCCCGCCACCACCAGCAGCAGCCGGCCCGCGTCGCCGCCCGGGAAGAGCAGCGTCTCGACCCGGATGATCGCGTACACGCCGACCTTGGTGAGCAGGCCGGCGAAGACCGCGGTGACCGGCGCGGGCGCGGTCGGGTAGCTGTCCGGCAGCCACGCCGACAGCGGGAAGACCGCCGCCTTGATCCCGAAGGCGAGCAGCAGCGTCAGCTCCAGCATCAGCCGTACGCCCGCCGGCAGGTCGTCCAGCCGGTGGGCGAGCTGGGCCAGGTTGACGGTGCCGGTCGCCGCGTACACCAGGCCGACCGCGGTCAGGAACACCATCGAGGACAGGATGCTGACCACCACGTACGTCGAGCCGGTGCGGATCCGCGCCTCGGTGCTGCCGAGGGTGATCAGGACGAAGCTCGCGGCGAGCAGGATCTCGAAGCCGACGAAGAGGTTGAACAGGTCCCCGGCCAGGAACGCGTTCGTCACGCCGGCGGTCAGCACCAGGTAGGTGGGGTGGAAGATGGTCACCGGCGTGGTCTCGCCCAGGTCGCTCTGGCCCTGGCCGATGGAGTAGAGCAGCACGCAGAGGGTCACCGCCGAGGAGACCACCAGCACCAGCCCCGCCAACTGGTCGGCGATCAGCACGATGCCCACCGGTGCCGGCCAGGCCCCGATCTGCGTCACCACCGGCCCGTGCCGGTACGCCTGCACCAGCAGCGCCACGGCCACCGCCAGGGTGACGGTCAGGCAGGCCACGCTGATCACCCGTTGCAGGCCGGGCCACCCGGCCAGCATCAGGGTCAGCGCCGCGCCCAGCAGCGGCACCACCACCGGCAGCGGCACCAGCCAGCTCACCGTGCGCCCCGCCCCGGCCGGGGCACCGCGGACCCGGTCATCGCCCGCCGTCCGGTTCCGGCGGCCGGCGCGGCGGCTCGGGGTCGACCTGCTCGGGGTCTCCGTTCGGACCCTCGCCGCCGAGGTCGGCCGGGACCACCTCGTCGCGCTCGGCCCGCCGCCGGATCTGCCGGTCCTCCAGGTCGTCCGGCACCTCGTCGTCGCCGGTCAGGTACCAGCTCCGGTAGCTGACCGCCAGCAGGAACGCGGTGAACCCGAAGGTGATGACGATGGCGGTGAGCACCAGGCCCTGCACCAGGGCGTCGCTCATCGCGTCGTTCGGGGCGGCGCCCACCAACGGCGGCGCACCCGGCCGGCCGCCGAGCAGGATGAGCAGGTTGACCCCGTTGCCGAGCATGATGACGCCGAGCAGGATCCGGGTCAGGCTGCGCTCCAGCAGCAGGGCCACCCCGCAGGCGACGAGCACGCCGATGGCGAGCACCAGCGCCAGGGTGGGCCCCGCCCCGGTGCCCGTCACGGCCGCTTCCCCTCGCGCTCGACGGCCAGCCCGGCCCCGGAGCGGCCGGTTGCCTCGATGTGCCGGTCCACCTCGGCGCCGAGGCTGCGCAGGATGTCCAGCACCAGCCCGACCACCACCAGATAGACACCGATGTCGAAGAAGAGCGAGGTGACCAGGTAGAACTCGCCGATCACCGGCAGCGACAGGTCGATCCGCGCGCTCTGCAGCACCGATCCGCCGGCCGCCAGGGCGATCACCCCGCTGCCCACCGAGACGGCCAGCCCGGCGCCGAGCACCGTGCCCGCGCCGACCGGGGCGGCCTCGGCCAGCTCGTACCGGCCGCCGGCCAGGTACCGCACGACCAGCGCCAGGCTCGCCACCAGGCCGCCGGCGAAGCCGCCGCCCGGCGCGTTGTGCCCGGAGAAGAGCAGGAACAGGGAGAAGATCACCACGGTGTGGAAGATCAGCCGGGTGACCACCTCCAGCACCAGCGACCGGCGCCGCTCCTGGAGGCTGGCGCCGCCGCGTAGCCAGACCGGCCGGTCCGGGCGGGTCGGCCGGCCCGACGGCTCCGGCCGCCGCGGCCGCGGCCCGGTACGGGACCGCTCGAAGATCAGGCTGGCCACCCCGGTCGCCGCCACCACCAGCACCGACAGTTCGCCCATCGTGTCCCAGGCCCGGATGTCGACCAGGGTCACGTTGACCACGTTGCGGCCGAAGCCCTCGCCGACCGCCAGTTCCGGGAAGGCCGTCCCGACGGCGGGTGCCTGGCGGGCGTTCGCGGCCACCAGGGCCAGCCCCGCGGTCACCACGCCCACCGCCACCCCGATCGCCCGGCGGGCCAGGCGGCTGCGCCGCAACGGCCGGGCCGAGAACATCTGCGGCAGCCGCCGCAGCACCAGCACGAAGATCGCGATGGTGGCGGTCTCCACGAGGAACTGGGTCAGCGCCAGGTCCGGCGCGCCGTAGAGCACGAAGAGCATCGCGGTGCCGTAGCCGGTGGTGCCGACCAGCAGCATCGCGGTCAACCGACGGCGGGCGTTGACCGCGAGCACGGCCGCCACGCTGATCACCAGGAGCACGACGGCCTGCAGCGGGGTGTTCCACAGCGCGATCCGCTCCTGCCACGGCCGGGCGAGCAGCATCGCCCCGCCGGGCACCAGGGTCAGCGCGACCAGGATGGTGCCGAGGTACTGCGGCAGCGAGCCGCGCTGGGTGGCACCGGTGACGTCGTCGGCGAACCGGTCGAAGCGGCCGATCACCCACTCGTAGCCCTCGTTGCCGTTCACCGGCGCGCGCAGCCGGGCCAGCACCGGGGCGAGCGGCCCGCGCAGCGCGAAGAGCAGCGCGCCGCCGGCCACCGCCAGCGCGGAGAAGCCGAGCGCGGGGGTCAGGCCGTGCCAGAGCGCCAGGTGCCCGCCGACGGCGCCGAAGAGTTCGGCGTACGGGAGGAACAGGCCGTCCAGCACGCCCGCGGCCGGACCGGCGACCAGCCCTGCGCCGGCCAGCAGGGCGGGCGGGACCAGCAACGACGGCGCGGCCCGCCCGACGTCGGTCGCCGGCACCCCCGGCCGGGTGGCGAACGCGCCCCAGACGAACCGGGCGCTGTACGCGACGGTGAGCGCGGTGCCGGCGACCAGCGCGGCGAGGGCGAGCGGCCGGTCGGTGAACGCGGCGAGCACCGCCTCCTTGGCGACGAACCCGACCAGCGGCGGCAGCCCGGCCATCGACGCCGCGGCGAGCACCGCCACGGTCGCCAGCAGCGGAGCGTTGCGGCCCAGCCCGGACAACTCGGCCAGGTCCCGGGTGCCGGTCCGATGGTCGATGATGCCGACGACGAGGAAGAGCGCCGCCTTGAACAGCGCGTGCGCGAGCAGCATCGCGGCGGCGGCCAGTGCCGCGTCCGGGGTGCCCGCCCCGGTAACCGCCACCAGCAGCCCGAGCTGGCTGACCGTCCCGTACGCCAGCAGCAGCTTCAGGTCGGTCTGCCGCAGCGCCGCCCAGCCGCCCACGACCAGGGTGGCCAGGCCGGCGACCAGCACCACGGGGCGCCACGGGGCGGCGGCGGCGAGCACCGGCGCGAGCAGCCCGATCAGGTAGACGCCGGCCTTCACCATCGCCGCCGCGTGCAGGTACGCGCTGACCGGCGTGGGCGCCGCCATGGCCACCGGCAGCCAGGTGTTGAACGGCAGCACCGCCGACTTGGCCAGCGCCCCGACGAGGATCAGCACCACCGCCGTGCCCAGGTACGCCCCGCCGGGCAGCGACCCGGCGGCGATCGCCGACCAGCGGTAGCTGCCGGCGTGCTCGCCGAGCATGACGAACCCGATCAGCATGGCCAGCCCGCCGAGGGTGGTCACGGTCAACGCCTGGGCGGCCGCCCAGCGGCTGGAGCGCCGCTCGGTGCTGTGCCCGATCAGCAGGTACGAGAAGACCGTGGTGAGTTCCCAGCAGGTGTAGAGCAGCAGCAGGTCGTCGGCGAGGACCAGGCCGAGCATGGCCCCGGCGAAGGCCACCAGGACCGCGGCGAACCGGGCCAGCCCCAGCGAGCCCGGCGCGAAGTAGCGGGCGCTGTAGATCAGCACCAGGGCGCCGATCCCGCCCACCAGCAGGGTCATCAGCCAGGAGAGGGTGGTCAGCCGCAGCGCCAGCTCCAGCCCGAGCTGGTCGAGCCAGGGGTACGTCTCGACCACCGCACCACCGTCGCGCACCGCGGGCGTCCGGACCAGGGCCCAGCCGCACGCGGCGGCCGGCGCCAGCGCGAGGGGGTAACAGGCACGCGGTCCCCACCACCGGACGAGCAGCGGCGCGACGAGGGCCGCCACGAGGTGGAGGATCAGCAGTACGAGCACCCGCACTCCAGGTCGAGGTGGCAGCGGCACCGGCTGAGGCGGGACGGCGCCTACGAGCGATCAGACGCCAGATCGCCGCCCGACGGGCGGTTTTACCGGAATTCACCCGCCGGGCCCCACGCCGTGCCCCTGTGGGGCCTCTCGTGATCGTCTGCTGGCGGGCAGGTCACCGAGGGACCGCCGGACCTGCCGAGCGACAGAAGATCAAGCGGCGGCCGGCGACAGCGCCGGGTGCGCGCGGGGGTGGTGGGTCACGGCGGCGGCCGGCGTCGGGTGTCAGTGGAGGGCGACGTCGGCGGCGGGCACGGCGGGCTCCCGGACCGGCCGGTCCCAGCGGGCCTCCACCAGCAGGTCGGGGCGGCCGAGCTGGCGCACCACCCGGTTCACCACCCGCTGGGCGGCGGTGAGCGACCGGACCGAGAGCAGCCGGCCCCGGCTCTCCCGGCGAAGCACGAAGAAGTGCACCGCGGCGCGAACCTGGCCGCGGTCGGCGGCGCTGGCCTGGGCGGTGGAGACCACCAGCTCGCGCAGGCACTCGGCGAGGCGCTCGGCCAGCTCCAGCTCGGGGCCGGTCAGGCCGGCCCGGACGGCGGCGAGATGACTGTCGACCTTGCGGATGAGCACGTCGGTGCCGGGCTCGAAGCTCCGCTGCTCGACCGCCATCCGACCCCTCCGCCCGCCGCGCGTTGCGTGTGAAGTTACTTTATGTTGCGCTGCGCTAGCAAGCAGTTAAGTAAGACTTACCGCGTTCAACGTCGCATCCGTCGCGTATGAGCCGGACCAGGACAGATTCCCTGCCCGGCGCGGGCGGCATGTCACACCTGCGGGGCAGGATGGGTGCGTGGCAAAGGTGCGAGGCGGCGACGGTCCGGCGGAGCAACCGGGCGAGCGGCCGGGCGGGGCCGACGCGACCCGGGCGCTCGCCGGCTTCGGCCCGGCCACCCGGGAGTGGTTCACCGCCGCCTTCGCCGCCCCCACCGCGGCGCAGACCGGCGCCTGGCGATCGATCGCCGCCGGGCGCAACGCCCTGGTGGTGGCGCCCACCGGCTCCGGCAAGACGCTCGCCGCGTTCCTCTGGTCGCTGGACCGGCTGGCCCGCGAGCCGGCCCCGGCCGAGCCCCGGCACCGCTGCCGAGTGCTCTACGTCAGTCCGCTCAAGGCGCTCGCAGTCGACGTCGAGCGCAACCTGCGCACTCCCCTCACCGGCATCCGGCAGGCCGCGACCCGGCTCGGCGTCGCCCCACCCGAGATCACCGTCGGGATGCGCACCGGCGACACCCCCACCGACGAGCGCCGCGCCTTCGCCCGCACCCCGCCGGACATCCTCATCACCACGCCCGAGTCGCTGTTCCTGCTGCTCACCTCCGCCGCCCGCGATTCGCTGCGCGGGGTCGAGACGGTCATCGTCGACGAGGTGCACGCGGTGGCCGGCACGAAGCGCGGCGCCCACCTGGCGCTCTCCCTCGAGCGCCTCGACGAGCTGCTGCCCGCCCCGGCCCAGCGGATCGGCCTCAGCGCCACCGTCCGGCCGATCGACGCCTGTGCCCGGTTCCTCGGCGGGGCCCGGCCGGTCGACGTGGTCACCCCGCCCACCGCCAAGACGATCGAGGTCACCGTCGAGGTCCCGGTGGAGGACATGACCCGCCTCGACGAGCAGGAGCAGCCGCCCGAGGACGACCTCGGCGGGCCGGGGCCGCGCCGCGCGTCGATCTGGCCGGCCGTGGAGGAACGGGTCCTCGCGCTGATCCGGGCGCACCGGTCGACCATCGTCTTCACCAACTCGCGCCGCTCCGCCGAGCGGCTCTGCGCCCGGCTCAACGAACTCGCCGTCGAGGAGACAGCCGGCGCGCCGACCGCCGGCGACGGCAGGCCGGGCGGCAGCGGCGGCGGATCGGGCGGCCCCGGCGGCGGACACGGCGGGCGGCTGCCCGCGGAGCTGATGGCCCAGGCCGGCGCGGTGGCTGGCGCCCCACCGGTGATCGCCCGCGCCCACCACGGCAGCGTCTCCCGCGAGGAGCGCAAGCAGATCGAGGAGGCGCTCAAGTCCGGGCAGCTGCCCGCCGTGGTGGCCACCTCCAGCCTGGAGCTCGGCATCGACATGGGCGCCGTCGACCTAGTGGTGCAGATCGAGGCGCCGCCGAGTGTGGCCGCCGGGCTGCAGCGGGTCGGCCGGGCCGGCCACCAGGTGGGCGCGGTCTCCCGCGGCGTGGTCTTCCCGAAGCACCGGGGCGACCTGCTCTCCTGCACCGTGGTCGCCGAGCGGATGGCCGGCGGCGCGATCGAGGAGCTGCACTACCCGCGCAACCCGCTGGACGTGCTGGCCCAGCAGATCGTCGCGATGGTGGCGCTGGAGCCGTGGCGGGTCGGCGACCTGGCGGTCGTGGTCCGCCGGGCCGCTCCCTTCGCCGAGCTGCCCGACTCGGCACTGCACGCGGTGCTCGACATGCTCTCCGGCCGCTACCCGTCCACCGCGTTCGCCGAGCTGCGGCCCCGGCTGGTCTGGGACCGCGCCACCGACCTGCTCACCGGCCGGCCCGGCGCCCAGCGGCTCGCGGTGACCAGCGGCGGCACCATCCCCGACCGCGGCCTCTTCGGGGTCTTCCTGGCCGGCGCCGAGCGCGCCGCCCGGGTCGGCGAGCTGGACGAGGAGATGGTCTACGAGTCCCGGGTGGGCGACGTCTTCCTGCTCGGCTCCTCATCGTGGCGGATCGAGGAGATCACCCCCGACCGGGTGCTGGTCTCGCCGGCCCCCGGGCAGGCGGCGAAGATGCCGTTCTGGAAGGGCGACCAGCTGGGCCGGCCGGTGGAGCTGGGCCGGGCGATCGGCGCCCGGGTGCGCAGCCTGCTGCGCCAGGACGACGAGACGGCGGTCGCCGCGTTGCGCGCCGGCGGGCTGGACGACTGGGCCGCCGGCAACCTGATGGCCTACCTGCGCGAGCAGCGGGCCGCCACCCGCGCCCTGCCGGACGACCGTACCGTCGTGGTGGAACGGTTCCGCGACGAGCTGGGCGACTGGCGGCTGGCCGTGCACAGCGTGCTCGGCGCCCGGGTCAACGGGCCCTGGGCGCTGGCCATCGGGCGCCGGCTGGCCGAGCGCTACGGGGTGGACGCGCAGGTGATGCCCGCCGACGACGGCATCGTCGTCCGGCTGCCGGACACCGCCGACGAGCCGCCCGGCGCCGACGTGGTGGTCTTCGACCCGGACGAGATCGCCCAGCTGGTCGAGGAGTCGGTCGGCACCTCCGCGCTCTTCGCCGCCCGGTTCCGGGAGTGCGCGGCGCGTTCCTTGCTGCTGCCCCGCCGTGATCCGCGCCGCCGCCAGCCGCTGTGGCAGCAGCGCCAGCGGGCCGCCCAACTGCTCGACGTCGCCCGCGAGTACGCCGAGTTCCCGGTCACCCTGGAGGCCGCTCGGGAGTGCCTGCAGGACGTCTTCGACCAGCCGGCGCTGGCCGAGCTGATGCGCGACCTGACCGCCCGGAAGGTGCGGCTGGTCGAGGTGGAGACGGCGCAGCCATCGCCGTTCGCCCGGTCGCTGCTCTTCGGCTACGTCGGCGCCTTCCTCTACGAGGGCGACGCCCCGCTGGCCGAGCGCCGGGCCGCCGCGCTGGCCCTGGATTCCGCCCTGCTCGGCGAGCTGCTCGGCCGGGTCGACCTGCGCGAACTGCTCGACCCGGCGGTGCTGGCCGAGACCGAGCGGCAGCTGCGCTGGCTGACCGAGCAGCGCCGCGCGCGCGACCCGGAGGACGTGGTCGAGCTGCTCCGCCTGGTCGGCGACCTGACCACCGACGAGCTGGCCGAGCGCGGCGCGCCGGTCGACTGGCTCACCGAGCTGGCGGCGGCCCGGCGGGTGCTGCGGGTCCGCATCGCCGGCCAGGAGCGGTGGGTCGGCGTCGAGGACGCCGGCCGGCTGCGCGACGCGCTCGGCGTGGCGCTGCCGGTCGGGGTGGCCGAGGCGTACCTCGAACCGGTCGCCGACCCGCTGGGCGACCTGGTCGCCCGCTACGCCCGTACCCACGGCCCGTTCGCCACCGCCAGTTGCGCGGCCCGGTTCGGGCTCGGGGTGTTCGTGGTGGAGCAGGCGCTGCGCCGGCTGGGCGCCACCGGCCGGGTGGTCTCCGGCGAGTTCGCCCCGGACACCGTCGGCACCCAGTGGTGCGACGCGGAGGTGCTGCGCCTGCTGCGCCGCCGGTCGCTCGCGGCGCTGCGCCGGGAGATCGAGCCGGTGCCGCCCCGGGCGCTGGCCGCGTTCCTGCCCCGCTGGCAGCAGGTGGGTTCGTCGGCGCGCGGGGTGGAGGCGCTGGCTGCCGCGATCGAGCAGTTGCAGGGGGCGGCGGTCCCGGCCTCGGCGCTCGAGCGGCTGGTGCTGCCCGGACGGGTCGCCGACTACTCCCCCGCCCAGCTCGACGAGCTCTGCGCCAGCGGCGAGGTGCTCTGGGCCGGCTCGGGAGCGATCTCCGGCGGGGACGGCTGGGTCACCCTGGCGTACGCGGACGCCGCGCCGCTGCTGCTCCCACCGCCGGACGAGGCGCTCACCCGTACCCCGCTGCACGACGCCGTGCTGGACGCGCTCGGCGACGGGCAGGCGCTGTTCTTCCGTTCGCTGGCCGACCGGGTCGGCTCGACCGACGACGCCGCGCTGGCCGCCGCCATCTGGGACCTGGTCTGGGCCGGTCACCTCACCAACGACACGCTGGCCCCGCTGCGCGCGGCGCTCGGCGGCGGCGGCGCGCACCGGTCCCGGCCGACCGCGCCGCGCACCCGCTACCGGCGCCCCGGCCGGGTGGCGCTGCCGACCCGCGGCGGCCCACCCACCGTCGCCGGCCGCTGGTCCCGGCTGCCCGACCGCGACACCGACCCGACCCGCCGGGCGGCGGCGCTGGCCGACGTGCTGCTCGAGCGGCACGGGGTGGTCACCCGGGGCGCGGTGGTGGCCGAACAGGTGGCGGGCGGTTTCGCCGCCGTCTACCCGGTGCTCTCCGCGCTCGAGGAGCGCGGCGCCGCCCGGCGGGGCTACTTCGTGGAGGGGCTGGGCGCGGCGCAGTTCGCGGTGCCCGGCGCGGTGGACCGGATCCGGGCGCTGGCCGAGCCGGCCGGCGGCGGGCGCGGCCGCGGCGGGGGGCCGACGCTGGTGCTCGCCGCCACCGACCCGGCCAACCCGTACGGCGCGGCGCTGCCCTGGCCGGAGCGGGCGGTCGACTCGGGCGACGGGGCGGCGCCGGCCACCGGGCACCGGGCGGGCCGCAAGGCGGGCGCGCTGGTGGTGCTGGTCGGCGGCGACCTGGTGCTCTACGTGGAGCGGGGCGGGCGGACCATCCTCTCCTTCACCGACGACGCCGACGCGCTCGCCGCGGCCGGCAAGGCGCTCGCCGACGCGGTGCACTCCGGAGCGCTGGGCGCGATGTCGGTGGAGCGGGCCGACGGCGAGGCGGTGCACTCCTCGCCGCTGCGCGATGCGCTCACCGCGGCCGGCTTCCGCACCACCCCGCGCGGGCTGCGCCTGCGCGGCTGACCGACCGGCCAGCCACCCGGGTTCGCGCCCGTCCGCGAGCACGACGCGGGCCAGGACGGCGCCACCCGGGCAGCACCGTCGCGGCGCGGGCCGGTCAGCGAACCGGGCCGGAGGCCGGCGCGGGCCGGTCAGCGCAGGGTGGTGAGCACCCGCTCGTATCTGGCGCGGTCGGCGGCGGGAGTCTTCGCCTCCAGGTAGTTGAGCACCACGGCGCCGCGCCGGAACGACTGGCCGCCCCAGGTCTCCGCGATGTCGCCGGCGCTGGTCTCGTCCGGGAAGACGTAGACCGTCACCCCGTCGGTCCCCACGATCTCCGAGCAGCCCAGCCCGAGACCGTCCGGCCCGCAGTCGACGGAGCGGTCCCGCGGGTTGGCCGCCTTCAGCCCGGCGGCCTGGAAGGCGGCGACGACCTGCCGGGCACCGGGCGCCCCCGCCGGCCGGGCGGGAAGCACCACCGGCGACGGGCTGGCCGGGCGGCGTTCGGTGGACCCGGTGGGGCTCGGCCCCACCGGCGCCGCGCCGCCCGGCGGGACGGTCGCGGTCACGCCGCCGGGCACGGTCGTCGTCGCGGCGCCGGTCGCGGTCGGGGAAGCGACGTCCTGCGCGCCGGTCGAGGCGGGGGCGCCAGCGGCACCCGACCGGTCGCGGGCGTCGTCGCCGCAGGCGGCGGTCAGGCTGGCGGCGATCAGGAGCACCGCGACGGCGGCCAGCTTCCGGTTGGTCACCCCGGCAGTCTGCCCAACCCGCTTCCGGTCCCGGCAGTGGCCGGTCGGCCAGTGCCGCTGTCCCATATCTGCCAGCACGCCCGCCTTGTCGACCGACCGCACCTCGACGGAGCCGCCCGCAGGGCCGGCGTGAACGGGTGGGCCCGGTCGGCGGCGGTGTCGGTACGATCCGGGCCGATCGGGGACGGGAGACGGGATGAGCGAGCCACGGGTACGTCCGGCGGAAGCCGGGGACCGGGCGGCGGTCGACGCGCTGCACGAGCGCGAGTGGGGCGGGCCGTACGTGATCGCCCACGACACCCGCTACGACCTGCGTACGCTGCCCACCCTGGTGGCGGTGGACGGTGCCGGCGCCGTGGTCGGGGCACTCGCCCACCACACCGACGCGGACGGCCTGGAGGTGGTCAGCGTGGTCGCGGCGACCCCGGGCGGCGGCGTCGGCACGGCGCTGCTGGCCGCGGCGACCGAGACCGCCCGGGCCGCGGCAGCGGCGCGGCTCTGGCTGATCACCACCAACGACAACCTGCGGGCGCTGCGCTTCTACCAGCGGCGGGGGCTGCGGCTGGTGGGCGTGGACCGGGGCGCGGTGGACCGGGCCCGCCGGCTCAAGCCGACCATCCCGACGGTCGGGGAGAACGGCATCCCGCTGCACGACGAGCTGATCCTGGGGCTGCGCCTGGCCCCCGGCGGCGGCTGACCGACCCACGGCCCAACGGCTGGCACGGCAGGCCCCGGGACGGAGGAACTACCCTGCCGGCATGGCACCGACCCCGTGGATCTCGCTGACCACCGACTACGGACTCGCCGACGGCTTCGTGGCCGCCTGCCACGGCGTGATCGCCCGGCTCGCGCCGGCGGCGCGGGTGATCGACGTGACCCACCTGGTCCCGGCGGGCGACGTGCGCCGGGGCGCGGCGGTGCTCGCGCAGACCGTGCCGCACCTGCCGGCCGGGGTGCACGTGGCGGTGGTGGACCCGGGGGTCGGCACGGCGCGCCGGGGAGTCGGGCTGGCCACCCCGGGCGGGCTGCTGGTCGGGCCGGACAACGGCCTGCTGATCGACGCCGCGGCGGCGCTGGGCGGGATCACCGCCGCCGTCGAGCTGGCCGACCCCGGCTGGCTGGCGCCGCGGGTGTCGCACACCTTCCACGGCCGGGACGTCTTCGCGCCGGTGGCGGCCCGGCTCGCGCTCGGCGCGCCGCTGGCCGACGCCGGCCCGGCCGTCGACCCGGCGACCCTGGTCCGGCTGCCCGCGCCGGTGCTCGATCGCGGGCCGGCCGGGTTCACCGCCGAGGTGCTGACCGTTGACCACTTCGGCAACGTGCAGCTCGCCGCGCCGGCGGAGCTGCTGGGGTCGCTGCCCGGCGGGGTGCGGGTGGCCGGGCGGGACGCGGTGCGCGGCCGGACCTTCGGCGACGCCCCGGCCGGCGGGCTGGTGGTGCACGCCGACTCGGCCGGCCTGGTGGCGGTGGCAGTTAACGGCGGCCGGGCCGCCGACCTGCTCGGGGTCGCGCCCGGCGACCTGCTCCGGGTCACCGCCCCGGACGCCGGCTGACCGCCGGTCGGTCCCGGCCCGCGCGGATCGGCCGGCGGCTGTCCGCCCGCGTCGGCGTCGACCGCGCCGGACGGGGCGCCGGAACCGGCCTCCCGGCCGCCGACCGTTCATCGACTGTGGAATGCTGCCCGGGTGGGTGAGCAGTGGGTTCCCGTGGCCTGTCCCTGTTGCGCCTCGCGGACCGGTGGTGGCACCTGTCCGGTGTGCTTCTGGACGGACGACGGTCAGAACGACGCCGACGCCGATGTGGTGCGCGGCGGCCCGAACGGCGAGCTGAGCCTGTCGCACGCCCGGCTCAACTTCGCCATCTACGGCGCCAGCCACCCGCGCTACCAGGACATCGTCCGCCCGGCGCGCCCGGACGAGCGGCCCTGACCCGTGCCGGGCCGGGGCTGGCCGGCCCGGCACGGGAGGTTCAGCAGGCCGGCACCGTGCCGCCCCACACCGCCGAGATGTACGCGTGGCTGACGTACTGCCCGCCGGCCAGCCGGTTCCACCGATTGGTGGTCCGGTACGGGCCGGCGACCGTCTGGCCGGTCACGTAGCACTGGATCGGCACGTACGCGAAGCGGGCGGCCAGCCCGCGCACCGGGTAGGCGGTGCTCGCGCCGGTGCGGATGTTCAGCGGGCCGTCGCCGACCACCCCGCGCGGCCCGGTCCCGGTCCACAGGTACGCCACGTCCATCCAGGCGTTGGTGGTGAGCCGCAGCCCGTCCCAGAACGTCCCGTCGGCCAGGTCGATGCCGGCCGGGTTGAGCACCACCCGGCCGAACTGGTCCCGCCCGCCGTGGTAGCCGCTCTGGTAGGCCGCCTGCGCCTGCGGCCGGCCCTGTGCAGGTCCTTCCACCGGTCGCCACCGGCGCGGCGACGGCGGGGGACGAGGTGGGTAGGAGGGTTGCGGACGGCGGTCAGGAATATCCCTCGACGGGAGGAGGATGGCAGGGTGCCCGAAGGCGACACCGTCTGGAACACCGCCCGCGTTCTGCACCGCGCGCTGGCCGGCGCCCGGCTGACCGGCAGCGACTTCCGCGTGCCCCGGCTCGCCACCACCGACCTCACCGGCTGGACCGTGCGAGAGTCGGCCAGCCGGGGCAAGCACCTGCTGCTCCGGCTCACCGCACCGGACGACCGGGACGGCCCGGCGCACTGGACGCTGCACTCGCACCTGCGGATGGAGGGCGCCTGGCGGGCGTACGCGCCCGGCGAGCGGTGGACCGCACGGCCGGCCCACCTGATCCGGGCGGTGCTGCGCAGTCCGGGGGCGGTCGCGGTCGGCTACCACCTGCACGAACTGGCCCTGGTCCCCACCGTCGAGGAGGACTCGCTCGTCGGGCATCTCGGCCCCGACCTGCTCGGCGCGGACTGGGACCCGGCCGAGGCGGTCCGCCGGCTGGCCGCCCGGCCCGAGCTCATCATCGGCGAGGCGCTGCTGGACCAGCGCAACCTGGCCGGCATCGGCAACCTCTACAAGTGCGAGGTGCTCTTCCTGCGCGGGATATCGCCGTGGACGCCGGTGGGCGCGGTGCCCGACCTGGCCGGCACGGTCACCCTGGCGCAGCGGCTGCTCGCGGCCAACCGGGGCCGGTGGACGCAGAGCACCACCGGGTCGCTGCACCGCGGGCAGACCAGCTACGTCTACGGCCGCCGCGCCCAGCCCTGCCGCCGCTGCGGCACCGCCGTCCGCAAGGAGGAACTCGGCGAGCGGGTCACCTACTGGTGCCCGGTCTGCCAGCCGGAGCGCGGCGCGGGCGACGACGCGCGGTGATGCCGCTGGCGCGTCCGCCGTGGCGCCCGGTCGGCCTCCTCTCGCCCGGAGGCCCCGCCCTCGGCCCGACGCCGCACGACCGACACCCCTCCACCCCCCTTTGCACTGCTTCAACGGACGCACAGGTTGACCCGCGGCAGTGTTGCGTGGGTTGACGCAGAGCAAAGGACGCGGACGGCGGCCCTGCCGGCGGCTCCCGACCCGCCGAGCAGGGGCCGGGCCGGCCGGCGATCCCCGACGCCGGGTCCCGACCGTCACGACCAGCGCCGTCGCCGCGTGTCGATCGGGTGGAGATGGCCGACCGATCCCAGATACGGACGATTGGGTACTTCCTAACCCACCGGTCCAGGTCGCATGCTGCGGTTGAGTGCTCACCGATCGTCAACGCAGCGCCGAGCGCGGTCGGCCCGCCACGCCGGGGTGGTGGCCGCCGCGCCCCGACCCCGGGGAGAGCCATGGTCATGTTCCGCCGACTCCGGATCCCCTGGGCCGCCCGCCTCGGCGCCGCCGCCGGCGCGCCGGCCACCGTTCCGGCGGCCCGGACCGCCGAGCCGGTCGCCCCCGCGCCGGCCAGCCTCGACCCGGCCGCGGTGCCGCGCTGCTTCGGCCCGGTGCCGAACCACACCGGCAGTCCCCGCCCGGTGCCCGCCGCCGACGGTCGGGTGACCGCGGGCACCGGCATCCGCAAGTTCGTCGACGCGCTGCCCGGCCTCGGCGCGCTGGACGCCAACGAGCTCGGGGCTCACCTGCCGGTGGCCACCCCGGACACCATCAGCTACCCGGGCTGCGACTACTACGAGATCGGCCTGCAGGAGTACGCCCAGCGCCTGCACCGGGACCTGCCGGCCACCCGGCTGCGCGGCTACCGGCAGCTCAACCTGGGCACCGACGCCGACGGGCACAACACCGTCGCGCCGCCGGAACGCCCCTGGCACCTCGGGCCCGTCGTGCTGGCCCGGCGGGGGCGGCCGGTGCGGATCAAATTCATCAACCAGCTCCCCACCGGCCGGGCGGGGGAGCTCTTCCTGCCGGTCGACCCGACCGTGTACGGGGCCGGCACCGGCCCGCTGGACGGCCCGGCGCCGTACCCGCAGAACCGGGCGGTGCTGCACCTGTCGGGCGCGCAGACCGCATGGATCTGCGCCGGGAACCCGTGGCAGTGGATCACTCCGGCCGGCGAGATCACCCCGTACCCGAGCGGAACCGGGCTGACCCACGTGCCGGACATGCCGCCGCCCGGGGCGGGCGCCACCACGCTCTACTACCCCAACGAGCAGAGCGGCCGGCTGCTCTGGTTCCACGACAACACCCTCGGCCTGGCCCGGCTGACCGTCTACTCCGGGCAGGTGGCGCTCTACCTGCTCACCGACCCGGCCGAGGAGCAGTTGGTCGCCGACGGGGTGCTGCCGGCCGAGCAGCTGCCGCTGGTGATCGAGGACAAGACGTTCGTGCCGGACGACACCCAGCTCGCCGGGGAGGACCCGACCTGGGACCGGGACCGCTGGGGCGCCCGGGGCAGCCTCTGGCACCCGCACGTCTACCAGCCCCGGCAGAACCCGTACCGGGCCGGCGGGACGAACCCGACCGGCCGGTGGGACTACGGACCGTGGTCGCGTACCGCCGAGGTGGCCGGGCCGGTCGGCGGCGCGCCCGCCGGGATCGACGGTCCGCACCCCGGCCCGGAGCCGGTGCCGAATCCGCGCCACGACCCGGTGACCGACCCGACGGAGCCCCCGTGGACGCCCGGCGTGCCGCACCCGTCGGCGGTGCCGGAGATGTTCGGCGACACCATGCTGGTCAACGGCGTCGCCTACCCCTACCTGACGGTGGCGCCCCGCACCTACCGGTTCCGGATCCTCAACGCCTGCCTGGACCGCAGCCTCAACCTGGCCCTCTACCGGGCCCGGTCGGACGGCCCGATGTGGGCGGCCGACGGCAGCCTGGCCGACGCCGACGCCGGCGAGGTGCCGATGGTGGAGGCGGTCCGGGCGCCGGACCGGCCGGCCGGCTGGCCGACCGACGGGCGCGACGGCGGGATGCCCGACCCGGCCGCGGCCGGCCCGGAACTGGTCCAGATCGGCAACGAGTGCGGGCTGCTGCCGGCGCCGGTGGTGATCCCGAACCGGCCGGTGGGCTACCGGTACGACCGGCGCGACCCCACCGTGCTCAACGTCGACGGGCACGCCCTGCTGCTCGCCCCCGGCGAGCGCGCCGACGTGCTGGTCGACTTCTCCGCCGTCGCCCCGGGCAGCACGCTGATCCTCTACAACGACGGTCCGACCCCGTTGCCCGGCTTCGACCCCCGCTACGACCACCACACCGGCGGTCCGGACCGCACCGCCGAGGGCGGCGGCCCGCCCACCCGCCCCGGGTACGGCCCGAACACCCGCACGCTGCTCCAGTTCCGGGTGTCCGGCACGCCTGCCCCCCGGTACGACCTGGCCCGTTTGCGCGACCGGCTGCCCCGGGCGTACGCGGCCAGCCAGCGGCCGCCGATCGTGCCGCAGCCCGGCCACGACGCCGCCTTCGGCACCCGCACCGACCGGGCGACCCTGGTCCCGGTGCACGCCACCACGGTCACGTTCACCCCGGCCGGGGCGGCCGCCCCGGTGACCCTGCCACTCGCCGTCAAGACGGTGCAGCAGGTCTTCGAGCCCGGGTACGGCCGGCTGGCCGGGCGGCTCGGCGTCGGGCACCCGCACGCCGGCCCGCTCGCCCCCGCCGCCCTGCCGCTCGACCCGACCGACCCGCCCACCGAGATCCTCTTTGCCGCCGACCCGGCGGTCGGCGTCGGCTCCCCCGCCGACGGCACCCAGCTCTGGCGGATCAGCGGGCACGCCCGGCAGTCCCAGCCGGTGCAGTTCGACGGCTGCGACGTGCAGGTGGTCAACCGGGTCGGCTGGGACGGCACGGTACGGCCGGCGGAGGCGGCCGAGCTGGGCTGGAAGCAGATCGTGCGGGTGGATCCCCGGGAGGACGTGATCGTCGCCCTGCGGCCGGTGGCCCCCGCCCTGCCGTTCAAGATCGGCGACAGCGTACGGCTGCTCGATCCGGCCCGGCCGGCCGGGGCCCGGACCGGCTCGACCCCGGTGAGCCCGGTCGACGGGCGCCCGGCGATGGTGTTGAACCACCTGGTCAACCTGGGCTGGGAGTACCGCTGGCACAGCCGGATGGCCGGGCACCGCGACCAGGGCATGAGCCGGCCGCTGGTGCTGCGGGTCGCGCCGAAGGCGCCCACCGGGCTGACCGCCACCCCGGCCCCCGGCTCGGCCACCGCGCTGCCGGCGATCGCGCTGGCCTGGACCGGCAACGGCAGCCGTCCCCCGGCCACCAGCCACCTGCTCCAGCGGGCCACCGACGCCGCCTTCAGCGACGGGCTCACCGAGATCACCGTGGCGGCCACCGCCACCCGGTACACCGACGCCACCGTCACGCCGGGGGTGACCTACCACTACCGGATCCGCGCCGAGAACGCGGTCAGCTGCTCCGCCTGGTCGAACAGCGTGCCCGCCGCGGTGCGGCTCACCGCCCCGGCCGGGCTGACCGCGGCGATCCCGCCGGCCGCACCGCTGCGGATCGCGCTGCGCTGGGCCAACCGCTCCTTCGCCACCGGCATCGACGTGCAGCGGGCCACCAACCCGACGTTCACCAGCGGGCCGGGCACCACCGCGATCGGGGTCGGCGAGAACCACCTGGACGCCGCCGTCGCCGCGGACACCACGTACTACTACCGGGTGCGCACGACATATCTGGGCGCCGCCTCACCCTGGTCGACGGTGGCCACGGTGACCACTCCGCCGGTGCCGGGCAGGCCGACCGCGGTGAGCGTCACCGCCACCGCGCCCGGCCCGGACACCGCCACGGTGATCGTGGGCTGGGCGGCCAGCACCCCGACCGGGCCCGGCGCCGGGTTCATCGTGCAGCGGGCACTGGACGGGGCGTTCAGCCGGGAGGTGGCCACCTTCACGGTCACCGGCCGGGGGTTCACCAACACCGGCCTGGCCCGCGGGGTCACCTACCACTACCGGATCCGCTCGTTCAACGTCGTCGGCAGTTCCCCGTTCACCACCCCGGTCGCGGTCACCACGCCGGAGTGACCGGCCGGCTCAGGGCGCGCGCAGCGGGGTGTTGACAGTGCGCAGCTCGGCCAGCGCCGCGGCCACGCCGTGCAGCAGGTCGGTCGCCTCGGTCAGCCGGGCGGCGGCCGGGTGCTCGGCGCTCGGCCGGGCGTCCTCGGCGACGTAGCCGGCGGCGGCCACCACCAGCCGCTCGTACGCGGCGACGCCGCTGTCCAGCTGGGCGGTGAGCGCCCGGTGCGCCTCGGCCAGCGGCGGCCGGGCGTCGACCGGGGCGAGCCGCAGCGCGCGCTCCACGCTGGCCACCCGGTTGGCGAGGTCACGCAGGGAGCGGTCGGCCGCGGCCGCCTCCAGCACGGCCGGCTCGGCGAGACCGGTCAGCCGGGGCGCCATGCCGGCCAGGGTCAGCGCGGCCCGGTCCAGCCGGGCCCACGGCTCGGCGGCGCTGGTGCCGCGCAGCGCCACCCGGGAGCGGACCCGGCGTACCTCGGCGAGGACGCCCGGGCCGACCGGGAGCCGTTCCACCGCGGCGACCAGCCGGGCCCGGGACCGGGCGGCGGCCTCGGCCGGGTCGAGCGGCGGGGGCGCCGGGCGGGCGGCCAGCGCGCGCAGGTCGACCCAGCGCCAGGCGGCGAGGGCCACCGCGCTGCCCGCGCCGGCGGCCCAGGCCGCGTCGGGCAGCCCCAGCCCGGCGTACGGGGTGAGCACCGCCGCGGCGCCGCCGAGCCCTCCGGCCAGCACGCTCCATCGGCGGGCGGACCGCCGCAGCCGGCCGAGCCGCCGGAAGTACCGCGTACGCTCGTCTGCCACCTGTGCCTCCTCGACCGGGCCGCTCAGCCGGCGGCGGTGGTGTCCCCGGTGCCGCGCTCCCGGCTCACGCTGGACCGGATCTCGTCGAGCCGGGCGGCGGCCGCCGCGTCCGCGGCCGGCGCGGCCGGTTCGGCGCGGGGCACGGCGGGCCGCTCCTGCTGGGCGCCGAGTTGCTCACCGGCCATGCTGGCACGGATCTGCTCCAGCCGGGCCGATCCGGCCGAGTCCAGGGTCGCCTTCTGGATCTCCAGCATCCGGCCTTCGACGGAGTTGCCGGCCAGTTCGGCGCGGCCCATCGCGGTGGCGTAGCGCCGCTCGATCCGGTCGCGCACCTCGTCGAGTGTCGGGGTGGTGCCGGACGCGGTCAGCGCCGACATCGACTCCAGCGACTGGGCGACGCTCTCCTGCATCTTGGCCTGCTCCAGCTGGCTGAGCAGCTTGGTGCGCTCGGCGAGCTTCTGCTGGAGGATCATCGAGTTGTTCTCCACCGCCTTGCGCGCCTGCGCCGCGGCCCCGAGCGCCTGGTCGTGCAGGGTCTTCAGGTCCTCGGTGGCCTGCTCGGCGGAGACCAGCTGGCTGGCGAGGGTCTGCGCGGACTGCTCGTAGCGCCCGGCCTCGGTCTCGTCGCCCCGGGCCCGGGCCTGGTCGGCGAGGACCAGGGCCTGCCGGGCGTTGGCCTGCAACCGCTCGACCTCGGACATCTGGCGGGAGAGCTTCATCTCCAGCTGGCGCTGGTTGCCGATCACCGCGGCGGCCTGCTGGACGAGCGCCTGGTGCTGGCGCTGCGCCTCCTCGATGGCCTGCTGGATCTGCACCTTGGGATCGGCGTGCTCGTCGATCTTGGCGCCGAAGAGCGCCATCAGGTACTTCCAACCCTTGACGAACGGGTTCGCCATCTCCGCGGTATCCCCTCAGTCGCGTCGCTCCGCCGCGCCGTGCCGGACGGCCCGACGATCCCGGCGCGGCGATGGCACCATCGTCCCAGCCGGACGCCACCCCGGCATCCGTACCGGCCAGCGGGCAACGCCGACACCGTCCGCGATCAACCCTACGCGGCGCGGGCCACGGGTGGCCACGGAGCGCGGCGGGTGGAGATCAGGCGGCGCAGACCACGTCGCGGTCGGCCGGGCGGACCCGGGTGCTGCGCAGCGTGGCCTTGAGCGGGGAGTCCTGGTGGACCGAAACGGCGACCTTGCCGTCGGAGCTGACCTGGTGCACCGGCCGGTTGGTGGCCTTTCGCACGGCGGGCCGTCCCACCGGGGCCGACTCGACCGACTCGTCCTGCACCGGCACCAGCACGCCCGGCATCTGCTCGGCGAGCGCGACGGTGTCGCTGACCTCGCGCAGCAGCTCGGACAGGCGCGCGCCGAGCGCGTCGCAGATGGCGGCCAGCAGCTCGCTGGAGGGCTCCTTCTGGCCGCGCTCGATCTCGGAGAGATAGCCGAGGCTGACGTTGGCGGCGGAGGAGACCTCGCGCAGGGTGCGGTGCTGCCCCTGCCGGCGCGCCCGCAGTGCGTCACCGATCACCCGGCGTAGCAGGACCATCGCACCTCCCCCTGAGGGACACCTCTGTTCCACCCGGCCGCGGCCCGGCGCGGCGGACCGCGCCGGCCCCGAGCGCCGGAGCCTTCCCGCAACCGTACCCGTTGCCGGGCCCGGCGACATCCCACCCCGCCCGGGGATCGTCGGTTGTCCGCCTACCGCCGCCCCGCTCCGCTGTGCGGCGCCGCCCCTTCGACGGCCGGGTCGGCCTCGTGGACCCGGTCGGCGAGCAGCCGGAGCGCCTCGACCACCGCCGCGGACCGGATGTGGTCCCGGCCACCGTCGAGGTCGAGTTGCCGGACGGTGGTGCCGGACGGCCCGGCGACCGCCACGTAGACCAGCCCGACCGGCTTGCCGTCCTGCGGCTCCGGGCCGGCCACCCCGGTGGTGGCGAGGCCCCAGTCGGCGCGGCAGCGCCGCCGCCCGCCCTCGGCGAGCGCGGCCGCCACGTCCGGGTCGACCGGCCCGCGCTCGGCGAGCAGGCCGGCCGGCACCCCCGCCAGCTCGGACTTCAGCTCGGTCGCGTAGACCACCAGCCCGCCGCGGAACACCCCGCTCACCCCGGCGATCTCGACGATCGAGGCGGCCAGCAGGCCGCCGGTGAGCGACTCGACGGTGGCCAGCGTCTCCTCCCGCTCGGCCAGGCTGTGCACCACGGCCGCCGCCGGGCTGCCGACCGGCCGCTCCCCGTTCGCGTCGCTGCTCCGCATGTCCCCGATCCTTCCCCCCACCGTTCCCGATCAACCATGCCCCCCGGCCCCGTCGATCATGCCCCCGCCCACCGCCCGCCCTGGCCGTCGGGGTGGGGGTCAGGGGGTGCGGCGGAGGCGGAGGGCCTGGGCCACGTAGTCGAAGCCGGTGACGACGGTCACCGCCACCGCGGCGGCCATGATCCACGGGCCGACGGCGGTCAGCGCGGCCGGCATCGGCCAGAGGTACCAGGCGATGGCGAGGATCTGCAGCGCCGTCTTGATCTTGCCGCCGCGGCTGGCCGCGATCACGCCGCGGCGGATCACCCAGAACCGCAGCGCGGTGATGCCCAGCTCGCGGACGAGGATCACCACGGTCACCCACCAGGGCAGCCGGTCGTACCAGGAGAGCAGCAGCAGCGCGGCGCCGGTGAGCGCCTTGTCGGCGATCGGGTCGGCCACCTTGCCGACCGAGGTGACCAGGCCGAACCGGCGGGCGATCCAGCCGTCGACCAGGTCGGTCACCGAGGCGACGGCGAAGATCAGGCAGGCGGCCATCCGCCAGCCGGCGTTGCTCATCGCCGAGATGACCACGCTGGTCGCGAAGACCGGCACCAGCACCAGCCGCAGCGCGGTGAGCGCGTTGGCCGCGTTGAGCACCGGCACCCGGCCGACCACCGGGGCCGGCGTCGAGCCGGTCGCCCCGGTCACCGCCGCACCCCGCCCGGACCGCCGTGGCGTTCCCGGTACCGCACCACGTGGCCTCCCCGCTCCGTCCGGGCCCGCCGTCACCGTGCCGCGCCGGGCGCCGCCGAGATCATCTCATCCGGCACGGCGAGCAGGTCCACCCCTTCGGTGCCGGTGACGGTGGCCCGGACCAGGTCGCCGGGGCGCAGCGCGGCCAGGTCCACCCCGCCGCCGTCCGGGGCGACCAGGGTGGTCGAGCCGTCCACCTCCGGGGCCTGGTGGGCGGCGCGGCCCTCGACCACGCCGTCCTCGACCGAGTCGACCAGCACCTCGACGGTGGAACCCAGCCGCTCCTCGGCCCGCTGCGAGCAGAGCTCGTCGGCGAGCGCGGTGAGCCGGTCGTAGCGGCGCTTGACGGTGGCGGCGGAGACCTTGCCGGACAGCCCGGCGGCCTCGGTGCCGTCCTCGTCGCTGTAGTCGAACACGCCGATCGCGTCGAGCCGGGCCGCGGTCAGGAACCGGACCAGCTCGTCGACGTCGGCGCGGGTCTCGCCGGGGAAGCCGACGATGAAGTTGCTCCGCGCGCCCGCCTCGGGGGCCAGCGCCCGGGCACCGTCCAGCAGCTCCAGGAAGCGGTCGGTGGAGCCGAAGCGCCGCATCCGGCGCAGCACCGGCTCGCTGGAGTGCTGGAACGACAGGTCGAAGTAGGGCGCCACGCCGGGCGTGGTGGCGATCGCCTCGATCAGGCCGGGCCGGGTCTCGGCCGGCTGGAGGTAGCTCGCCCGCACCCGGACGATGCCGTCGATCGCGGCGAGCTGCGGCAGCAGCTTCTCCAGCGCCCGCGGGTCGCCCAGGTCCTTGCCGTACGAGGTGGAGTTCTCGCTGACCAGCACCAGCTCGCGGACGCCGGTCTTGGCCAGCCACTCCGCCTCGGCGAGCAGCTCGTCCGGGGTACGCGAGACGAACGCGCCGCGGAACGCCGGGATGGCGCAGAACGCGCAGCGGCGGTCGCAGCCGCTGGCCAGCTTCAGCGAGGCGACCGGGCCGGTGTCCAGCCGCCGGCGCAGCACCTGGCGCAGGTGGGCCGGGGTGTGCTCGTCGGTCTCGACGGCGGTGCGGGCCGGGGTGCCGTGGCCCGGCAGCGACACCGCCGCGGCGCGCCGCTTCACCGGGGTCAGCGGGAGCAGCTCGCGCCGGTCCCGCGGGGTGTGCGCGGCGACCTGCTCGCCGGCGAGCACCGCGTCCAGCCGGGCGGCGATGTCCGGGTAGTCGTCGAAGCTGAGCACCGCCTGCGCCTCGGGCAGGCTGTCGGCCAGCTCACGGCCGTACCGCTCGGCCATGCAGCCGGCGGCGACCACCTTCGCCCCGGTGTCGGCCGCGGCGAGCAGCGTCTGGATCGAATCCTGCTTGGCCTTCTCCACGAAGCCGCAGGTGTTCACGACCACCACGTCGGCGCCCTCGCCGTCGGTGGTCACCTGCCAGCCGTCGGCGTGCAGCCGGGCGGCCAGCTCCTCCGAGTCGACCTCGTTGCGGGCGCAGCCCAACGTCAGCAGGGCGACCCGGCGGCCGTCTGGGGAAGGGGAGGTGGCAGACACCATCCGAGGGTACCGGGCCGGGCCGGCGTCCCCGCCGTCGGCGGGCCGCCGGCAGTCGGCCGGCTCACATCCGCCCGGTCCGGCCGCGGCCAGCGCGCCGCGCCGACCGGGCGCACGTCCGTGCGGTCAGGCGGCGGCCGCGGCGCCGACCCGGACCAGCCGGTCGAGCAGGAAGACCTCGGTGCCGGCCAGGCCGACCGAGCAGAAGACCGACACCTGGTCCGCGCCGGTCCGGCCGGCGGCGGCGCCGGCCAGCACCGCGCCCAGGTCGACCAGCCGGTCGGCGTACGGCGGGTGGGCGGCGAGCATCGGCGGGGCGTACGCGTGCGCCTGCGCCGGCGAGTCGGTGACCAGCAGGTCGGCGACGTCCAGCAGGTCGGTGCCGAACTCCGCCCGGTCGCGCTGCTTGAAGCCCACCGCGTTGACGTGGGTGCCGGGGCGCAGGTTGGCGGCGTCGAGCACCGGCGTCGGGCTGGTGGTGGCGAGCACCACCACGTCCCGGTCACGCACGGCGGCCCGGGCCGAGTCCACCGCCCGGGCCCGAACGCCCAGCTCGGCGCGGACCCGGGCGGCGAACGCCTCCCGGCGGGCGGCGGAGCGGCTGTGCACGGTCACTTCGCGCAGCGGGCGCACCGCGGCGGCGGCCCACACCTGGGTCCAGGCCTGCCGGCCGGAGCCGACCACGCCCAGGGTGGCGGCGTCGGGCCGGGCCAGCGCGTCCACCGCGACCCCGCCCAGTCCCCCGGTACGCCGGGAGCCCAGCTCCTCGCCGACGGCGACCGCCCGCACCGCCCCGGTACGCCCGTCGTGCAGCACCACCACCTGCTCCGACTCGGGGTGACCGAAGGTGTCGTACGACCGGAAGCCGTACCACTCGCCGGTCAGGTGGCCCGCGGTCAGCACCATCCGGCCGCCGCCCAGCGGCGCGGCCGCCCGGGGCGGGGCCACCAGACGACCCGCGTACGCGGCCCGCAGGGCGTCCCGCATGGCGTCCACCGTCGCGGCGGCGTCCAGCGCGGCGGCGACCTCCCGGTCGGAGAAGAGCAGCGTCATGAGCCAATCCTGCAAGTTGAAGTGAAGTTCAGGTCAACGGACGGTGGTCCGGCTCACCCTTCCCTACCCACCGCCGCCCGGTGCTAGCCTCGGCGCCGGTGGCCCCGTGCGGGCCGCCCCGGACGAGTGGTGGGCGTACCCGGTCAGGCCAAGACGCCCCGCGTGACGTACAGACTCGACTCGTCCCGGCCCCCGACGGTCCGGGCGGACCCGGTGAGGTGCACTTCGATGGCCTGGATCGTGCTAGTCATCTCCGGACTGCTGGAGACGGCCTGGGCGGTGGCCCTGGACCGCAGCGCGGGCTTCACCCGCCTCGTCCCGTCGCTGGTCTTCGTCGTCGCTCTGGTGCTCAGCATGCTCGGGCTGGCGTACGCGCTGCGCGAGATCCCGGTCGGCACCGGCTACGCGATCTGGGTCGGCATCGGCGCGGCCGGCACCGCCCTGGTCGGGATGCTGGCGCTGAACGAACCGGCCAGCCTGCCCCGGATCGCCTGCCTGGGGCTGGTCATCGCCGGCGTGGTCGGGCTGAAGATCTTCCACTGAGTTCCGGCGCGCCGAAGTGCCCGAGGCGTGCCGAACGCCCACAGTGGGTAGTGATCGGCTGGCATCGCAGGCTCTCACCGACGGAGGCAGATATGGCCGACATGCACAGCACCGCCCGCCCGCGCAGCAACGCCGCCCGCATCTGCACCATCCTGGGCTTCGTGTTCGCGGTTCTCGCGCTCCTGCTCAACCCGATCATCTTCGGCATCCTCGGCGTCATCCTCGGCGTGGTCGGCGCGGTGCTCGGCGACAAGCCGCTCGGCTGGTACGCCGCCGTCGCCAGCGTGGTCGGCGCGGTGATCGGCCTCGTGCTGGTGGCCGCGATCGTCAACAACTGACCGCACCGCTCCCCCGACGCGACGGGCCCGCCGCACCCCGGCGGGCCCGTCCGTGTCTTCCTGAGGGTCGGCCGGGTACGCCCCGGCGCTCACCGGCTCAGCCGGCGTCGGCGACGCCCCGGTCGGCGACGATCACCCGGTGGCCGTCGGGGTCGCGGACGACCGCCATCCGCTCACCCCAGGGCTGCGCCGCCGGTTCCGCCAGCACGGTCACCCCGGCCGCGCGCAGCCGGTCGACCGCGGCGTCGCAGTTTCGTACGTACACCCAGAGCGCGACCCGGTCGTCGGGCGGCGGCCCCGGCTCCGCCTGGCGCCCGATGCCGAGCTGACCGGCGCCGAAGCTCAGCGAGACGTACTCCGGCTCGCCCGTGTCGGGGAAGCGGTAGCTGACCGTCCCGCCGAGCAGGTCCCGGTAGAAGCCGAGGGCGGCCGGCAGGTCCGCGGCGGTGAGGATCGGAAACAGCTCCTCCGCCAGCGGGTCACTCACCGCCGCGCAGGCCGGCCAGGACCTCCTCCAGCTCGTCCGGCTTGACCAGCACATCGCGGGCCTTGGAACCCTCGGACGGCCCGACCACGCCCCGGGTCTCCATCAGGTCCATCAGCCGGCCCGCCTTGGCGAAGCCGACCCGCAGCTTGCGCTGCAGCATCGAGGTCGAGCCGAACTGCGAGGTGACCACCAGTTCGATCGCCTGCACCAACAGGTCGAGGTCGTCGCCGATGTCCTCGTCGATCTTCTTCTTGCTGTCCTGCGCGACGGTCAGCACGTCCGGGCGGAACTCCGGCTCGCGCTGGTCCTTGCAGAACTTCACCACGTCGGCGATCTCGCGCTCGGTGACCCAGGCGCCCTGGATCCGGATGGGCTTCGAGGCGCCCATCGGCAGGAACAGCCCGTCTCCCCGGCCGAGCAGCTTCTCCGCCCCCGGCTGGTCGAGGATGACCCGGCTGTCGGCCAGCGAGGAGGTGGCGAACGCGAGCCGGGACGGCACGTTCGCCTTGATCAGGCCGGTGACCACGTCCACCGACGGGCGCTGGGTGGCCAGCACCAGGTGGATGCCGGCGGCCCGGGCCAGCTGGGTGATCCGGACGATCGAGTCCTCCACGTCGCGCGGGGCGACCATCATCAGGTCGGCCAGCTCGTCCACGATCACCAGCAGGTACGGGTACGGCCGCAGCTCCCGCTCGCTGCCCGGCGGTGCCTTGATCTCGCCGTTGCGCACCTTGCGGTTGAAGTCGTCGATGTGCCGGACCCCGTTGGCGGCGAGGTCGTCGTAGCGCATGTCCATCTCGCGGACGACCCACTCCAGCGAGTCGGCCGCCTTCTTCGCGTTGGTCACGATCGGGGTGACCAGGTGCGGGATGCCCTCGTAGCCGGTCATCTCGACGCGCTTCGGGTCGACCAGCAGCAGCCGCACCTCGTCCGGGGTGGCCCGGGTGAGGATCGACACCAGCAGCGAGTTCAGGCAGGAGGACTTGCCCGCGCCGGTGGCGCCGGCGATCAGGATGTGCGGCATCTTGGCCAGGTTGGCCACCACGTAGCCGCCCTCGATGTCCTTGCCGAGCGCGACCACCATCGGGTGGTGGTCGCTGGTGGCGGCCCGCGAGCGCAGCACGTCGCCGAGCGCGACGTTCTCCGGGTCGGTGTTCGGGATCTCCACGCCGACCGCGCTCTTGCCCGGGATCGGGCTCAGGATCCGCACGTCCGGCGACTTCACCGCGTACGCGATGTTGCGGGAGAGCTGGGTGATCCGCTCGACCTTCACGCCGTGGCCCAGCTCGACCTCGTAGCGGGTGACGGTCGGGCCGCGGGTGAAGCCGGTGACCGCGGCGTCCACGTCGAACTGCTCGAAGACGCCGGTGAGCGCGGCGATCACCTCGTCGTTCGCCTTGCTCCGCTTCTTCGGGGCCGCGCCGCTGCTGAGCATGTTCGCCGGCGGCAGCGTGTAGTCGCCGGCCAGCCCGGTCAGCGCCAACTGCTCGGCCCGGGTGGGCGCGGGCGAGTGCTCCGGCGGCTCGACCGGCTTGCGGGTCGCCGGCACCTTGGCCGGCGCCTTGCGCGGCAGCACGATGGTGTCCTGCAGGTCCACGCCGTCGTCGAGGTCGTCGAAGTCGTCCGGGTCCACCGGCGGCATCCGCTTCGCGGAACGCCTGCGGGCGGGCGCGGCGCGGGCCTCGGTCTCCTCCGCCGCGTCCTCGGCGGCGGGCGCGCCGGTCACCGCGCCGGCCAGCAGCCCGAGCCGCTCGGGGATCTTGTTGATCGGCGTGGCGGTGACCACCAGCAGGCCGAAGACCAGCAGCAGGATCAGCAGCGGCACCGCGACCCAGGCGGTGACCGCCCGCTCCAGCAGGCTGCCCACCCCGGCGCCGACCAGCCCGCCGGCGAAGTCGCGCTGGACCTCGTCGACCGGCTCCTGCCCGATGTGCAGCAGCGCGGCCGTGGCCACCAGCAGCGAGCCCCAGCCGACCAGCCCGCGACCGCGGTGCTCCGGGTCGACCGGCTGCCGCATCAGCCGCCAGGCGCCGATCATCAGCAGCACCGGGACCACGATGGCGATCGCGCCGAGGAAGAGCCGGACCGTGTCGGCCACCCGCTCGCCGACCGGGCCGGCCGCGGAGAACCAGATCCCCACCGCGCTGAGCAGGGCGAGCCCGAAGACCAGCAGGCCGGCGCCGTCGCGACGGTGCTCGGGATCGAGGTCCCGGGCCGTGGCGGCCTGCCGGCCGGCCGCGCGCACCGCCCAGCCGACGCCGTGCGCCAGCCCCATCCACAGTGCACCGACGGCCCGGCCGACGTAGACCGCCGGACCCGGACGGGCGGCCGCGGTGCGGCGCCGGGCGGGCGCGCGGGTCTTCTTCGCCGGTTGGCGGGCACGGCTGTTCGTTGTGCCGCGCGGCGACGCGCCGCGCCGCCGGCTCGCCTGAGAGGTACGGCCCGCCATAGCATCAACTTAACGGCGTGACCCGGCAGATCGCCGCTTTTCCGGGTCGTGTCCGCGCGTCGCAGCACGGACCTCGCCGTCCGCCGTGATATTCGCCTCTGAAGGGATGCCCCATGGCGTCGCCGGAAATCGAGGACGGTCCGGACGGCCCCCTGGCCGGACATCCCCGGGAACTGCGACCTTTGACCGGTGAGCTGATCGCCGCGGTGCTGGCCAGCCGGGGCTACGTCGTCCAGCGCGACCCGGACGGCGACCTGGTCGGCCGCTGGGACGACAGCCTGATCTGGTTCCTACGCCTGGGCCCCGCCGGGGAGTTGCTCCAGGTCCGCACCGTCGCCGCCCCCACCTTCTCCATCGAGCACGTCCCCGCGCTGTACGCGTTCTGCAACGGCTGGAACCACGACCGGCTCTGGCCCAAGGCATTCGTGCACGTGGAGGACGACGGCCGGGCCCGAATCTGCGGCGAGGTGATCGCCGATCTGGAACGCGGCGTCACCCCGCACCAGCTGGACCAGTTGCTCGACTGCGGCATCGCCACCGGCTGCCAGCTCGCCGCCGAGGTACACCGGCTGCCCGGCGCGGTGGTGCCATGAGCGAGCCACCCGGCCCGGCCGACCCTGCGCTGGCCGACGCGCTCGTCGACGCCGGGGACCTGCCCGACGGCGAGGCCCGGACCGCCGAGCTGGAACGGATCGCCGCGCACGCGGACGCGGCCGGGGCCGACCGGACGGCGGTGGCCGCCCGGTTCGCGCTGGTCGAGGCGTACCTGCTGGACGGGGAGCGGTGGCGGCTGGTGGAACCGGTGCGCCGCTGCCTGGCCGCCGTCGACCGCCAGCCTGACCTGCTCCCGGCGGCCGACGCCGAGCTGCTGCTGCGCTACCAGCGCTACGCGGTGGAGGCGCTGCTCGGCACGCCCCGGATCGGGCTGGACCAGGCCCGGTCCATGCTGGACGACCTGGCCGCCCGGACGGCTCCCGCGGACGGGGACGCCGCGGTGGTCGCGGAGCTGCGCTGCCGGATCGCCGACCACCTGGGCGACGAGCCCACCGCCCGCCGGTGGTACGACCGGTGGGCGGCCGCCGCGCCCGGGCCGGCCGACGGCTGCCCCGGCTGCGCCCCGGCCCGCCGGGCCGAGCTGCTCGCCGGCTGGGGCGACTGGCGGGCCGCGCTGGACGCGCTGCGGGCCCCGCTCGACGGCCCGGTCGCCTGCACCGAGCAGCCGGAGCGGGCACTCGCCGCGGCACTGCTGCCCTGGCTGCGGGCCGGGGAGCCGGAGCAGGCCGGGCAGGCGCACGTGCGGGCGTACCGGCGGCACCGGCGGGAACCCGCCGCCTTCCCGTACCTCTCGGCGCACCTGCGGTTCTGCGCGCTGGGCGGGCACCTCGGCCGGGGGCTGGACATCCTCGCCGAGCAGTTGCCCCGGCTGGACCGCCCGGCCGACGACCTGTCCGCGATGGAGTTCGCCGCCGCCGGGGCGCTGGTCTGCGCACTCGCCGTCGAGGCGGGGCTGGGCGGCCGGACGCTGCACCGCCCCGCCGCCGGGCCGCGGCCGGCCGCCGAGCTGGACGTCGAGACGCTGGGGCACACCCTGCTCGGCACCGCCACCCGGCTGGCCGGCAGCTTCGACGCCCGCAACGGCACCGGCCACCAGTCCGGCCGGATCGCCTCCTGGCTGGCCGAGCGGCCGCTGGCCGCCCCGGTTCCGCTGCCCGTCGACGACGCGCCGGACGACCTCGACGACCCGCTCGACGACGACGCCGGGCCGGCGGAGCTGGAACCGGCGCCGCTGACCCAGGCCATGATCATGGCCGCGCTGGACCGGCGGGGTGACCACTACCAGGTGGACGACGGCGGCACGGTGGTCGGCCGGTGGGGCGCGGCGGTGATCCAGTTCCGGCAGGCCGGAGAGCGCGGGGAGATCCTGCATGTGCGGGTGGTCGCGGCGCGCCGGCTGCCGGCCGGCCGGCTCGCCGAGGCGTACGCGTTCTGCAACGCCTGGAACCACGACCGGCTGCTGCCGAAGGCGTACGTGCACGATCTCGGCGGTGAGCTGGCGCTGGCCGGCGACGTCAGCACCGACCTGGCGCACGGGGTGGCACCGGCCCAGCTCGCCGTGCTGCTGGACGCGGCCGTGCGCACCGGCGTCGGGTACGCCGAGGCGGTCGCCGAGCTGCCCTGACGCGCGAACGGCTTCGCCGGTTGCGATGACGACGTCCACCGACCGCCATCCGACAGCAGCGCAACCCGATCGCCGGCGCAGGAGTGACTCCCCCGTCAACCGCGCTGACCCCTGGGAGTCCACGATGACCCGCCTCCACCGCACCGGCACCGTCGCCACCGCCGCTACCGCCCTGCTGGCCCTGTCCACCCTCTGCCCGCCCGCCGCCACGGCCCACGCCCCCGCACCGAACCCGGGGGCGGGGACCGCGCCGCCCCTGGACGAGGCGCCGGTCATCTCCGCCCGGGGCGACCTCGTCTTCCTCGGCGGCGATCCGTGGCGGCCCGCGGGGCCCCTGGCCGTCACCGTCACCAACCGGGGAACGGCACCGGCGAAGGGCTACTTCGTGCTGCACCTGCCCTCCGGAGTGGAGCTGACGTCGGGCGGGGACTGCGCGGCCGCCCCGGAGCCCCGCGCCTACCGCTGCGCCGGCGCCGAGCTGGCGGCCGGCGGCAGCCGCACCTACCGGCTGACGGTGACGTCGACGGCGGCCGAGCCGGTCTTCGGCGTCGCCGCGTGGGGCACGGTCGCCGGCCAGGAGGCCAGCGGCGCCACCGATCGGTCCGCCGAGTTCCGGGTCAACTGGCCGGACCGGACGTCGCTGCGGCTGCGCGCCACCGCCGGCCAGGTCGACGGCGGGGCGGCCACGGTGACGGTCCGGGTGACGAACACCGGCAGCTTCGCCATCGGCGGCTACTCGCTGAACGTCACCACCCCCGATGGCGTGCGGGTGACCGCCCCGGCGTGCTCGGAGAGCGGCCGGATGGCCGGCGTGGGCTGCGAACTCCTGCGGCCCGGGACGCTCAGGGCGGGCGCCACGGACACCTTCCGGGTGCGCCTGACGGTCCGTGGCGGCGAGCGCACGGTCCGGCTGTACCTGGCCCCGGTCGACCGGTACACGAACAAGGACACCTCGGTCACCCTGCGGTTGGCCGGTGGCGTGGGGGGCGGCGCCACCACCCCGCCGTCGGCCGACCCGACCGGCACGCCGACCCCGACGGCACCGGCCGAGGAGCCGGGGCAGCTGCCCCGCACCGGCCCGGCCGGCGGCACGTACGCCCTGGTCGGCGCGGCGCTGCTGGCCCTCGGGGCGGGGCTGCTGCTGCTCCGCCGCCGCCTCCGGCGGAGCTGACCGGCGGCGTCACCGGACGCCGTACCCCGGCCCGGGCCGGTCGCCGACATGCACGGGGATGTCGGCGGCCGGCCCGCTCGGGTGTCACGCCGGTCAGCCGGCGGAGAACGCCAGGGTGTAGTCGCCGGAGCCGCGCAGCGCGGTCACCCGGTAGCGGTAGGCCCCGGCCGGGCCGTCCACCGTCAACCGGCCCGCCTCCCCGTCGGCGTCGGCACGGGCCACGGTCCGCCAGCCGGCGCCGGTCCAACGCTGGAGGGTGAGCGCGAACCCGGCCCCGTCCGGGGCGTCCAGGCAGGCCCGCTGCGGGCCGGCCGGGGCGCGGAACCAGCGGCCGTCCGGCTGGGTCTGGGTCCGCCCGACGGCCAAGGAGCCGGTGCGGGTGACCTGGCCGGTGCAGTCGGCGCCCCCGTCGGCCGGCGGGGGCGGCGGCGGGGTGCTGGCGGCCGGCGGCTCGGCCGGCGCGGTGGGTGCCGGCGCCTCGCCGCCGTCGGCGGTGACCAGGGTCAGCCGGTTGGCGGCGAGGATCTCGTTGACCGGCTGGAAGAAGGTGACCCCGCCCCGGGTGCAGTCGCCGGAGCCACCGGAGGTGACGCCCTGCGCCTGGTCGCCGGAGAGCCAGGCGCCGCCCGAGTCGCCCGGCTCGGCACAGACGTTGGTGAGGGTCAGCCCGGTGACCGTGCCCTCCGGGTAGTTGACCGTGGCGTTGCGGGCCTGGATCACCCCGCAGCGGGTGCCGGTCGTCGAGCCGGACCGGCAGATCGACGCCCCGATCGGCGCCTCCTGCGAGCCGGCCACCGGCACCGTGCCGCCGTTGAAGTCGTTCACCACGCCCTGCGGCGTCCAGTCGTCGTTCACCTCGACGAACGCCCAGTCGTCACCGGGGAAGGACGAGGCGCGGAAGGTGCCCTGGGCGACCCGGTTCGATCCGGTGGTGCGGTCCCCCGGCCGGCCGCAGTGTCCGGCGGTGACGAATCCGCCGACCACCGAGAAGCCGACCGAGCAGCGGCCGGCGTTGTTGATGAAGTACGCGTCCCCGCCGCGTACGTCGAACAGCAGGCGGGGCGCCTCGGCTGCGGTCCGCACCCGGACCGCCCCCGCCGGTGCCCCGCTCGCCGCGGCGAACCGCCGGCCGGCCGCCTCGGCCCCCGGCTGGGCGAGCACCACCACGCTGTTGTCGGCCACGTCGACGTACCAGCCGGCCACGTCCGGGCTGGCCTGGCCGCCGGCCCGGTCCAGCCGGCGCTTGACCGCGTCCAGCTCGCCGACGCCCCGGGCCACCTGCTTCGGCACCGCACCGGCGGCGCGCACCCGGTCGGCCCCGGCCGGATCGGCGACCGCCACGGTCAGCTGGCGGCCGTCCGCGCTGAGCCAGCTGCCGCCGTAGTCGGTGCCGAGTTCGGCGCGGAGCCGGGCCACCGCGCCGGCGGCCCGGCGTTCGCTGCGCAGCCGGTCGACCACCTGCTCCGGGCTGAGCGACAGGTCGCGGCGCATCGCGTCGACCACCTCCGGGGCGACCCCGGCGGTGGCCGCCGCATCGCCCGTCCGGTCGGCCGGTGGGGCGGTGCCCTCCCCGGCCAGCGCCGGCAGGGTCACCGCCGCCGCCGCTCCCGCCGTCGCCACCAGGACGCCGATGGCTGTCATCCGTCTGCGGTCCATCCGCCACGCTCCTCCCGGCCGGCGCGGGGTACGCCTGCCTGGGACGGAGTACGGAAGCGGGCGACGGACGGTTGAACAATCGATCGAAAACTATTCCATGGGGACGGATCGCGCCGTTAACGCCGACGGCGCCCGCCCGCACGCGGGGTGCGGACGGGCGCCGGAGCGTACGGCTCAGACCTCGACGACGGTGGGGACGATCATCGGCCGCCGACGGTACGCGTCGTTGACCCACCGCCCCACGGTGCGCCGGACGATCTGCTGGAGCTGGTGCGGGTCGGTGATGCCGTCCGCCGCGGCCCGGTTCAGCGCCTCGGTGACCAGCGGGATCACCGGGTTGAACGCCTCCGGGTCCTCGGAGAAGCCCTTCGCGGAGAGGGTCGGGCCGCCGACCACCTTGCCGGTGACCGAGTCGACCACCACGGTGGTGGCGATGAAGCCGCCGTCGCCGAGGATCCGCCGCTCGGTGAGCAGCGACTCGCTGACGTCGCCGACGGCGAGGCCGTCGACGTAGACGTAGCGGCTCTTCACGTGCCCGACCAGGCTGGCCCGCCCCTCGACCAGGTCGACCACGTCGCCGTCCTCGCAGAGCACCACCCGGTCCGCCGCCACCCCGGACTCGATGCCGAGCCGGGCGTGCGCGCGCAGGTGGCGCCACTCGCCGTGCACCGGCATCAGGTTGCTGGGCCGGACCACGTTGAGCAGGTAGAGCAGCTCACCGGCGGGCGCGTGGCCGGAGACGTGCACCTTGGCCACGTCCTTGTGCACCACCACCGCCCCGGCCCGGGCCAGCCGGTTGATCACCCGGTAGACCGAGGTCTCGTTTCCGGGCACCAGCGAGGAGGCGAGCACGACGGTGTCGCCGGGGGCGATGGTGATGTGCCGGTGGTCGCCGCTGGCCATCCGGCCCAGCGCGCTCATCGGCTCGCCCTGCGAGCCGGTGGACATCAGCACGATCTGCTCCGGCGGCAGCGTGGTCGCCTCCTCGATCCCGATGACCAGGCCGGCCGGGATGTTGAGCAGCCCCAGGTCGCGGGCGATGCCCATGTTGCGGACCATGGACCGGCCGATCAGCGCGACCTTGCGGCCGTGCTCGGCGGCGGAGTCGAAGACCTGCTGCACCCGGTGCACGTGCGAGGCGAACGAGGCCACGATGATCCGGCCGGTGGCCTTGGCGAAGATCGAGTCGAGCACCGGCCCGATCTCCCGCTCCGGGGTGACGAAGCCGGGGATCTCCGCGTTGGTGGAGTCGGAGAGCAGCAGGTCCACGCCCTCGGCACCGAGGCGGGCGAACCCGGCCAGGTCGGTGATCCGGCCGTCCAGCGGGAGCTGGTCCATCTTGAAGTCGCCGGTGTGCAGCACCAGGCCGGCCGGGGTGCGGATGGCCACCGCGAGCGCGTCCGGGATCGAGTGGTTCACCGCGAAGAACTCGCACTCGAACGGGCCGAGCCGCTCCCGGCCGCCCTCCCGCACGGTCAGCGTGTACGGCTGGATCCGCCGCTCGGCGAGCTTCGCCTCGACCAGGGCGAGGGTGAACTGCGAGCCGACCAGCGGGATGTCCGGCTTGTGGGCGAGCAGGTAGGGCACCGCGCCGATGTGGTCCTCGTGGCCGTGGGTGAGCACGATCGCCTGCACGTCGGCGAGCCGGTCCAGGATCGGGCCGAAGTCGGGCAGGATCAGGTCGACGCCGGGCTGCTCCACGTCCGGGAACAGCACTCCGCAGTCGACGATCAGCAGCTTGCCGTCGTACTCGAAGACGGTCATGTTCCGACCGATGGCGCCGAGCCCGCCGAGCGGGATGATCCGCAGTCCACCCTCCGGCAGCGGCGGGGGAAGTTCCGCCGCGATGTGCGCCTCGGTCACGCGTCCACCTCATTCTGCGACGCCGTCATCCGGCGTCCGTCGTGTCGTTCGGTCATTCGGGTAGTTCCAGGCCCGCCGCCGCGCAGTCCGCGCGCAGCTGGGCGAGTTCGTCGTCGGTGGCGTCCACCAGCGGCGGGCGGACCGGGCCGGCGGGCAGGCCCTTGGCCGCGAGACCCGCCTTCACCAGGATCACGCCCTGGGTGCGGAAGATGCCGGTGTACAGCGGCAGCAGCCGCCGGTGCAGCTCCAGCGCCGTACGGGTGTCCCCCGCGTCGTACGCCTCGATCATCCGCTTGGTCAGCGCGCCGGTGAAGTGGGTCGAGGTGCCGACCACGCCGACGGCGCCGACGGCCAGCGCGGGCAGGGTGAGCGAGTCCTCGCCGCTGTAGAAGGCGAGGTTGGTGCGGCTGGTCACCCAACTCGTGGCGGTCAGGTCGCCCTTGGCGTCCTTGACCGCGACGATCCGGCCGTGCTCGGCGAGGCGCACCATCGTCTCGGTGGCGATCGGCACGCCCGCGCGGTGCGGGATGTCGTAGAGCATCATCGGCAGGCCGGTGGCGTCCGCGACGGCGGTGAAGTGGCGCAGCAGGCCGCTCTGCGGCGGCTTGTTGTAGTACGGCGTCACCACCAGCAGGCCGTTCGCGCCGGCCTTCTCGGCGGCGGCGGCCAGCTCGATGGTGTGCCGGGTGTCGTTGGTGCCCACCCCGGCCACCACCTTGGCCCGGTCGCCGACGGCCTCCACCACGACCCGGATCAGGCGCTCCTTCTCCGCGTCGGTGGTGGTCGGCGACTCGCCGGTGGTGCCGTTGACCACCAGCGCGTCGTTGCCCTGCTTGTCGACCAGGTGGTTCGCCAGCCGCGCGGCGCCGTCGAGGTCGAGCGAGCCGTCGGCGGTGAACGGGGTCACCATGGCCGTGAGCACTCGCCCGAACGGGCGGGACACCGCCCGGTCGAGGGTGTCAGGGTGGTCGTGCGTCATGCCATCCAACCTAGCGGACGAGCAGCGGGCGCCCGCCGGGGAAGGGCTCAGGACAGCTCGGCGTGCGGGCTCGCCGCCACCTCGGTGCCGTCCGGCAGGGTCGAGATGACGAAGTCGGCGAAGACGTTCGGCGCGACCCGCTGCAACTGGCGCAGGCACTCCACCGCCAGCTCGCGGATCTCCACGTCGGCGTGCTCGGTGGCGCGCATCGCGATGAAGTGCCGCCAGGCCCGGTAGTTGCCGGTGACCACGATCCGGGTCTCGGTGGCGTTGGGCAGCACCGCGCGGGCGGCCTGCCGGGCCTGCTTGCGCCGCAGGGTGGCGTTCTCCACGTCGGCGAAGCGTCGCTCCAGCCCCTCCAGCAACTCGTTGTACGCCCGCACGCTCGCCTCGGCCGCCTCGACGAACCTCTTGTGCAGCTCCGGGTCCTCGGCGATCACCGCCGGCTCGACCATGGCGGCGTCCCGCTCCGGCACGTACCGCTGGGACAGCTGGGAGTACGAGAAGTGCCGGTGCCGGATCAGCTCGTGGGTGAACGACCGGGACACCCCGGTAAAGTAGAAGCTCACCGAGCCGTGCTCCAGCACCGAGAGGTGCCCGACCTCCAGGATGTGCGCCAGGTAGCCGGCGTTGGTGGCGGTGGCCGGGTTCGGCTTCTTCCAGCTCTGGTAGCAGGCCCGCCCGGCGAACTCGGCGAGGGCCTGGCCGCCGTCGGCGTCGGTCGACCACGGCACGTCGTCCGGCGCCTCGAAGTGGGTCCACGCGACGAGCTTCACCTGGGGCTGCACCATGTCCGGCATTCCTCGGACTGTAGTGGCGGGGCCCCGCCCCGCCCAAGTCAGGCTCGCCCGGTGCAACCTCGATCACCCGCCACCGGCGGTGGACCACCGCCCCCGGTCAGACGTAGAGCGAGGTGAACGGGGCCCAGGGCAGGTTGCGCAGCACCGAGAAGGCCAGCCAGACGGCCAGGAACCCGCCGATGACCTTCGGGCTGATCCGCAGCTCCGGCAGGCGCCAGCCGAACGCCTGCCGCCCCGCCCAGACGACGAAGAGGTAGGCCAGGAAGGGCAGCGCGAAGACGAAGAGGAAGTGGTGCCGCGCGGCGGCCGGCAGGTCGGCGTGCAGCACGTACCAGAGCGCGCGGGTGCCGCCGCAGCCGGGACAGTCCAGCCCGGTGGTCAGCTTCAACAGGCAGGTCGGCGCGGCGTCCGGCGCCGACCGGGTCGGGTCGCTGAGCAGCGTGTAGCCGATGCCGGCGGCGACGCAGCCGACCGCGGCCAGCGGCACCACCCAGCGGGGCGACCGGTCGTAGAGCCGGGTCACGAACCGGGTGAGCCGGTCGGGTTCGGCGACCGGGTAGGGCGGCACCTGATCCGCGGGCCACGCCGGGGCGGCCGGCGCGCCGGTCGGCGGCTGCGGCTGGCCGGCCGGTCCGTCAACGCTCGTCACGCCGCTCACCGTACACCGGCGACGCCCACCAGCGCGGCGGCGAGCGGGACGGCCAGGTCACCGGCGGTGGGCGGGGCCACCGCGTCCAGGCCGAGCCAGCCGGCGAGGCGGTGGAGCTCGGCGGCGAGCGCCAGCGCGGTCTCGCCCGGGTCGGCGCCCGGTTCCACCCAGGCGGCCGGCACCTGCAGCACGCCGGCCTTGCGGTCGGCCTTCAGGTCGACCCGGGCGGTGAAACGCTCCCCCTGCAGGAAGGGCAGCACGTAGTAGCCGTACACCCGCTGCGGCGCCGGCACGTAGATCTCGATGCGGTAGCTGAAGTCGAAGAGCCGTTCGGTGCGGGCGCGCTCCCAGACCAGCGGGTCGAACGGGCTGACCAGGGTGTTGCCGCGCACCCAGCGGGGCAGCCGCGCCTGGGCGTGCAGCCAGGCGGGCTGCCGCCAGCCCTGGACCGTGACCGGGGTCAGCTCGCCGGCCTCGACCAGCTCGGCGATCGCCTGCCGGGCGCCGGCCAGCGGGAGCCGGAAGTAGTCGCGCAGCTCCGGCTCGGCGGCCACCCCCAACGACCGGGCGGCGATCGCCACCAGCGTGCGGTAGGCCTCGGCGTCGGTCGGTGTCGGCGCGTCGAGCACGGCGGCGGGCAGCACCCGCTCGGGCAGGTCGTAGCGGCGGGCGAACGAGGTGGTGCGCTCGGCGGCGGTGACCTCGCCGGCCCAGAACAGGAACTCCAGGGCGCGCTTCACGGCCGACCAGTTCCAGCCCCAGTTGCCGGTCTCCCGGGGCGCGTCGTGCTCGATCTCGGCCGCGGTGAGCGGGCCCCGGGCGGCCACCTCGTCGCGCACCCAGGCGACCAGGCCGGGCTGCTCCTGGGCGATCCGGCGCATGCCGCCCCAGGAATCCGAGTGGGCGTTGGCCATCCGCCAGCGCAGCGCCGGGTGCAGCCCGACCGGCACCAGCGACGCCTCGTGCCCCCAGTATTCGAACAGCTCGCGAGGGCGGCGGTAGGCGGCGGTGTCGAGCAGCGCCGTCGGGTAGGGGCCGAGCCGGCTGTAGAGCGGCAGGTAGTGCGCGCGTTGCAGCACGTTGACCGAGTCCATCTGGATCAGCCCGACCCGGTCGAGCACCCGGCGCAGGTGCCGTCGGGTGGGCACCCCGGCGGGTCCGGGGTCGGCGAAGCCCTGGGCGGCGAGCGCCACCCGGCGGGCCTGGGCGAGCGAGAGCGATTCCGGTGCGGTCATCGTCGGCGAGGCTAATCCACGGGTACGACGCCGGAGCGGACGCTGGACCGATCGCCCGTGCCGGCATAGAACGGACGCATGCTCACCATTCGCCGGGAGGAGCCCGACGACGCCGAGGCGGTCGCCCGGGTGCACGTGCACGGCTGGCAGGCCGGATACGCCGGGCTGATGCCCGACGAGGTGCTGGACCGGCTGAACGTCACGGCCTGGGCCCAGCGCCGCCGCGACGTCGGCACCGCCGATCCGGAACACCCGTTCACCACCCTGCTCGCTGAGGTCGACGGCGTGCTGGCCGGCTTCACCACGTTCGGCCCGTACCGCCACAACCAGGACCGGGCCGACCTCGACCCGGCGCACGGGGAGGTGGTGGCGATGTACGTCGAGCCGGCGCATTGGGGGGACGGCACATCCCGCGCGCTGCTCGCGGCCGCCCACGCCGGCCTGCGCGAACGCGGCTGGGCCGACTACCGGCTCTGGGTGCTCGAAGGGAACCACCGGGCCCGCCGGTTCTACCAGCGGGCCGGCCTGTCACCGGACGGTGAGCGGTCGACCTACCCGGTGCCGCTCGCCGGCGGCCGTCCGCCGGTCGGGCTGGTCGAGCTGCGGTACGCCGGACGTCTCGACGGCTGACCCGGCCGGCGCCGCCGGGCGGCGGATCGGCAGGAACGCCAGCAGGGCCAGGCTGATCCAGACGTACGTGTTGGCGCCGAGGAAGCCGTCCACCCCGGTGAAGTCCTTCTCCCAGGCCCAGACGATCCGGCTGGTCAGGAAGGCGTACCCGACGGCCGCGGCGGCCAGCAGCATCCGGCGCCGGCGGCCGCGGGCGGGCGCGGCCATGCCGTTGTCCACCAGCAGGATCAGCCCGGGCAGCAGCCAGACCAGGTGGTGCACCCAGGTGACCGGGCTGACCAGGCACATCGCCGCGCCGGTCAGGGCCAGGCCGGTCGCCTCGTCGCCGGCGGCCACCGCGGCCCGGGAGCGCCACGCCCAGAGCGCCAGCGTGCCGAGGACCAGGACCAGCCAGGTCAGGGTGCTCGGGTGCTCCGGGTCCAGCCGGGCCACCACGCCGTTCAGCGACTGGTTGGAGACGAACGCCAACTCGCCCACCCGAGCGGTGTTCCACAGCGCCTCGGTCCAGAACTCCCGGGAGGCGTCCGGGAAGAGCGCGGCGGCCAGCAGGCTCGCCCCGGCCGCGGCGGCCATCGAGGTGACCGCCGCCCGCCAGCGCCCGGTGACCAGCAGGTAGACGATGAAGATGCCCGGGGTCAGCTTGATCGCGGTGGCCAGGCCGATGCCCACCCCGGCCCACCGGCTGCCGGCGGGCAGCAACCGCAGCAGGTCGACCGCGACCAGGAAGAGCAGCAGCGTGTTGACCTGGCCGAAGTTGACCGTCTCGCGCATCGGCTCGTAGGCGGCGGCCAGGCAGAGCGCGACGGCGAGGGCGAACCAGCGGGTCCAGCCGGCCCGGCGGGCGATCGGGTCGACCAGCCACCAGATCAGCACGGCGCTGGTCAGCACGCTGGCGGTCACGCTGACGGTGATCGCCGCCAGCCACGGCAGGTACGCCATCGGCAGCATGACCAGGGCGGCGAACGGTGGGTAGGTGAAGCCGTACTGGGTGCCCGGCTTGAGGAAGTCGTAGACCTCCCCGCCGTCGTGCACCCACCAGGTGAGCGCGCCGTAGTAGACCTTGAGGTCGAAGAAGCCGTGTCGTACGGCGGCCACGGAGAGGAAGGCGGTCACCGCGGCGGCGAGCCCGACCACGCCGACGACCTGCGTCGCCGTCCTTCTGGCACCCTGGGCCACCGTCGCCTCCCTCGCCCTGCGTAGGCTTCCGTCCCATGGCTCTCGGGTACGTCCGCCCGGCGCGTCCCGAGGACGCCGGCGAGATCGCACGCATCCAGCTCGCGACCTGGCGGGTCGCCTATCGCCGGATCCTGCCCCGGCACGTGCTCGACAACCTGGACGAGGCGTGGCTCGCCCGGCGGTGGAGCGCCGCGGTGCAGGAGCCGCCGTCGCCCAGCCACCGGGTGCTGGTCGCCGTCGAACAGGCCGAGCAATCCTATCTGGTGGGGTTCGCCGCCTCCGGTCCGGCCGACGCCGAGGCGCTCGCCCCCGGCGAGCCGGCCGAGGCGCTCGGGCCGGACGTGGTGGCGGTCACCGACCTGCTGGTCGAGCCGCGCTGGGGCCGGCGGGGGCACGGCAGCCGGCTGCTCGCCGCCAGCGTGGACCTGTGGCGGGAGGACGGCTTCGCGCGAGCGGTGGCCTGGGCGTTCGACGCCGACGAGGCGACCCGGAAGTTCCTCACCGGCACCGGCTGGGAGCCCGACGGCGCTGCCCGCGCCCTGGACGTCGACGACATGCTGGTCGACCAGCTCCGCCTGCACGTCGCCGTCCCCACCGAACCCCTCCCCGCCGACTGACCCTCGCGACCTTGCGCCTGCCGGCCCCGCGGTGCCCGTCCTGCGGGCCCGCGACGCCCCGGTTTCCCGCTGACGGTCGACACCCCGTCCCTGCCGGCAGGGACGACGCTGCGCCGTTGGCGGAGTGTCCGGAGCGCAACATCGGCGGCCAGGTGGAGGTCCGCCGCCTGCGGTCACCAGGCGTGACCGCCCGAGGCCGGACCTCGGGCTGGACCGACATTCCGGAGAGGAATGAATATTCCGGTCCGGAATGTCGGTCGGTCGGAACTGTGGCCCCGAGGCCGCCGGGGCGGAGCGGCCCGCGCCTCCCGTCGACTCGACCCGGTCGGTCGCCGAGCCGGGGGTCAGCGGCCGGGCGGCGCGAACTCGGCGACCAGTTCGTCGTCCTCCATCGCGCCGGTGGGGCGGAAGCCGAGGGCCGTGTAGAGGCGGGCGGCGTCGGTGTTGTCGGGGTGGTACGAGAGCCGGACCGGCTCGCCCTGGGCGGCCAGCCAGCCTGCGAGGGTGGCCACGGTGGCCCGGCCGACGCCCCGGCCCTGTTCGGCGGCGTCGACGACCATCCCGCCGATCCAGCGGGAGGCGTCGTCGTCGACCCCCCACATGACGTGCCCGACCACCGTCTCGTCCGCGTACACGGCGAGCGAGGTCCACACCTCGGAGCGCATGGTCAGCAGCAGGTAGCGGGCCGCCAGCGCGGGCACCCAGTCCCGCTGGTCGTCGCGCGGGGCGACGTCGGCCACGGCCCGCCAGTTGTCGTCGTCCACCGGCCGCAGGGTGACCCGGCGCCCGGCCCGGTCCAGCTCTCCAGAATCGATCACCGGGGCAGCGTAGGCGCCGCCCCGGCGGTCCGGCGAGCGGTTTCAGTCGAGCAGGGCGTCCAGGCCGACGGTCAGGCCCGGCCGGTTGCGCACCGCGCGCACGGCCAGCAGCACCCCGGGCATGAACGAGGCCCGGTCGTACGAATCGTGCCGGATGGTCAGCGTCTCGCCGGTGGTGCCGAAGAGCACCTCCTGGTGGGCGACCAGCCCGGTGGCCCGCACGGCGTGCACCCGTACCCCGTCGATGTCGGCGCCCCGGGCACCGGCGACCTCGTCCTTGGTCGCGTCCGGCGCCGGGCCGAGCCCGGCCTCGGCGCGGGCCGCCGCGATCAGCCGCGCGGTGTGCGTGGCGGTGCCGCTCGGGGCGTCCAGCTTGCGTGGGTGGTGCTGCTCGATGATCTCGACCGACTCGAAGTGCCGGGCCGCCCGCGCGGCGAACTGCATCATGAGCACCGCGCCGATGCCGAAGTTGGGCGCGATCACCACGCCGACCCCGGGCTTGCGGGCCAGCCACCCGCGCACCCGCTCCAGCCGCTGCTCGGTGAAGCCGGTGGTGCCGACCACCGCGTTGATGCCCTGGTCGATGCACCAGTGCAGGTTGTCCATGACGACGTCGGGAGTGGTGAAGTCGACGACCACCTCGGCGGCGGCGTCGGAGGCGTTGAACAGCCAGTCGCCCTGGTCGACCATCGCCACCAACTCCATGTCGGTGGCGGCGTCGACCGCCTTGCACACCTCGACACCCATCCGGCCGCGGGCACCCAGCACACCGACCCGGATCGGCTCGGCCGCGCCCTTCTCCTGCTCGTCAGTCACGGGGCACAACCTATCCCAATCGGGACGCCGTCACCGGGCGGGCCGGCCACCGTCCCACCGGCACCGGACCGGCATCGACGGTCAGCGGGCGGCGAAGTCGTGCTCGCCGAACGGGCCGACCACGGCCAGTGACATCGGCCGGCTCAGCAGCTCGGCGGCGAGGGTGTTGACGTCGTCCACGGTCACCGCGTCCACCCGGGTGAGCAGCTCGTCGACCGGCATCAGGTCGCCGTAGAGCAGCTCGCCTTTGGCCAGCCGGCTCATCCGGGAGCCGGTGTCCTCCAGGCCGAGCACGAACGACCCCTTCGACATGCCCTTGCCCCGGGCGACCTCCGCCTCGGTCAGCCCGTCGGCGGCCACCCGGGCCAGCTCGGCCCGGGTCAGCTCCAGCACCTCGTCCACCTTGCCGGGGGCGCAGCCCGCGTAGACCGCGAACAGGCCGGTGTCGGCGTACTGGCTGGCGTAGGAGTAGACCGAGTAGGCCAGGCCGCGCTGCTCGCGGATCTCCTGGAACAGCCGGCTGGACATGCCGCCGCCGAGCACGTTGTTGAGCACGCCGAGGGCGAACCGGCGCTCGTCGAGCCGGTCGATGCCGGGGCAGCCGAGGATGACGTGCGCCTGCTCGGTCTCCTTCGGCTCGACCAGGGTGGTCGCGGCCTTCGTGCGTACCGCCGGGGTGGCCGACCGGTGCGGCGCCGGCGACGCCGGGTCGGTGTCCAGCGGGGTGCCGCGCAGCGCCTGGCGGACCAGCTTGACCACGGCGGCGTGGTCCAGGTTGCCGGCGGCGGCGATGACGATCTGCGGCGCGACGTAGCGGCGCCGGTAGAAGCTCTGGATCTGCCGCCGGCTCATCGGCGTGACCGTCTCCTCCGTGCCGGAGATCAGCCGGCCGAGCGGGTGGTCGCCGTAGACGGCCCGGGCGAACAGGTCGTGCACCTCGTCACCGGGCTCGTCGTCGTGCATGGCGATCTCTTCGAGGATCACGCCACGCTCGGTCTCCACGTCGGCCGGGTTCAGCACCGAGTCGGCGACCAGGTCGCACATGACGTCGATGGCCAGCGGCAGGTCCTCGTCGAGCACCCGCGCGTAGTAGCAGGTGTATTCCTTCGTGGTGAAGGCGTTGGTCTCGCCGCCCACCGCCTCGATCGTCGAGGAGATCTCCAACGCGCTGCGCTTGCGGGTGCCCTTGAAGAGCAGGTGCTCCAGGAAGTGCGCGGCGCCGGCCTGCGGGCCGGTCTCGTCGCGGGAGCCGACCGCCACCCAGATGCCGAACGACACGCTGCGCATCGCCGGGATCGCCTCGGTGAGCACGCGCAGCCCGTTGGGCAGCACGGTACGGCGTACCGTGCCGCCCAACGGGTCGTCGCTCAGCGTCCGGGTGACCGCCCGGGCGGCGCCGCCGGCGCGGGTGGCCCCGACGGACGCGGCCACCCCCCGTCGATCCGGCGGAAACGGCGCACGAACGGCCCGACTCACGTGTTGCTCCAAGATCGACGAGGGGTGGGTGGTGCGATGGTCAGGCGTCAGCTGTGCCGGGTCCGGCGGCGCGGACGCTCGCCGCCCTCGCCACCCTCGCCGCCACCCGGGCCGCGCTCGCCGCCGCCGGGGCCACGACCGCCCCGCTCGCCGCGCTCGCGGTCGCCCCGGTCACGCGGGCCCCGGTCGCCCCGGTCGCGGCCGGCCGGCCGCTCGCCACCGGCTTCCTCGCCCTCGGCCGGCGCCTCGGCGCCCTCCGGGCGGACCTTGTCCAGGTAGATCTTGCCGCGGGCGTCGATGTCCGCGATCTCGACCTCGACCCGGTCGCCGACGTTGAGGAAGTCCTCGACCTTCTCGACCCGCTTGCCGTCGCCCACCTTGGAGATGTGCAGCAGGCCGTCCCGGCCCGGCAGCAGCGAGACGAACGCGCCGAACGCGGCCGTCTTCACCACGGTGCCGAGGAACCGGTCGCCGACCTTCGGCAGCGTCGGGTTGGCGATCGCGTTGATCCGCTCCACCGCCGCCTGCGCCGACGGCCCGTTGGTGGCGCCGACGTAGATGGTGCCGTCGTCCTCGATGGAGATCTCGGCGCCGGTCTCGTCCTGGATGGCGTTGATGGTCTGCCCCTTCGGGCCGATCACCATGCCGATCTTGTCGACCGGGATCTTGACGGTGGTGACCCGCGGGGCGTAGTCCGACATCTCGGCCGGCGCCTCGATCGCCCGCTGCATCACGTCGAGGATGGTCTGCCGGGCCTCGTGGGCCTGCTGCAGGGCGGCAGCCAGCACGTCGGACGGGATGCCGTCGAGCTTGGTGTCGAGCTGGAGCGCGGTCACGAAGTCCCGGGTGCCGGCGACCTTGAAGTCCATGTCGCCGAACGCGTCCTCGGCGCCGAGGATGTCGGTCAGCGTCACGTACTGGGTCTTGCCGTCGACCTCGTCGGAGATCAGGCCCATGGCGATGCCGGCGACCGGCGCCTTCAGCGGCACACCCGCGCTGAGCAGGCCCAGCGTCGAGGCGCAGACCGAACCCATCGAGGTGGAGCCGTTGGAGCCGAGCGCCTCGGAGACCTGCCGGATGGCGTACGGGAACTCCTCGCGCGAGGGCAGCACCGGGATCAGCGCCCGCTCGGCGAGCGCGCCGTGGCCGATCTCGCGCCGCTTCGGCGAACCGACCCGACCGGTCTCACCGGTCGAGTACGGCGGGAAGTTGTAGTTGTGCATGTAGCGCTTGGACTTCTCCGGGGAGAGGGTGTCCAGCGACTGCTCCATGCGCAGCATGTTCAGCGTGGTAACGCCCAGGATCTGGGTCTCGCCCCGCTCGAACAGCGCCGAGCCGTGCACCCGCGGCAGCACGCCGACCTCGGCGGTCAGCGGCCGGATGTCGCGCGGGCCGCGGCCGTCGATGCGTACCTGCTCGCGCAGCACCCGGCTGCGGACCTCGGACTTGGTCAGCGACCGCAGCGCGGCGCTAAGCTCCTTCTCCCGGCCCTCGAAGCGCGGGCCGAGCTCCTCGGCCACCCGGGCCTTGATCCGGTCCAGGGCCTCCTCGCGGTCGGCCTTGCCGGCGATCTTCAGGGCCTCGGCCACGTCGGCGCGGGCCAGCTCGGCCACCGCGTCGTACGCGTCGTCCTGGTAGTCCAGGAAGACCGGGAACTCGGCGACCGGCTTGGCGGCCACCTCGGCCAGCTCGCTCTGCGCCCGGCACAGCTCGCGGATGGCCGGCTTGGCGGCCTCCAGACCGCTGGCCACGACCTCCTCGGTCGGGGCGGGGGCGCCGCCGGCGACCAGCGCGACGGTGTGGTCGGTGGCCTCGGCCTCGACCATCATGATCGCGACGTCGCCGTCGGCCAGGGCGCGGCCGGCCACCACCATGTCGAAGGTGGCCCGGGCCAGCTCCTCGTAGGTCGGGAAGGCGATCCACTGGCCGTCGACGTGCGCCATCCGGGTCGCCCCGATCGGGCCGGAGAACGGCAGGCCGGAGAGCTTGGTCGACATCGAGGCGGCGTTGATCGCCACCACGTCGTACGGGTGCTGCGGGTCGAGGGCGAGGACGGTCTCGACGACTTGGACCTCGTTGCGCAGGCCCTTGACGAACGACGGGCGCAGCGGCCGGTCGATCAGCCGGCAGGTGAGGATGGCGTCCTCGCTGGGCCGGCCCTCACGGCGGAAGAACGAGCCGGGGATCCGGCCCGCGGCGTACATCCGCTCCTCCACGTCCACCGTCAGCGGGAAGAAGTCGAACTGCTCCTTGGGCTGCTTGCCCGCGGTGGTGGCGGAGAGGACCACCGTCTCGCCGAGCTGGGCGATGACGGAGCCGGCGGCCTGACGGGCCAGCCGGCCGGTGGAGAAGGTGACCTCACGGGTGCCGAAGGCCCCGTTGTCGATCACGGCGGTGCGGGACTGGGTGCCGAGGTTACTCTCGGTCATGTGCGGTCGTGCTCCTTCGCATCGGGGGCCCACGACGCGGAGAGCTGCTCAGACGGCCGGTCTTCGATCGAAGCGCCCGGGTGGCGGCGAGATGCCGGGTGCCCGGGGGCCACTACCGGAGACCGGTACGCTGACCGGCTCCCTGTTCGGGTGGTCGCGCGGCCCTGTTCTTCTGTGGTGCAGAGCGGGGGAGCGGCCGGTCGGCCACTCCCCCGTCACGTCACCGGCGCAGACCGAGCCGCTCGATGAGCGACCGGTAGCGGTTGATGTCCTTCTTCTGGACGTAGTTGAGCAGCCGACGGCGACGGCCGACCAGCAGCAGCAGCCCACGGCGGCTGTGGTGGTCGTGCTTGTGCACCTTCAGGTGCTCGGTGAGCTCGGCGATCCGCTTGGTGAGGACCGCGACCTGCACCTCCGGCGAACCGGTGTCGCCCTCGGCGGTCGCGTACTCCGCGCGGATCTTGGCCTTGGCTTCTTGGTCGAGCGCCATGTTCTCCCTGTTTCGTGGGTTGTTCGATGGTGTCCGTCGGACCGGTCAGGGGACCGGGAACGGACCGGTACCTCGCACCCGCGGCGTCGTGCAGGCACGCGAGGCCCCACGTCGGTCAGCCGACGTCCCCGCCAGACTACCAGCCCGGCCGGGCGCCGGCCGGTCAAGGGCGGCGAACCGGGGCGTCGGCGCCCCGCGGGGCCGACCGGTGACCCGTCCGCAGCCCTCCGGTCAGCCCAGCGCGCGGCGGGTCCGCTCCACGTCCTGCTCGATCTGGGCGATCAGCGGCTCGATCGCGTCGAACCGGACCTGCTCCCGCAGGTGCGCCACGAAGTCCAGCGCCAGCCGCTCACCGTAGAGGTCGCCGGTGAAGTCCAGCGCGTACGCCTCCACCCGCCGCTCCCGGCCGGAGAAGGTCGGGTTGGTGCCGACCGACACCGCCGCGGCCAGCGGCTCGCGCTGCCCGCGGCGCACCAGCCGGGCCGCGTAGACGCCGTCGGCGGGCACCGCCGCGTACCGGTGGCAGAGCAGGTTGGCGGTGGGGAAGCCGAGCTCCCGGCCGCGCTGGTCGCCGCGGACCACCACCCCCTCCAGCCGGTGCGGGCGGCCCAGCGCGGCGGCCGCCGCGCCCACGTCACCGGCGTCGACGCAGGAGCGGATGTACGTGGAGGAGAAGACCGTGCCCGCCTCGGCGACCAGCGGGCCGGCCTCCACCCCGAACCCGAAGGTGCGGCCGAGCCGCTCCAGCAGCGCCACGTCGCCGGCGGCCCGGTGCCCGAAGCGGAAGTTGTCCCCCACCATCACCAGGGCGGCGTGCAGGTGCTCCACCAGGACGTCGTGCACGAACGCCTCGGCCGGCAGCCGGGAGAACTCCGGGGTGAACGGCACCACGCAGAGCACGTCGACGCCGAGCGCCTCGATCAGCTCCGCCTTGCGGGCCGGCTCGGTCAGCACCGCCGGGTGTGAGCCGGGGCGGACCACCTCGGCCGGGTGCGGGTCGAAGGTCACCACGACCGACTTCACGCCCAGTTCCCGGGCCCGGGCCACGGCGTGCCCGATGGTCGCCTGGTGCCCCCGGTGCACCCCGTCGAAGACGCCGATGGTGACGACCGACCGCCCCCAGCCACCGGGCGCCGCGTCGTACCCCCGCCACCGCTGCATGCTTTTCCTCCCCTGCCTGCCCGCGGCCGTGACCCGGCCCCGGGTGAACCTCCCGCCGGCCCGCGGCGGGGCTCGCGCCCGCCCGTCAGGCCGGCGCGAGCACGATCTCCGCGCGGGCCCGACCGTCCCGCTCGCTGACGATAGCGATCAAGCCGCCGGCCGGGTCGAAGACCGCGTAGGGGCCGGCGATCCCGGCCGGGTCGAGCGGCCCGCCGTGGGAGAGCACCTTCGCCTCGTCGGCGCTGGCGTTCCGGCGCGGGAAGAACCGGTCGGCCGCCGCGGCCAGCGGCAGGTTGACCACATCGGGCGCGCGCCGCTCCAGCTCGTCGAGGGTGGCGGCCTCCGCGAGGGTGAACCCGCCGCCCACCGCGGTACGCCGCAGCGCGGTCAGGTGGCCGCCGACCCCGAGCGCCAGCCCCGCGTCCCGGGCGATGGCCCGGATGTACGTCCCGGACGAGCAGTCCACGGCCACGTCCACGTCGACCACGTCGTCCGACCGGCGGATCGCCAGCAGGTCGAGCCGGGGGATGGTGACCCGGCGGGCGGGCAGCTCGACGCTCTCCCCCTCGCGCACCCGCTTGTACGCCCGCTGCCCGTCGATCTTGATGGCGCTCACCGCGCTCGGCACCTGGTCGATCTCGCCGGTCAGCGCGGTCAGCGCGGCCCGGATCGCGTCGTCGGTGACCCGACCGGCCGGGGTGGTGGCGATCACGTCGCCCTCGGCGTCGTCGGTGACGGTCGCCTGGCCGAGCCGGATGGTGCCGGTGTAGCTCTTGCCCGCGCCGATCACGTACGTCAGCAGCCGGGTGGCCCGGCCCACCCCGATCACCAGCACCCCGGTGGCCATCGGGTCCAGCGTGCCGCCGTGGCCGACCCGGCGGGTCCGGGCCAGCCGGCGGATCCGCGCCACCACGTCGTGCGACGTCATGCCGCCGGGTTTGTCGACCACGATCAGACCGTCTGCGCTCACGACACCCAAGCCTGCCAGACGGCCGGGTCGGGGCCACCGGCGGTGGACGCGACCGGATCCGATGTACGGCCAACGGACCGTTCCGCCGGTCGGCCCGTCTTGCCGGCCGGCCGGCGGGCGGGACGGCGGGCACCGCGGCACGGGTGCGAAGATCATGCGCCCCCTGGGGTCCGACCGGCGGCCAGCGCCAGCCGGAGACCGGCCACCACCGCCGACAGGAGCACGATGACCCCCGAGGTGCCGCCCGCGCACGAACACCGCCCGCACGTCGACCTGCCGGAGTGGTTACGCAATCCGACGCCCGCCCGGCGGACCCCCGGTCGCCGCGTCTCCGAACTCGTCGAGCGGGTGCCGGCGCTGCGCGCGGCCCGGCGGGCGCTGTGGCGGCGCTGGGACCGCCCCCGGTGGAGCGAGCGACACCCGGTGGTGAGCGCGATCGTGTCGTTCTTCGGCGTCGCCGTGACGGCGACCGCCCTGATCACCGGCACGCTCTACCTGTTCCACAAGATCATGCGCGGTGAGCTGTGACGGAGGACCCGATGAGCGCCGACCCAGCTGCCGGCGCTCTCCCGCCGACCGGGCAGCCGGCGGCGGCCACAACTCCGCACGGTGATGCCGGCGGCGCAGTGCAGTTCGCCGAGACCGCACCGGTGCGGCTGCCGGACTGGATGCGGCCGCCGGAATCCGAGCACCGGCCGGTCGGGCTGGACCGGGTGCGGTTCGCCTGGGCACGGCACAACGGCGCGCTGGTGGTCGGTCTGGGCATCGCGCTCGCCCTGGCGATGCTCGCCGGCGGCGGATGGCTGGTGCTCCGGACCGCCGACGGCTACCGCACGGCGGTCGCGTCGCCGACGCAGAGCCCGACGCCGTTGCCGAGCAGTGCGGTGGGCATGCCGCGCGACCTGTTCGCCGGCACCCCGGCCGCCTCCTTCCCCAAGCGCGAGGACGCCGTCGTGCTGCCGGCGGCCACCGCCCAGGGGCCGTTCACCGCCGCCCAGGTGCGCGCCGCGCTGGAGTCGGTCCGCGCCGCGCTGGTGCAGAGCCGGCTGGAGACCAACATGCTCGTCGGCGACGTCGAGCCGTTCCTCGCCCGGCTCGCCCCGGACGCCCGGAAGCAGCTCCGCCCGCACTTCGAGGACGGGTCCTTCCTGCACTACGCCACCCGGATGGAGTCCCGGTCGGGCTGGGAGTTCGACATCCGGGCCCAGGGACGGATCGCCTACCGGGCGACCCGGATCGAGGGGATCCGGCTGCTGGAGGTGACCACCGAGTTCGTCTGGGTGTACTCGTTCGACGTGGCCCGCAAGGCGCCACCCGGCGCCGGCCTGGTGGCGATCCGCGACCGCGTGGTGTGGCACGTCCCCCACCCGAGTGACGTGCCGGCCGCCGGGCGGGGAGTCTGGCTGGCGTCCGCCCGGGCGGTCACCTGGAACGCCGACTGTGGCTGGCTGGGCGACGGCTGGGTGCAGGTGGCGTCGTGGTTGCCGGACCTGCACGGCGAGCGCCCGCCCGGCGGCGACCCGGGCGACATCTTCGACCTGGACGCGCCGGCGCCGACCAGGACCCGCTGCTGAGTGTCAGCGCACCGCGCCGACCACCGCCCAGCCGCCGGAGCGCAGCCGCAGCAGCAGCGCGGCCAGCCGGAGCACGATGAACAGGGTCAGCCCGGCCCAGATCCCGCCCAGCCCGAGGTCGAGCCCGTACGCCAGCCAGATCGCCGGCAGGAACCCGCCGAGCGCCGACACCACGGTGAGGTTGCGCAGGTAGCGCACGTCGCCGGCGCCGATCAGCACACCGTCGAGGGCGAAGACCACCCCGGCCAGCGGCTGCATGGCGACGAACCACGGCCAGGCCACCATGGCCTGCTCGCGTACCTGCGGGTCGGAGCTGAACAAGGACGGGACCACGCCGGCGCCGGCGGCGATCAGCACCGCGAACCCGAGGCCGCAGGCCGCGCCGAGCAGCGCGACCCGGCGGGCCAGCGCGCGGGCCCCGGCCGCGTCGCCGGCGCCGAGCGCGGCGCCGACCAGCGACTGGGCGGCGATGGCGAGCGCGTCGAGCACCAGCGCGGTGAAGAACCACAGCTGCAGGGCGATCTGGTGCGCGCCGACCGCGGCGGCGCCGAATCGGGCGGCGACCGCCGTGGCGGAGAGGAAGCTGGCCTGGAACGCCACCCCCCGGATCAGCAGGTCGCGGCTGAGCACCAGCTGCTGCCGGATCAGCCGCGGCCGGGGCCGCAGGGCGACCCGCTCGCCGACCAGGGCGGCGGCGAACAGCCCGCCGGAGATGGTCTGGGCCACCGCGTTGGCCACCGCCGAGCCGGTCAGGCCGAGCCCCGCCGGGTAGACCAGCAGCGGGCAGAGCAGCGCCGAGAGCAGGTTGGGGCCGAGCACGAACCACAGCGGGCGGCGGGTGTCCTGGATGCCGCGCAGCCAGCCGTTGCCGGCGGCGGCGAGCAGCAGGCCGGGCGCGCCGAGCGCCGCGATCCGCAGCCACTGCCCGGCGGCGTCGGCCACCTCCCCGGTGCCTCCGGCGAGGGTACGCGCCAGCGCCCCGCCGCCGAGCTGCATGGCGACCGCGACCAGCAGCCCGACGCCGAGCGCCAGCCAGGACGCCTGCACCCCCTCGGCCACCGCGGCGGCCCGGTCGCCGGAGCCGAACCGGCGCGCCGATCGCCCCGTGGTGCCGTACGCGACCACGGTGCCGAGCCAGGCGGTGAGCGTCATCACGGTGCCGCCGACGGCGAGCGCGGCCAGCGGCACCCGGCCGAGGTGGCCCACCACGGCGGTGTCGACCAGCACGTAGAGCGGCTCGGCGGCCAGCACGACGAGGGCCGGTAGGGCGAGCGCGGCGATCCGGCGCGGCGAGGCGGCCCGCGCCGCGGTGAGGGTGCTGGTCTGGCTCATCGCCGCCGATCCTGACACAGCCAGGTAAGGCATGCAAGACGCCCCATCACTTACAACCCCGCCGCCCGCCGACTCCTCGCGTGATCGTCTGACGTCCAGCAGGGCCCGGAGCACGGATCCACCCTGCCGAGCATCAGACGATCACGGATTCGGCAGGGAACCGAGCCAGCGGCGGACGTCGGCACGGGTGCGGAGCCGGACCACCGGCAACCCGGGCGCCCAGGTCTCGACGCCGCGCAGCAGCCGGGGTCGGGAGTGCCGGGGATAGCGCCAGACGTAGCGGAGGAACTGCGCCTCGATCCGTTCCGGGCAGCCGGGCGGCAGGTCGGCGCGGCCGGTGGCCCGGTACGTCCAGCGCCGGCGCAGTACCCGCAGCAGGCAGAGCCGCCGGGGCGGATCGCAGAGGACGAGCAGGTCGGCCCGGGGCAGGCGCAGGTCGAGGGTGCCGCCGTAGTTGCCGTCCATCACCCAGGCCGGCCGGGCGGTCAGGTCGGCGACGGCCGCCCGCCACGAGGCGTCGTCGCTGGGCACCCAGCCGGGGCGCCAGTAGTGCCGGTCGAGGTGGATCAGCGGGAGGTCGAGCCGGCGCGCGACCTCGCGGGAGAGGGTGCTCTTGCCGGCGCCCGGGCTGCCGGCGATGAGAATCCGTCGCACCCGGGGACGGTAGCGACCCGCGGCCGTGACGGTGGACGGCCGCGCCGCCAGCCTGCGGAGAGAACCGTCGTGGGCCGCCGTCAGCGGCCCGAGAGCGCCGGCGTGAGTGCGGTCGGTGGCCCGGGGCGGACCGGCGTCGGCGCGATCAGCGGAGGACTGGCCTGGGCGCGGTCAGCGGTCTGGGAGAAGGGGTCCGGCGCCGGTCGGTGCCGGGTGGGCGGTGACGTCGTCGGCGTGGCACGTCGGCGGCGTCACCGCCGGTCGGTCAGCGTCACTGACGGGTGTCCATCGACGTCTGCAGCGCGCGGCGCATCTGCTCGCGGGCCTCGTCGGTGGTCTCGGGCTTCGGCTTGCTCGGCATGGTGGTGATCCCCTTCCAGGGTGCGAGCCACCGCTGGACGGCAGCTCTCACGGGCGGTCGTGCTGAGCGCCCGACAGCGGTCCGGGATCACCGGAGCGGCTGATGGGGCAGCGTGTGCCCGGGTCGGTCGACCCTGGAGGGAGGCGGCGCCCGGTGTGGCCCCACCGCCCACGGCCGTCGCCACGAACGCGCCGGCCGTTTCCCAAGCTATCGTTCAGGTCCACATGCTGCCCGGGGTTCCCGCCATTCGGACCTGATCAGGTCAGCGGGCCAGGAAGTGCCAGCCCAGCCACCACCAGAAGCCGAAGAGCCCGATCCGGCCGACCGGCACCGAGCCCACCTCGTAGCGCATCACGTACGCGCAGACCTCGCCCAGCGTGGGGATCCGCGAGCCCTCCCGCCGGGCGAGCCACTCGACCGCGCCGAAGAGCAGCAGCGCGGCCAGGAAGCCCGTGATGGCCAGCGTCCGCATCATCGCCGCACCAGCCCCCAGAACGCGGAGAGCCAGACCAGCCAGCCCGCCGAGCGGACCAGCTGGTCCTCCAGCAGCGGGTCGGCGAGCCGGGAGAAGGTGGGGAACTCGTCGCCCGCGGCGAGCACGAAGGTGGCCCCCTCGAAGACGCCGAAGACCACCACCGGCAGGGTCCACCAGACCGCGCCCGAGCCGAGCCGGGCCGGCGCCGGCCGCCGGGGCACCCGGTTGCTCAGGCCCAGCCAGATCAACACGCCGCCGGTGCCGAGGGTGTAGAGATTCGCCTCCGTCGAGAAGGACGGGAAGCGACCGCCGACCAGGGAGAGACAGACCAGCACCGGTACGGCCACGGCGGGCCGGTCCCAGGCGCGGGGCGCGTCGACGGTGAGGTCGTGGGGGTGCTCCATCCCGCAATTCTCCCCGCCGTCACCGAGCGCGGAAAGGTCAACACTCCCCGGAGCTGACCCTGATCTCTGCCCTGCCGCGCCCGCCCGAATCCGGCGTGGCGCCGCCCGACACCCCGGCGAGGGGCCGCCGTCAGCCCTCGGCGGGGTGGAGCAGCGCGCCGGGCAGCTCGGCGCGGATCCGGTCGACCACCTCGTCGGCGGTACCCGTGCCGGTGAAGCCGGCGGCGAACCGGTGCCCGCCGCCGCCCAGGGCGATCGCCACCCGGCTCACGTCGACCGCGCCCTTGCTGCGCAGCGAGACCGCCCAGTCGCCGGCGGTGGTCTGCTTGACCACGCAGCTCACGTCGGCCTCGGCGGTGCACCGGACCGAGTCGATCAGCGCCTCCAGCACGTACGGCCGCTGGTCGTGGCGGGCCAGGTCGTCCAGGGTGGCGTAGGTCCAGACCAGGCCGTGCCCGCCGGCTGCGGCGGGCTCCAGCCGGGCCCGGCCGAGCACCTCGCCGAAGAGGCGGACGGCGCCGAAGGGTCGGGTGTCGAACACCCGACGGGAGATGTCGCCGGGGCGGATGCCGGTGGCGAGCAGCCGGGCCGCCATCTGGTGCACCGCCGGGGTGGTGGCCTCGAACCGGAACGAGCCGGTGTCGGTGGTCAGCGCCACGTAGAGGCACTCGGCGATGCCGGCGTCCAGCGGCACGTCCAGCCGGGCGAGCAGTTCCTCGGCGACCACCGAGGTGGCCGCGGCCCGCGGGTCCACCAGGTTGACGTCGCCGAAGCCGGTGTTGGACGCGTGGTGGTCGAGCACCACGGCCGCGCCGGCGCCGGCCAGCCGGTCGACCAGTTCGCCGAGGCGCGACTCGCTCGCCGCGTCGAAGCAGACCACCAGGTCCGGGTCCGGGTAGGCCCGGGTGGCCGGCACCAGCAGGTCGAGCCCGGGCAGCCCGCGGAACGGCTCGGGCACCTCCGGTGGGCCGGGAAACGTCGCCTGCAACCGGCGTACGCCGAGCCGGCGCAGGCCGAGGCCGAAGCCGAGCATGCTGCCGAGCGCGTCGCCGTCCGGGTTGACGTGGCAGATCAACAGCACCCGGGCGTCGGCCGGCAGTTGTCGTACGGCCGCGACGGCCGCGGCCCAGTCGGCCTCGCCGGGACCGGTGCCGGCCGGGGGCGCCGCCGCGACGAGGGCGCTCCCGGGCTGGCCGGAGGGGTCGGTCACCGCCGGTCCCCGCCCCGGGGCGGGGTCTCGTCCTCGTCCTCGGCGTCCTCGCCCACCGCGTCCTCGTCCTCGGACTCCTCGTCCAGCCGGTACGGCTGGGGCTCGCCCGCGTACTCGGCCCTGGCGGCCAGCCGCTGCACCTCGGCGTCGGCGTTACGGGCCGCGGCGAGCAGGTCGTCGATGTGCTTGACCTGGTCCTGCACGTCGTCGAGGACGAAGGTCAGGGTCGGCGAGTGCCGCAGCCCGAGCGCCTTGCCGACCGTGCTGCGCAGCATGCCCTTGGCGCTCTCCAGCGCGGCGGCGGTGCTGGCCTGCGCCGCCGCGTCACCGAGCACGGTGTAGAAGACCGTGGCGTCGCGCAGGTCGGCGGTGATCCGGGCGTCGGTGATGGTGATCATCCCGAGCCGCGGGTCCTTGATCTGGCTCCGCACCACCGACGCGACCAGTTCGCGAATGCGCTCCGCGTGCCGGCGTACCTTGGCCGGATCCGTCATTTCCGCCACCTCCACGGCGTCCCGCTCCCGGTCGGCCGGCGGCGCCACGGCGCCGCCGGAACCGACCGGCCAACATCTCGAACACTACCTGCGCGGCCGGGCCCGTCGCGCGGCACCGGGGTGGCGCCGCCGGGCGCCCGCCGGTCAGTCTTCCTCGCCGTAGAGCCGCCGGCGCACCGACAGCAGTTCGGTCTCGGGCCGGCCGGCCACCAGTCGCTCGCAGGAGTCGAGCACCTCGCGGACGTGGGACGCCTCGGCGGCCACCACGGCCACCGCGATCTGCGCCCGGCCGTGCAGGTCGAGCGCGCCCACCTCGGCGGCGGACACCTCGAAGCGACGCAGCGCCGCCACGATCGGGCGTACGTATGATCTCTTGGCCTTGAGCGACCGGGAGTCGCCCGGCAGCAGCAGGTCGAAGACCGCGGTTCCGGTGAACATCGCCCCGGACGATACCCGGCCGGGCCCCCACATGATCAAGGGGTTTACGCCTTTCGGCGTAAACCCCTTGATCAGTGCGTCACCGCGGGATCAGGCGCGCGGCTTCTCCCGCATCTCGAAGGTCTCGATGATGTCGCCGACCTGGACGTTGTTGAAACCGCCCAGCGTCAGACCACACTCGAAGCCCTCGCGGACCTCCGTCGCGTCGTCCTTGAACCGCTTGAGGGAGCTGATCGTGAGGTTGTCCGCCACGACCGCCCCGTCCCGCAGCAGCCGCGCCTTGGCGTTGCGGCGGATGATGCCGGACCGGACGATACAGCCGGAGATGTTGCCGATCTTGGACGAGCGGAAGACGTCGCGAATCTCCGCGGAGCCCAGCTCGACCTCCTCGTACTCCGGCTTGAGCAGCCCCTTGAGCGCGGCGTCGATCTCCTCGATGGCCTGGTAGATGACCGTGTAGTACCGGATCTCCACGCCCTCGCGGTCGGCGATCTCGCGGACCTTGTTGGCGGCCCGCACGTTGAAGCCGATGATCGTGACCGCCTCGGACGAGGCGCTCGCGAGCATGACGTCGCTCTCGGTGATCGCACCCACGCCCCGGTGGATGATCCTGAGCTGGACCTCCTCCGGGATGTCGAGGTTGAACAGCGCGTCCTCGAGGGCCTCCACCGAACCGGAGACGTCGCCCTTGAGCACCAGGTTGAGCGAGGTCTTCTCGCCCTCCTTGAGCTGCTCCATGAGCGTCTCGAGGGTGGCCCGGCCGCGCGAGTTGGCGAAGGACGCCGCCCGCCGCCGTGCCTGCCGCTGCTCGGCGATCTGCCGCACCGTGCGGTCGTCCGCCGCGGCGAGGAAGGTGTCGCCGGCGCCCGGCACCGCGGTCAGACCGAGGACCAGCACCGGACGAGCCGGACCCGCCTCGGCGACCTGGTTGCCGTTCTCGTCGAGCATCGCCCGGACCCGGCCGTGCGCCCCACCGGCGACGATCGAGTCGCCCGCCCGCAGGGTGCCCTTCTGCACCAGCACCGTCGCCACCGCACCGCGACCCTTGTCCAGGTGCGCCTCGATGGCCACACCCTGCGCCGGCCCGTCGATCGGAGCGGTCAGCTCCAGCGACGCGTCGGCGGTCAGCAGGACCGCCTCGAGCAGGTCGTCGATGCCGATACCCGGCTTCGCCGCCACGTTGACGAACATGGTGTCGCCGCCGTACTCCTCGGCGACCAGGCCGTACTCGGTCAGCTGCTGGCGGACCTTGTCCGGGTTCGCCTCCGGCTTGTCGACCTTGTTGACCGCCACCACGATCGGCACGTCCGCCGCCTTGGCGTGGTTCAGCGCCTCGATCGTCTGCGGCATCACGCCGTCGTCGGCCGCGACCACCAGCACCACGATGTCCGTCACCTGGGCACCACGGGCACGCATGGCGGTGAACGCCTCGTGACCCGGGGTGTCGATGAAGGTCACCGCGCGGTCCTCGCCCTCGTGCGGGACGTGGACCTGGTAGGCACCGATGTGCTGGGTGATGCCACCGGCCTCGCCGGCCACGACGTTCGCCTTGCGGATCGCGTCGAGCAGCTTGGTCTTACCGTGGTCGACGTGACCCATGACGGTCACCACCGGCGCACGGCTGACCAGGCGGTCCTCCGCGACCTCGGCGTCGAGGTCGATGTTGAACTGCGCGAGCAGCTCGCGGTCCTCGTCCTCCGGGCTGACGATCTGCACGTCGAAGCCGAGGTGCTCACCCAGCAGCAGCAGGGTCTCGTCAGAGCAGGACTGGGTCGCGGTGACCATCTCGCCCAGGTTGAACATCTCCTGGACCAGCGAACCCGGGTTGGCGTTGATCTTGTCGGCGAAGTCCGACAGCGAGGCGCCACGGGAGAGCCGGACGACCTGACCCTGACCCCGGGGAGCACCCGAGCTCATGGTCGGGGCCGACAGGTTGTCGAACTCCTGTCTGCGCTGCTTCTTGGACTTGCGACCGCGGGTCGGCCGACCACCCGGACGCCCGAAGGCACCCGCGGCGCCGCCGCCACGGCCACGACCGCCGCCACCGGGGCGACCGCCGCCACCGGCCGGGGCACCCGGACGGAAACCGCCGCCGGGAGCACCACCGCCGCCGCCACCGGGGCCACCACGGTAGCCACCGCCACCGCCGCCGCCACCGGGACCGCCGCGGAAGCCACCGCCACCGCCGCCGCCACCGGGACCGCCGCGGAAGCCACCGCCACCGCCACCGGGACGACCTGCGCCGCCGCCGGGGCCGCCACGACCGCCACCGGGGCCGCCGGGGCGACCGGTGGTTGGCCGCTGGCTCGGCATGGAGGCCGGGCTGGGCCGCGGCGGCATGGAGGCCGGGCTGGGCCGCGGCGGCATGCCGGCCGGGCTCGGCCGCGGGCCACCCGCACCGGCGGCCGGGGGCCGCTGCTGCTGGCCACCCTGGATGCCGAACGGGTTGTTACCGGCGCCGCGCGCCGGCGGACGACCGCCCGGACGGGCACCCGGACCGGGGGTCGGCCCACCGGGACGACCGGCGGCCGGGGCACCCGGACGCGGCGGCACCGCGTTCGGACCCGGACGCGGACCCGGACGGGGACCGCCCTCGGCCGGGGGCTCCCGGCGGACGTTCTCCCGCTGCTGCTGACGGGCGGCCTGCGCGGCCTTGACCGCGGCCTCCTGCTCAGCCTTGAGGGCAGCGGCGCGCGCCTCGGCGGCCGCCACCTCGATGTCGTGCGCGCTCGCCGGCTTGGCGACCGGGGTCGCCGGCTGCGGCGGGCCGGGGACCGGGCCCTTGGGCTTCGGTCCGGGTGTTGTCGCGGCCGGCCGCCGGGGCGGCATGGGCTTGGCCGAGACCCGGGGGGCACCCGGGCTCGGTGTCGGGGACGGCGTCGGGGTCGGCGCCGGGCTCGGAGCGGCCGCCGGGGCGGGCGGTGCCGAGGGACCACCGGCGGACGCGACGAATGCGCCACGCAGCCGTCGGGCGACGGGCGCCTCGACGGTGCTGGACGCGGACTTCACGAACTCGCCCATTTCCTTCAGCTTGGCGAGAACGGTCTTGCTTTCGACCCCGAGCTCCTTAGCAAGCTCGTGTACGCGGGCCTTACCTGCCACTGCACTCCTCACTCCGAGGTCGTGCGGGCAGCACCCGCAGCGACCTCACTCCTGCACTTGAAGCCTGGTCATTTCTGCGACTTCATCGTGTGCTCATGTCGGTCGTCCTACCTTGCTAGCGACCCTCGTCCGGTCGGGTTGACCGGACGTAGTGGTTGGCGCATCGACGTGCTCCGCCAGCTCACCGTGGTCGAGGACCCCGGTGATGCGCAGCGCACGCCCGAAGGCGCGACGCCGCACCGCCAGCGCGAAGCAGGCCGGATCCGGGTGCATGTGCGCTCCCCGACCCGGCAGTCTGCGGGCCGGATCGGGCCGGAGGCTGTAGCCAGCCTCGTCGCCGACCGCGACGATCCGCAGCAATTCGCTGGCCGGCGCACGCCGCCGGCATCCCACACAGGTGCGCTCCGGCTGCGCGCGTCGTACCACTGGAGAAAGTCTACCCCTAGCTGCTCGAGATCGCGCCGCCCGGCTCCGGGACGTGATCAGCTTCGCCCCGGCCCGGCGCCGCGGCCTGCTCGGCGTCGGAGCGGATGTCGATCCGCCAACCGGTCAACCGGGCCGCGAGCCGGGCATTCTGCCCCTCCCGGCCGATCGCGAGCGACAGCTGGAAGTCCGGGACGGTGACCCGGGCGGTCCGGCTGGCCAGGTCGACCACCTCGACGCGCAGCGCCTTGGCCGGCGACAACGCGTTGCCGACGAAGGTCGCCGGGTCATCCGACCAGTCGATGATGTCGATCTTCTCGCCGTGCAGCTCGCTCATCACCGCGCGGACCCGCTGCCCCATCGGGCCGATGCAGGCGCCCTTGGCGTTCACCCCGGGAGTCGTCGAGCGCACCGCGATCTTCGTACGGTGACCTGCCTCACGGGCGATCGCCGCGATGTCGACGGTGCCGTCGGCGATCTCGGGCACCTCCAGCGCGAAGAGCTTCTTCACCAGCCCCGGGTGCGAACGGGACAGGGTGATCTGCGGACCGCGCATGCCCTTGGCCACGTGCACCACCACGCACCGGATCCGCTCGCCGTGTGCGTACCGCTCGCCGGGCACCTGCTCGGACTGGGGCAGGACGCCCTCGAGCTTGCCCAGGTCGACGCTGACGATGCCCTTCTCGGCCCGCGCCTCGTGCGCCTGCACCACACCGGTGACCAGGTCGCCGTCACGCCCGACGTACTCGCCGAAGTGCACCTCGTCGGTGGCCTCCCGCAGCCGCTGGAGGATCACCTGCTTGGCCGTCATGGCGGCGATCCGGCCGAAGTCGTGCGGGGTGTCGTCCCACTCCCGCACCACCCCGCCCTCGTCGTCCAGTTCCTGCGCGTACACCAGGGCGGCGCCGGTCTTGCGGTCGATCTCCACCCGGGCGTGCGGCTCCGCACCCTCGGTGTGCCGGTAGGCGGTCAGCAGCGCGGTCTCGATCGCCGCGAGGATCGTGTCGAACGGGATCTCCCGCTCGCGCTCCAGTGCGCGCAGCGCCGCGAGGTCGATGTTCACCTCTCCTCGTCCTCCACATCATCATCGTCGTCGTCGAAGTCATCGGTGTCGTCTGTCTCGTCGAGCTCGTCCGTCTCCTCGATCTCGTCGAGGCGGGTGAACTCGACCTGCACCCGGCCCGGGCCGAGATCGGCGTAGGCCCACTCCGCGCGGCCGGCCTCGGTCTCCAGCACCACGCGCTCGTCGTCGGCGGCGACCACCCGGCCGGTGACCTGCCGGTCCCCCGCGGGGCGCTCGCCGCGCTGCTCGGGCAGGCCGCCGCGGGCGGTGACCTTCACCAGCCGGCCCACGTTGCGCCGCCAGTGCCGCGGCAGGGTGAGCGGCCGGTCCACGCCCGGGGAGCTGACCTCCAGCTGATATTCCCCCGCGACCAGGTCGCCACCGGATTCCTCCGCCGCGTCCAGCGCCGCCGAGACGGCCCGGGAGACGTCGGCGACGGCGTCCAGGTTGATCCCGCCGTCGGCGTCGACGATCACCCGCACCACGTGCCGGCGGCCGGCCCGGGAGACGGTGAGCTCCTCCAGGTCGTAGCCGGCGTCGTTGACCACCGGCTCGACGACCTCACGCAGCCGGGCGCGCCGGGCGGCCAGGTCGCCGCGGGGGGCGCCGGCGCGGTCGGCGCCACGCGGGCCGTCGGCGCGCCGGGGTTTCCCCGTCGGCCTGGTGGCACGGCCACGCTGCGTCATCTGGCGCACCCTTCTCCTGATCCACGGCGGCGGTCTGCCGCCATGCCGGCACGCCACCGGGGCGGACGCGCCGGTGGCTGCGCAGAGCGTAACGCGCCTGCGCCGTCCCGGACCGGGCGGCGCACCGACGCCGTGGCCCACGTGCCGCCACGGATGGTGTTGACTTGTCCGGTGGCGACGGGCAGAACGACACAACACGGCCGGGTATCCGGGCATTCCCGACGAACGGTGCTGCGCGCCGGAGCGCTGCTGGCGCTCGGCGGCGCGGTCGCGCCGCTGACCGGCTGTGATCTTCTCGACCGCGACGACGACTCCGCCCCGGGCCCCGATCCGCTCGCGCCGCTGGTCGAGGAGTCGCTCCGGCTGGCCGCCGGACACCGGGCGGCCGCCGCCGCACACCCGGCGCTGGCCGACCGGCTCACCCCGATCGCCGAGGCGCACCAGGCGCACGCGGCCGAACTCGCCCGGGTGATCGGCACCCCGCTGCCGTCGGCGCCCGCACCGACCCCGTCCGACCCCGCGGCGACCGACCCGGACGCGGCCCTCGCCGCGCTGCGCGAGGCCGAACGCGCCGGCCGGGAGACCGCGACGAAGGCCTGCGCGGCGGCGCCGGCGGAGCGGGCCGCGCTGCTCGGCTCGATCGCCGCCGCCCGGGCCACCCACGTGGAGGCACTGAAGTGACGCAGCCGACCGCCCCGGCCGGGCCCCCCGCCGTCCTGGCCGACGCGCTCACCGCCGAGTACGCCGCCATCTGGGCGTACGGCCCGATCGGGGTGCGGCTCACCGGAGCCGCGCGGGAGGCCGCCCGGGACGCCGAGGCGGCCCACCGGCGCCGCCGGGACGCCCTGGTGCTCCGGTTGAGCACCACCGGCGGGACGGTCCCGCCGGACCGGGCCGGCTACGCGCTGCCCTTTCCGGTGACCGACCGGGCGAGCGCGCTGCGGCTGGCGGTGGAGGTCGAGGAGCGGACCGCGGCGTTCTGGCGGGCGGCCCTGCCGGACACCACCGGCGCGGACCGGGACCAGGCGCTGGCCGCCCTGGTGGAGTACGCCCTGCGCGCCACCCGCTGGCGGCGCACCGCCGGGATCACCCCGCTGACCGTGCCGTTCCCCGGCCGACCCGCCTGACCTCGGCGGCAGGGCCGTCGCGCCTCCGGTTGCGGGTCGCATACCAGGTATGCATACTCCGTTGCCATGTCCATCCGTCACGGGCTGCTCGCCCTGCTCGAACGCGGCCAGATGTACGGCTACCAGCTGCGCGCCGCGTTCGAGGAGTCGACCGGCTCGACCTGGCCGCTGAACATCGGGCAGGTCTACACCACGCTGTCCCGGCTGGAACGGGACGGGCTGGTCCGGTCGCTGCCGGAGAGCGAGGCCGGGCAGCGCCCGTACGAGATCACCGACGCCGGACGGGCGGACCTGGCCCTGTGGTTCGCCACCCCGATCAGCCGTGCCGACCGCCCCCGTGACGAACTGGCGATCAAGCTCGCCCTGGCGCTGACCACCCCGGGCGTGGACGTCCGGTCGGTGGTGCAGACCCAACGCAGCGCGACCATGCGCACGCTGCAGGAGTTGACCCGGTTGAAGTACGCCAGCGACCGCCCCGAGGACCTGCCGTGGCGGCTGGTGCTGGACGCGATGGTGTTCCAGGCCGAGGCGGAGGTCCGCTGGCTGGACCACTGCGAGAGCAGCCTGGTGCGGTACCGACCGGCGGGTGGCGGGCCGACGGCCACGGCCGGGCCGGTGGACCGGACCGACGAGGAGGTACGCCGGTGAGCACGGGCCGGGAGCCGGACGGTCCGCGGACCGGGGCGGACGACGCCGTGCTCGACCTGCGCGAGGTGCACCGCACCCACGGCACCGGCCCGGCCGCCGTGCACGCCCTGCGCGGGGTGAGCCTGTCGGTGCGGCCGGGTGAGCTGGTCGCCGTGATGGGCCCGTCCGGCTCCGGGAAGTCGACCCTGCTGGCCCTCGCCGGCGGGCTGGACAGCCCGACCGCCGGCGAGGTGCGCGTCGAGGGCCAGCCGCTGGGCGAGCTGGACCGGCGGCGGCTGGCGCAGCTGCGCCGGCGCCGGATCGGCTACATCTTCCAGGACCTCAACCTGCTCGGCAGCCTCACTGCGGTGGAGAACGTCGCCCTCCCGCTCGAACTCGACGGCGCCGGCGCGCGGCGGGCCCGCCGGCAGGCCGCGGACGCGCTGGCCGAGGTGGGCCTGCCCGAGCTGGGCGACCGCTTCCCGGACCAGCTCTCCGGCGGGCAGCAGCAGCGGGTGGCGATCGCCCGGGCGCTGGTCGGCGAGCGCCGGCTGGTGCTGGCCGACGAACCGACCGGCGCGTTGGACTCGCAGACCGGCGAGGCGGTGCTGCACCTGCTGCGCCGCCGGGTGGACGCGGGCGCGGCCGGGGTGCTGGTCACCCACGAGGCGCGGCACGCCGCCTGGGCCGACCGGGTGGTGTTCCTGCGGGACGGGGTGCTGGTCGACACGACCGCGCCGCTGGTCGGGGTCGAGCAGCTGTTGACCGGCAGCGGGCGGTGAACCCGGGCCGCGGCGCGCGGCTCGCCGGGGCGGTCGGGTCCTGGCGGGCGGCGCTGCGCATCGCCCGCCGGGAGGCCCGCCGCGCCCGGGGCCGGACCGCGCTGGTGCTGGCCATGATCACCCTGCCGGTGCTGGCGCTGAGCTTCGCCGCCGCCAGCTACGACATGTCCGAGCTGACCCGCGCCGAGCAGGTCGAGCGCCAGCTCGGGACGGCCGACGCGGAGCTGCGCTGGGTCGCCCAGGGCCCGGTGGCGCAGGACGCCTGGGGGGACGGCTGGAGCCACGAGGGCGAACCGATCCAGCCCGCGTCGGTCACCGCGAAGCAGGTCGGCGCGCTGCTGCCGGCCGGCAGCCGGGCCCTGGAGGTACGCCGCTGGGTGCCGGTCCCGGTCCGCCTCGGCGACCGGGACGAGACGCTCTCCGGCCGGGTGGTCGACCTCACCGACCCGCTCGGTGCGGGGCTGGCCCGGGTCCGCAACGGGCGGCCACCGACCGGGGCGGGCGAGATCGCGCTGAACCCGGCGGCGCTGCGCCGGCTGCACGTCCGCCCCGGCGGCACGGTCACCGCCGCCGACGGCTCCACCACCTACACCGTGGTCGGCGTGGTCGAGTTTCCCGAGGAGCTGCGCCCGGTGGCGGCGCTGCACCCGGCCGCCGCGCCCGACGCCGCGGCGGCGCCGGACAGCACCTTCCTGGTCGACCTGCCCACCACCCTCGACGGCGACCTGGTCCGCCGGCTCAACGACGCCGGGGTCGTGGTGACCGCCCGTACCCCGGCCCCGGTCCCCCCGCCGCCCGCCGACGCCGCCCTCTGGTCGGGCCGCTCCGCCGCGGTCGACGTCGAGCAGATGAGCACCGGGGTGCTGGTCGGCGGGCTGGGGCTGCTGGAGGTGGTGCTCCTGGTCGGGCCGGCCTTCGCGGTCGGCGTACGGCGCCGGCGGCGGGACCTCGCGCTGGTGGCGGTGGCCGGCGGGGACGCCGCCCAGCTGCGCCGGATCGTGCTGGCCGACGGGGTGGTGCTGGGTGCGGTCGGGGCCGTCGCCGGGGTGACGCTCGGCGTCGCGGCCGCGTTCGCCGGCCGGCCACTGGTGGAGCAGTACCTGTTCGGGGCGCGCTTCGGTGGGTACCGCTGCTGGCCGGCGGCACTGGCGACGATCGCCGGCGTCGCGGTGCTGGCCGGGGTGCTCGCCGCGCTGGCGCCGGCCTGGACGGCCGCCCGGCAGGACGTGGTCGCCGGGCTGGCCGGGCGGCGCACCGTCCCGGCGCACCGGCGGCGGTGGCTGACCGTCGGGCTGGTGCTGGCGGCCGGCGGCGCGGCGGTCGCCGCGGCGGGAGCGGCCGGGAGCAGCCCCACGGTGACCCTCGCCGGGTTGGTCCTCGGCGAGTTGGGGCTAGTCTTCGCCACCCCCACGCTGGTCGGGTCGCTCGCCCGGATCGGCCGGGCGCTGCCGCTGGCTCCCCGGATCGCGCTGCGCGACGCCAGCCGCAACCGGTCCTCGACCGCGCCGGCCATCTCCGCGGTGATGGCGGCGGTCGCCGGCAGCGTCGCCCTCGGCGTCTACCTGGCCAGCGACGAGGCCCGCGCCGACCGGATGTACGAGCCGAACCTGCCGTACGGCAACGCCGTGGTCAGTCATCCCGACCCGCTCGGCCCGGACGACGCCGCGATCCGGGCGCGGATCGCCGCGGCGGCCCGCGCCCAGCTCGGCGCCGTTGACATCGCGCCGTTGGCCACGGCCGACTGCCCGGCGGACGGCGGCGCCTGCGTGGTGAGTCCGATGCTGCCGGCGGAGCAGGTCTGCCCGTGGTCGCCCGGCGACGGCCTCTCCGCGGCCGATCGCCGGCGGGCCCGTGCCGACGCCCGCTGCCGGGACGAGGTCGACGACCGCTACGGCGGGTACTTCCAGGTAGTGGTTGACGACGGGAGCGCCCTGCCGATCCTCACCGGCGCCGAGCCGGCGGACGCGGCCGCCGCCACCGCCGTGCTGCGGGCCGGCGGGGTGGTGGTCACCGATCCGCGCTACCTGGTCGACGGCCGGGTGCGGGTGCAGGTCAGCCACCTCGGCGACGACCCGGACGCCCCGCCGCCGGCCACCGCCACCCTGCCCGGGCACGCCCTGCACAGCGGGATCAGCGCCGACCGGCTGCTGCTATCGGCACCGGCGGCCGACCGGCTCGGGCTGGTCACCCGGTCCATCGGCTGGGCGGTCGACGGAGTGCCGGACCAGCGCCGGCAGGACCGCTTCCTCGCCGCGCTGCGCCCGCTCCGGCTGCAGGTGGAGATCGAGCGTGGCCGCGAGGAGAGCGCGGCGCGTCCACTGCTGCTCCTGCTGGCGGCCGCGTCCGGGGTGATCACGGTGGGCGCCGCGGGCATCGCGACCGGGCTCGCGGCGGCCGAGGGCCGGGCGGACCTGTCCACCCTGGCGGCGGTGGGGGCCGGTCCGGGGGTACGCCGCCTGCTGTCGCTCTGCCAGGCCGGGGTGATCGCCGTGCTCGGCTCGGCGCTCGGCATCCTCGCCGGGCTCGGCACCGCCCTGATCATCCTGACCGCTACCAACCGGCGGTACGCCGCGAGCTGGCCGGTGTCGGAGCCGTACCCGGTGGTGGTCCCGTGGACCGTCCTCGGCGTCCTGGTGCTGGTGCCGCTGGTCGCGATGCTCGGCGCGGGCCTGTTCACCCGGTCCCGGCTGCCGGTCGAGCGCCGGCTGGACTGAACCGTCGGCACTGCCGGACCGGGGGGTGCCGCGAACGGCCGCCAGCCGGCACACTGGGCACCGTGCCCGTGCTGGGATCCCTCACCCGCCGACTCGGCCACCACCGCTGGTTCGGCGCCGCCGCCCGTCTGCTCGTCCCCGCCGACCGGTTGGTCGGGCGGCTCACCCGAGGGCGGGTGGTCGCGCTCGGGCTCGTCCCGTCGCTGGTCATCACCACCACCGGCCGCCGCTCCGGCAAGCCGCGCAGCAACCCGCTGCTCTACGTGCCGGACGGCGACACGTACGTGGTGACCGGCTCGAACTGGGGCCAGCAACACCAGCCCGGCTGGGCGATGAACCTGCTCGCCGACCCGGCCGCCGAGGTGGCCGTCAAGGGCCGCCGGATCCCGGTGCGCGCCGAGGTGGCCACCGGCGCCGAACGGGAGCGGCTCTGGCAACTGCTGCTGACCGAGTGGCCGGCGTACCGGACGTACGTCCAGCGGGCCGGCGGCCGGGAGATCCGCGTCTTCCGGCTGGTGCCCGCCGGGCGCGGCGCGCCCGCCACCCCGGGGGAGCCTGGCTAGGGTGGTGACGGCGCCCGGGCGACGGGCGGCACTCCGCACGAGGCAGGGGTGATCGGCGTGGACGCGAGCGCCGCGAACGCCGGGACGGACGCGTACCTGGACGATCCACGGTGGGCGGTGGCCGAGCGGGTGGCCGACGCCGCCCGGCGGCGGTTCCCGGCCGACGTGCTCGCGGTGGCGGTGCACGGCCCGCTCGCGCACGGCGACGACGACGGCGGCGGGGACGGCGAGCTCGGGCTGCTGGTGGTGACCTACCGGCCGGGCACCGGGCCACCCCCGGCCACCCGCCGGGTGGACGGCGTGCTGGTCGACCTCACGGTGGCCGGCGCGGACGACTACCTGACCCGGGCCCGCACGATCTCGTCGCTGTGGCCGCTGACCGCCGACCGGTTCGTCACCACCCGGCCGCTGCACGACCCGACCGGCTGGCTGCGCACCCTCCGCGACGAGCACCTGGGCCGGCTGGCCCGGGCCCGCCCCGCCGAGTTCAGCACCGCCGCCCGGCGTGCGTGGTACCGGGGCAGCGCGGCGCACGCCCGGGCCGCCCGGCTGGCCGAGTGGTACGAGACGGACCAGGCGCTGCTGATGCTGGGCGAGGCGCGGCTGGCGGCGGCGAGCGTCAGCGGCCTGCTCAGCCGCACCTACTTCCGCGACCCGGGCGACGCGGTGCGGCGTACCGGCCTGGCCGGCGCGGACATGACCGAGGTGGGCGCGGTGCTGGCCCGGCAGGCGGAGGAACTCGCCGCCCGCGGCCGCCCGGTCGACGGCACCGTCGACGACCTCCTCGACGGCTGACCCCGCAGCCCGCCTCGCCCGTCGATCGCCCTCGTTCAGAGAATGAGCGGCCATTCTCGCGCAGATGGCCACTCATTCCGTGAAAGTGCGCGCCCCCGGCGGAGGGCGGTCAGCCGATGCCGCCCTGGACGCCGATCAGGGCGCCGATCAGGTAGGTGGCCACGGCGGCGGCGGCGCCCAGCAGCAGCTGGCGCAGGCCGCCGGACCACCAGGCCCGGTTGGTGAACCGGGCGACCACCGCACCGGCCGCGAAGAGCCCAAGCCCGCCCACCCCGAGCGCCAGCCAGAGTTTGGTGAACCCGAGCAGGTAGGTCAGCAGCGGCACCAGGGCGCCGGCCGAGAAGAACAGGAACGACGAGATCGCCGCCGCCCAGGGGCTGGGCTGGTCGTCCGGGTCGACGCCCAGCTCCTCCCGGACGTGCACCCGCAGCGCCTCCTCGGGGTTGCGCCGGACCGCCTCCGCCACCTGCATGGCGAGGTCGCGCGGCAGCCCCCGGGCCACCCAGACGTCGGCCAGCTCGCGGGCCTCCGCCTCGGGGTGGCGTTCCAGCTCCCGCCGCTCCTTGGCCACCTCGGCGGCGACCTGCTCGTTGGCGGAGCGGACACTGGTGTACTCGCCCAGCCCCATCGAGATGGCGCCGGCCACCAGGCCGGCGGTGCCGGTCAGCACGATGCTGCGCGGCGACACCCCGCCGCCGCCGACGCCCGCGATCAGGGCGATGTTGGTGACCAGCCCGTCCATCGCGCCGAACACCGCCGGGCGCAGCCAGCCGCCGGAGACGTCCGCGTGGTGCGCCTCGCGCAGCGCCGCCGGAGTCTCGGTCACGGCAGCGTGAGGATCTCGTGGCCGTCCTCGGTCACCACGATGGTGTGCTCGAACTGGGCCGTCCAGCGGCGGTCCTTGGTGACCACCGTCCAGCCGTCGTCCCACATGTCGTACTGGTAGGTGCCGAGGGTGATCATCGGCTCGATGGTGAAGGTCATGCCGGGCTCCATCAGGTCGGTGGGGCGCGGGCTGTCGTAGTGCGGCACGTAGAGGCCGCTGTGGAAGGACTCGCCGATGCCGTGGCCGGTGAAGTCGCGGACCACCCCGTAGCCGAAGCGCTTCGCGTACGACTCGATGACCCGGCCGATCACGTTGATCTGGCGGCCCGGGGCGACCGCCCGGATGCCCCGCATCATCGCCTCGTGGGTCCGCTCGACCAGCAGCCGGGCCTCCTCGCTCACCTCGCCCACGCAGAAGGTGGCGTCGGTGTCGCCGTGCACCCCGTTGAGGTAGGCGGTGACGTCGACGTTGATGATGTCGCCGTCCTGCAGGACCGTCGAGTCCGGGATGCCGTGGCAGATCACCTCGTTGAGGCTGGTGCAGCAGGACTTCGGGAAGCCCTTGTAGCCCAGCGTGGACGGGTAGGCCCCGTGGTCGCAGAGGAACTCGTGCACCACCCGGTCGATCTCGTCGGTGGTGACCCCCGGCTTGCAGTGCTCCCCGGCGAGCTGGGTGGCCTGCGCGGCGAGCCGGCCGGCGATCCGCATCTTCTCGATGGTCTCCGGCGTCTGCACGTGCGAGCCACGCCACTCCTGCGGACGCTTCTTGCCCACGTACTCCGGGCGGGGGATGTGGGCGGGCACCTGCCGCCACGGGGAGAGCGTGCCTGGGGTCAGCGGCGCACGGACGGTCATGACGCAAGCCTATCGCCGCGGGTGTGGTGAGCCGCGCCACTGCCCACCCCGTGGCGACGGTTGCCCAGCCAGGCCGCCTGTGCCATCGTGTTCGCGTGGATCAAGGGGGCGCACCTCCCGTCTTCTCGGCGAGCGCCGAGATCGACGGCGATCACCTCCGCGTCGTGGTCGCCGGCGAGGTCGACATGGCCACCGCCGACACGATGGTGCAGACCGCGCTGCGCGAGCCCGCCGAGCGGATCACTCTCGACCTGCGCGCGGTGACCTTCTTCGACTCGGCGGCGATCCACGCGCTGGTGCGGCTCGCCCAGCAGTTCCCCGGCACGCTCACCGTGCTGCCGTCCCGGCAGGTCGGCCGGGTGCTGGAGATCGCCGGCCTGGGCGACCAGAGCTGGTTCCGCCCGGCCTGACGACCGCCCCCGCCGCGCACCGCCGTCCGGCTCAGTCCTGCAGCCGCCGGCGCAGCGTCAGCTCCGTCCCGCCGGCGGTACGGCTGACGGTCAGCTCGCCCAGCGCCCTGATCAGCGACAGCCCGCGCCCCCGGAAGCCGGATCCGGTCGGCTCCCGCCACCGGCCGCTGTCCCGGACGGTGGCCACCACGGTGCGGTCCTCGATGGTCACCTCGACGCTGATCGTCGGGTCGGTCGGGTCGACCGGGTGCTCGATGGCGTTGGCCGCGGCCTCGGAGACCGCCACCGTCAGGTCGAACAGGTCCGTCTCGCCGACCCGGTGGGCGACCAGGAAGTCCTCCAGCCGCTTGCGCAGCACGCTCAGCCGGGTCGGGTCGGCCGGCAGCCGCAGCGCGAACCGGTTGAGGTCGGTGGCCTCCAGCGCGAGCACCGCGACGTCGTCCCGGCGGGGCCGCCCGACGACCGGGCGTACCACCGCGTCGACCAGGTCGGCCACGTGCTCACCGCGCCCGGCCGCGTCGCCGCGCAGCCGGGCCAGCGCCTCGTCGATGCCGAGCTCCCGGTCCTCGATCAGGCCGTCGGTGTAGAGCAGCAGCCGGCTGCCGGCGGTCAGCTCCCCCTCGACCGTCAGGTAGGACGTGCCCGGGATCGCGCCGACCGGCGGTCCGAGCGCCCGGTCGTGCAGGAACGCCACGTGGTCTCCTCGGATCAGCAGCGGGGACGGGTGACCGGCGCTGGCGTACCGCAGCCGACCGGTCCGGGGACTGAACCAGAGGCAGACCACGGTGGCGAACGAGCGCCCCTCGGTGCTGCCGACGAGCCGGTTGAGCCGGGTCAGCGACTCGCCGGGGTCGAAGCCCTCCAGCACGTACGCGCGCAGCGCGTTGCGCAGCTGGCCCATGGCGGCGGCGGCCCGGACCCCCTTGCCGACCACGTCGCCGATCACCAGCACGAGCTCGTCGTCGCCCAGCGCGACGACGTCGTACCAGTCGCCGCCGACCTCCACGTCGGCGGTGCCGGGCAGGTAGCGACTGGCGACCACGGCGCCGGGCAGCTGCGGCAGCGACCGGGGCAGCAGGCTGTGCTGCAGCGTGGTGGCGATGCGGTGCTCGGCCTCGTAGAGCTGGGCGTTCTCCAGCCGCACCCCGACCAGCCGGGCCAGCTGGGTGAGCGCCGCCTCGTCGGTGTCCGCGCCGTCCCCGGCCGCCCGCCAGACCAGCAGTTCGCCGAGCTCCTCGCCGGCGGTCCCGGTGAGGCCCAGCACGAACGAGGGCTCGGACGAGGTGGTCCCGCCCCCGTCGGCCTCGTACCGGACCTCGCCGGCCGACACCACCACCCGGGCCGCCTCGGCCAGGTTCAGCGCGTGCCGCGCGGCGACCTGGAGCACCTCGGCGGTGGAGCGGGCGCCGTTCACCGCCACCGCGGCGTCGGCCAGCCCTCGCAGTCGCCGGATGATCTGCCCGCGGAGCTGCCCCAGCTCCACGTTGGCCCGGACCCGGGCGACCAGTTCCTGCCCGGAGAAGGGTTTGGTGAGGTAGTCGTCGGCGCCGACCGAGAGCCCGGCGACCGCCTCGGCCGACCCGGCCCGGGCGGAGAGCAGCACGATCGGCAGGTACCGGGTCCGCGGGTCGGCGCGCAGCGCCGCGACCAGCCCGAAGCCGTCCAGCCGGGGCATCATCACGTCGGTCAGCACCAGGTCGAACGGGCTCTCCACGGCCCGCCGCAGGGCCTCCACCCCGTCGGGGACCGCGACCACCTCCCAGGTCGGGGAGAGCAGCCGGGTGACGTGTTCGCGCAGGTCGGCGTTGTCGTCCGCGAGCAGGATCCGGCCCGCGGCGGGCCCGGTGCGCGGGCCGGCGGGGACCGGCTCCGGGGCCGGACCGGTCCACAGCGCGGTCTCCGCGACATAGAGGTCGGCGTGCCGCGGCTCGGCGTGCGGGCGGGTGTCCGCGTCGGCCACCCGGTCGTTCGGCAGGTGCCGGACGCCGAACGGGACGGTCACCGTGAACGTGCTGCCCGCGTCGACCCGGCTGCTGGCCGCCACCCGGCCACCGTGCATCTCGGCCAGCTCGCGGACCAGCGCGAGCCCGATCCCGGTGCCCTCGTGGGTCCGCGAGCGCACCCCGGGCACCCGGTGGAACCGCTCGAAGACGTGCGGCAGCTCGTCCGGCACGATGCCGACGCCGGTGTCGCTGACCTCCAGCCGGGCGGCCCCGTCGACCGCGCGGACCCGCACCCGGATCTCCCCGTGGAAGGTGAACTTCACCGCGTTCGAGACCAGGTTGAGGACGATCTTCTCCCACATCTCCCGGTCCACGAAGACCGGAGCGGGCAGCGGCGGGCAGTCCACCACCAGGCGCAGGCCGGCCCGCTCGGTCGACGAGCGGAACGTGCTGGCCAGCCGGGCGGTGTAGCTGGCCAGGTCGGTGGGCTGGTAGTGGGCGGTGAGCCGGCCCGATTCCAGCCGGGAGAAGTCGAGCACCGTGTTGACCAGCTTGAGCAGCCGCATCGCGTTGCGGTGCATCATGGTGAGCCGGTCGGTGTACGCGCCGGGCAGCGCCGGGTCGGCGAGCAGGTCCTCCAGCGGGCCGAGCACCAGGGTCAGCGGCGTGCGGAACTCGTGGCTGACGTTGGCGAAGAAGTTCGTCTTGGCCCGGTCGAGGGCGGCCAGCTCCGCGGCCCGGGCGCGCTCCTGCTCGTACGCCAGCTGGCGGCCGACCGCCCGGGACAGCTGCGCGGCGACCAGGTCGACGAAGTTGCGGTAGTCGTCGGTGAGCGGGAGCCGCCGCGCGACGCCGAGCAGCACGGCGCCGACGGTCTCGTTGGCGGCGGTGACCGGCAGCAGCAGCGCCTGCCCGGCGGCGCCGGCCGGCACCACGTCGAGCAGGTCGGCGACCTCGACGGCGCTGGCGCCGTCGGCGTCGAGGCGGGTGAGCACCGCCGACGGCGGCACCGTCACCGCGGAGGGGGCCACCCCGGCGCAGCTGGCGAGGGAGAACTCGCCGGCGCCGTCGCGCAGGTAGAGCAGGGCGAAGGGCAGGTCGGCGCGGTGCCGGCCGAGCACCCCGACGGCGACCCGGCCGAGTTCGGCCGTGCCGCCCACCTCGGCCAGCTCGGAGCCCAGCTCGGCCAGTGCCCGCAGCCGGCGCTCGCCGAGCACCCGGCCGGTCGTCTCGTTGACGATGCAGAAGATGCCGTCGACCGTGCCGTCGGCGCCGCGGATCGGGTCGTAGGAGACGTTGAAGTAGGTCTCCTCGAGGAAGCCGTACCGGTCGAGGAGGAACTGGTGGTCCTCGCCGCGGTAGGACCGGCCGGTGCGCCGGACCCCGTCGAGCAGCGGTCCCAGCACCTCCCAGGTCTCCTCCCAGTGGTGCCGGGCCGGCTGGCAGAGCGCCTCGGGGTGCTTGCCGCCGATGGTCGGGCGGTAGGCGTCGTTGTAGAAGGCCAGCCGCTCCTCGCCCCAGAACATCACGATCTGCGCGCTGGAGGCGAGCATCATGCTGACCGCGCTGGTCAGCGCCGACGGCCAGGCGCGCGGGTGGCCGACCGGGCTGGTGGACCAGTCGACGGCGCGCAGCCGCTCGCCCATCTCGCCGCCGCTGGCGAAGGCGGCGGCGAGCAGTGGGGGAAGGTCTCCGTCGGCACCGTCGAGGGCGTGCTCCCCGTCCGCGCCCCCCAGGGCCGAGCTCATGCAACCTCCCGCTCCGGCCGTCCCCGCTCCGGCCGGTGATCGACCGGCCGTGCCCCGCCTTGTACCCCGACGGGGCAGCAACGTAACGCATGGCGCCCGATGGACGCTGGTTACCGGGGCCACACCCCGCCGGCCGCGTCGCACCGCCCCGGCCCCGGACGCCGGCGGTCCGCCGCTCCGGTTGCCGGGAGCGCCTGCGGCAGCAGGTTCGGTCCCGTTGATGGGACTTACCCCGGGCGGCGGAGCAGCCGCTCGAACCGGGATGTGACCTCGGTAACACTTCGCCACCGTCCACATCGCGCACCGGATGCCACCACCGCCGCCCTGCGGTCACCGGGGCACGGCGGCCCGGCTTCCGGCGGCCTGGACCAGCGCGGTGAGCGGACGGGGGTCGACGGCGTTCTCCGGGTGCCACTGCACGCCCAGCACGAACGGGCGGCCCGGATCCTCGACCGCCTCCACCACCCCGTCGTCCGACCAACCCGTGACGGCCAGCCGCCCCGGGTCGGCGACCGCCTGGTGGTGGTACGAGTCGACCCGGTCCACGCCGGCCATCACCCGCGCCGCGAGGCTGCCGGGCGTGAACCGCACGCCGTGCGCGCCGTAGACCCCGGGGGCGGGGCGGTGCCCGTCGTGGCCCAGCAGGTCGGGCAGGTGCTGGTGCAGCGCGCCGCCGCAGGCCACCACGAGCAGTTGCATCCCCCGGCAGACGCCGAGCACCGGCAGCCGGGCGTCGAGTGCGGCGTGCAGCAGGGTCAGCTCACCGGCGTCCCGTCCGGGCCGGCTCTCCGTCCGGGGCGCGGGTGGCTCGCCGTACCGGGCCGGGTCGACGTCGGCGCCGCCGGCCAGCACCAGGCCGTCGAGCACCCGCACCACGTCGGCGTCCAGGTCGTCCGGCGGCAACACCACCGCCCGGCCACCGGCCGCGGTCACCGCCCGGACGTACGCCTCGGGCACCAGCACCGCCGGGACGTTCCGCCACACCCCCCAGCCGGCCGGCTCGACGTACGCGGTGACGCCGATCAGCGGCCGGGTCACAGCGGCGTCACGTACGCGCCGGTGATGCCGCCGTCGACGACGAACTGGGCGGCGGTCATGAAGGAGGCGTCGTCGCTGGCCAGGAAGGCCACCGCGGCGGCGATCTCCGCCGGTTCGCCGAACCGGCCCATCGGCACGTGCACCAGCCGGCGGGCGGCCCGCTCCGGGTCGGCGGCGAAGAGTTCCCGCAGCAGCGGGGTGGCGACCGGGCCGGGACAGAGCGCGTTGACCCGGATGCCCTCCCGGGCGAACTGCACGCCCAGCTCCCGGGTCATCGCCAGCACCCCGCCCTTGCTCGCGGTGTACGCGATCTGCGAGGTGGCCGCCCCCATCAGCGCGACGAACGAGGCGGTGTTGATGATCGAACCCTTGCCCTGCCGGCGCATGTGCGGGATGGCGTACTTGCAGCAGAGGTAGACGCTGGTGGTGTTGACCCGCAGCACCCGTTCCCAGGCCTCGATCCCGGTGGTCAGGATGGAGTCGTCCTCGGGCGGGGAGATGCCGGCGTTGTTGAAGGCGATGTCCACCCGGCCGTGCCGCGCCGCCACCCCGTCGAACAGTTCCCGGACGGCCGCCTCGTCGGCGACGTCCGCCGCGACGAACTCGCCGCGAATCTCGTCCGCCACCCGCTTGCCCGCCTCGGCGTCGATGTCGACGCAGACCACCCGGGCCCCCTCGGCGGCGAACCGCCGTGCCGTTGCCAGCCCGATCCCACTGCCCGCCCCGGTGACCACGGCCACCCGGTCCTGCAACCGACCCTGCACTGGTCCTCCCCCATCTGCTCGGCCGGCGTCCCGCCGCCGGCTCAGCCGTGTCTCGGCCGGCTCCGCCGGCTCAGCCCTGCGCCGGCCGGCGTCCACCGGCTCAGCCGTCCGTCGCGATGAACACGTTCTTGACGTCGGTGAAGGCGTGCAGCGCGTCCGGGCCGAGTTCCCGGCCCAGCCCGGAGCGCTTCATCCCGCCGAACGGGGTCCAGTACCGCACCGAGGAGTGCGAGTTGACGCTGAGGTTGCCCGACTCCACCGCCCGCGCCACCCGCACCGCCCGGCCCACGTCCCGGGTCCAGATCGAGCCGGAGAGGCCGTACTCGGTGTCGTTGGCGAGCCGGACCGCGTCGGCCTCGTCGTCGAACGGCAGCACCGAGACCACCGGGCCGAAGATCTCCTCCCGCCAGTGCCGGTCGGCGGGCGTGTCGGCGAGCAGCACGGTCGGCGGGTACCACCAGCCGACGCCCGCCGGGCAGGAGCCGGTGAAGGCCACCCGCGCGTCGTCGACGTAGCCGGCGACCCGGTCCCGCTGGGCGGCGGAGATCAGCGGGCCCATCTCGGCGGTCTCCCGGGCCGGGTCCTCGACCCGCAGGGCGCGCACCGCCGGTTCGAGCAGTTCGAGGAACCGGTCGTACACCGGCCGCTGGACCAGGATCCGGGACCGGGCGCAGCAGTCCTGCCCGGCGTTGTCGAAGACCGCGTACGGGGCGGTCGCCGCGGCCCGCTCCAGGTCGGCGTCGGCGAAGACCAGGTTGGCGCTCTTGCCGCCAAGTTCCAGGGTGACCCGCTTCACCTGGGCCGCGCAGCCGGCCATGATCCGGGTGCCGACCTCGGTGGAGCCGGTGAAGCAGACCTTGCGGACGGCGGGGTGGGTGACGAACCGCTCCCCGACCACCGGGCCCGCGCCGGGCAGCACGGTGAACACGTCCTCGGGCAGCCCCGCTTCGCGGGCCAGCTCGGCCAGGCGCAGCGCGGTCAGCGGGGTCAGCTCGGCCGGTTTCAGCACCACCGTGTTGCCGGCCGCCAGCGCGGGCGCGAAGCCCCACCCGGCGATCGGCATCGGAAAGTTCCACGGCACGATCACCCCGACCACCCCGAGCGGTTCGTGGAAGGTGACGTCCAGGCCGCCCGGCACGGGGATCTGCCGGCCGATGAGCCGTTCCGGCGCGCCGGCGTAGTAGTCGAGCACGTCCCGGACGTTGCCCGCCTCCCACCGGGCGTTGCCGATGGTGTGCCCCGAGTTGCGCACCTCCAGCCGCGCCAGCTCTTCGAGATGCGCGTCCACCACGGCCGCGAACCGCCGCAGCAGCCGCGCCCGGTCCCCCGGCGCGACCCCCCGCCACCTCTCGTACGCCGCCGCCGCCCGCCCGATCGCCGCGTCCACCTCGCCCGCCGAGGCCCCCGCCACCTCCCGTACCACCTCCCCGGTAGCCGGATTCACCACGCTCGTCACGCCCCCCGCCCCCTTCTCGCCGATCCTGCGGTTGCCGCCCCGACAAGAGCCGCTCATCGCCGCGAACCAGCGGCGGAAAGACGATCGCGGGGAGGTGCCGCGGGTCAGAGGCGTTCGAAGCCACGGCGGAGTTCCCAGTCGGTGACGGCGGCGTCGAAGGCGGCCAGCTCTACGCGGGCCTGGTTGGCGTAGTGGGCGACCACCTCGGCGCCGAACGCCTCGGTGGCGAGGGGGGACGCTTCCCAGAGGGCGAGGGCGTCGCGCAGCGTGCCCGGGACCCGCTCGGCGGCCCGGTCGTCGTACGCGTTGCCGATGCACTCCTCGCCCAGCGGCAGCTCCCGCTCGATGCCGTGCACCGCGCCGGCGACCAGCGCCGCGATGGCCAGGTACGGGTTGACGTCCGCGCCGGGCACCCGGTTCTCCACCCGCATGCCCTGGCCGTGGCCGACCAGCCGCAGCGCGCAGGTGCGGTTGTCGGTGCCCCACCGCAGCGCGGTCGGGGCGAACGAGCCGGGCTGGTAGCGCTTGTAGGAGTTGACGTTCGGGGCGAAGAAGAGGCTGAACTCCCGCATGCTGGCCAGCAGCCCGGCCAGCACCCGCTGGCCGGTCATCGACAGGTGCGCCGGCCCGTCGCCGAGCATCGCCGAGCGGCCGGTGGCGTCGCGCAGCGAGAAGTGGATGTGGCAGGAGTTGCCCTCGCGGGCGTTCGGCTTCGCCATGAAGGTGATCGACATGCCCTCCTGGGCGGCGATCTCCTTGGCCCCGTTCTTGTAGATGACGTGGTGGTCGGCGCAGGCCACCGCCTCGTCGTAGCGGAAGGCGATCTCGTGCTGGCCGAGGTTGCACTCGCCCTTGGCGCTCTCCGGGCTCAGCCCGGCGCCGGCCATCTCGCGCCGGATGCGCCGCAGCAGCGGCTCCACCCGGGCGGTGCCGAGCAGCGAGTAGTCCACGTTGTACTGGTTGGCCGGGGTCAGCTCCCGGTAGCCGCGCCGCCACGCCTCCTCGTACGAGTCGCGGAACAGCACGAACTCCAGCTCGGTGCCGGCGTACGCGGTCAGCCCGTGCCCGGCGAGCCGCCCCAGCTGCCGGCGCAGGATCTGCCGCGGCGAGGCGACCACCGGGCCAGCGCCGTCCAGCCAGGCCAGGTCGGCCAGCAGCAGGGCGGTGCCCGGCTGCCAGGGCACCCGGCGCAGCGTCTCGAAGTCGGGCAGCATGGCGAAGTCGCCGTAGCCGCGCTCCCAGCCCGACATGGCGTACCCGTCGACGGTGTTCATGTCGACGTCGACAGCGAGCAGGTAGTTACACCCCTCGCTGCCGTGCGCGACCACCTGGTCCAGGAAGTACGGCGCGTGGAACCGCTTGCCCTGCAGCCGGCCCTGCATGTCGACCAGGGCCAGCACCACCGTGTCGATCTCGCCCTCGGCGACGGCGACCCGCAGCTGTTCCAGTGTGAGCGGTGCTCTCCTCATTCGCGGGCCTCCATCACCAAGGTCTACCGGCCAGACGTGATCACCGTCAATGCCCGGCGGCGGGGCACCGGCAAACCGCCGCCGGGAGTGGAATCACGCCGGCTCGTCGGCCCGGTCGCCGTCCGCCGCCGCCCGGGGCGCGGGCAGGTCGACGGTACGCACCGGACCGGTGAACCACCGCCGGGCCGAGGCGTACCACCAGACGCTGACCAGCAGCAGCACCCCGCCCACCGCGAGCGGCGCGTAGTTCACCGCCGACCAGGTGAAGTCCGGGTTGCCGGGCACCCCGGCGGGGACGATCGGCAGCACGAAGTAGATCGAGATCACCGCGATCTCGATCACCGCGATCCAGCCGAGGAGCTTGTACCTGCGGCCGAGCGTCCACGGTCCGGGGGTGAACCGGTCGCCCATCCGCAGCCGCAGGAAGATCGGGATGATGAAGGACAGGTAGAGCCCGATCACCGCGACCGAGACCACCGCGTAGAAGGCGACCGGAATGCCGTCCGGGCTCTGGTAGAGGGCGGGCAGGGTGAGCACCAGGCCGGCCAGGGTGGCGCCGATGATCGCGTTCACCGGGGTGCCGTTGCGGTCCACCCGGGACCAGAGCCGCCAACCCGGTACGGCCCGGTCCCGGCTGAACGCGTAGGCCATCCGGCTCATCGAGGTCACGCAACTCATCCCGCAGAAGAACTGCCCGATGGTGGAGATGATGATGACCGCCTTGAAGAAGAACGGGGTCAGGGCGGACTCGAAGATCGCGCCGGAGAAGCCGCCCGCGGCGTTGACCGCCTCGACGTCCGTGGCGGCGAAGAGGAAGGCCAGCAGCAGGATCCAGCCGCCCACTGCCGAATAGAAGATCGACTGCCAGAGGCCGCGGGCGGCGGCCTGGGAGGCGCCCCGGGTTTCCTCGGAGACGTGCGCGCAGGCGTCGAAGCCGGTGATCGTGTACTGGGTGAGCAGGAAGCCCAGCGGCAGCACGTAGAACCAGAAGGTCAGCCCGCCAGTGTCGCCGTCGCCGAAGCCGGAGTTGTTGAACCGCTCGGTGAAGACGAACTGGAAGCTCTGGTGGTCGTTCGGGACGAGAACCAGGATGGCCACCACCGCGGCCGCGCCGGCCACGTGCCACCAGACCGAGACGTTCTGCAGCACGTCGATGATCCGGTGGCCGAGGATGTTGATCAGGCCGTGCAGCACCAGGATCACCACGAAGAGCCCGAACGCCTGGCGCAGCGTCCCGGCCCAGCCGTCGAAGAGCGCCGACAGCGTGAGGTTGAGGAAGGTCGCGCAGCCGTAGTCGACCGACGCGGTGACCGCGACCAGGCCGATCAGGTTGAGCCAGCCGGTGAACCAGCCGTGCACCGGCTTGCCCATCCGCGCCGCCCACCAGTAGATCCCGCCGGCGGTCGGGTAGGCGCTGACCAGTTCGGCCAGGCAGAAGCCGATGATCAGGATGAACAGCGAGATGAGCGGCCAGCCCCAGGAGACCGCGACCGGCCCGCCGTTGTTCCACGCCTGGCCGAAGGTGGTGAAGCAGCCGGCCAGGATCGAGATGATGGAGAACGAGATGGCGAAGTTGGAGAAGCCGCTCCACTTGCGGCGCAACTCCTGCTTGTAACCGAGTTCGGCGAGTCGTCGGGCGTCGTCGTCCATCGGTTGCTCGGCGGTCGGCGCGGGCGTCGTGGCCACTGCACACCTCCTCGAGGCGGTCCTCGGTGCGAGTGCGCAAAGTCTCGTCCCGCCGATCAAGGCGGTCAATACCGCACGCGTGGGAACGTCACCGTCGGCCGGGCTAATTGCGTTGCCGGACCGGCGTCCCGGCGGCATCCTTGACGTCGTGACCAGGCCCGATCGCGACGGGCCAGCGCCGGGCGCTCGGACCGCCCCGGCACCGCGGCGGCGCGGGGCACGTCACCTCTCTCTCACTCGTACGGCGGTGCGCCGTACCCGACGCCCGCCCCGCGCCGCCGCCCCTCCCTCAGGTCAGCAGCAGCCCCGCGACCCAGAGCGCGGCGATGACCAGGCCGGCGAGGAACTCCACCAGCATGGAGAGACCGGCCGCCGCCACCGCCTGCCTGGTCGCCGGCCAGGCCAGCCGGGAGTCGCCCAGCCGCAGCCGCTCCGCCGCCCACACCCCGCCGACGAAGCCGAGCACCAGCCCGACCACCGGGACGACGAAGAAGCCGACCAGCCCCAGCAGTCCGCCGGCGAGCAGCGACGAGGTGGGCACGCCGGTGCGCTTCAGGTTCCGCCCCGGCCAGGCGTACTTGACCACCGTGCCACCCAGGGCGACCAGGCTGGCGGCGGCGAGCACCGCCCAGCGCCCGGCGCCGGCGCCACCGAAGAGCGCCCAGACCAGCACCCCGCCCCAGCACAGCGGCAGCGCCGGCAGCCCGGGCACCACCACCCCGGCCAGCCCGGCCAGGATGGCCAGCGCGGCGAGCACCGAGACCGCCGCCTGCGAATCCGTCAGGCTCATGTCGGCACTCCGCTTCGCTCCGCGCCGCCATGAGGCACCACCGCACCGCACCGATGATTCGCTCGCTGACGCTCGCTCATGCCGCCGCCTCCCCGCCGCGCAGCCGGGCGGTGATCCGGTCGGCCGGCATCGGCGGGCCGAAGTACCGGCCCTGCCCGGTGTCGCAGCGCAGCGCCCGCAGCCGCTCGGCCTGCACCGGGGTCTCCACCGCCTCGGCGGTGACCCACAGCTCCAACGCGTGCGCCAGGCGGACCAGGGCGTCGACGATCCGCTCGTCGCGGTGGTCGGCGGCCGCCTCGGCGGCGTCACCGCGGATCCCCTCCACGAACGGCCCGGCCAGCTTGACGCAGTGGATCGGCAGCCGGCGCAGGTACGCCAGGTTGGAGTAGCCGGTGCCGAAGTCGTCGATGGCCAGCCGTACGCCCAGCGCGGCGAGCCGGTGCAGGGAGCGCAACGGCTCCCCCGCGGTGCCCATCACGGCGCTCTCCGTCAGCTCCAGTTGCAGCAGCTCCGCCGGCAGCCCGGTGGTGGCCAGCACGTCCGCGACGGTGTCCACGATGGCCGGGTCGTCGGCCTGCCGGGCGGCCAGGTTGACGCTCACCACCAGCCGCGCGTCCGGGAACTGGCGCCGCCACTGCTCGGCGTCCCGGCAGGCCTGCCGGAGCACCCACTCGCCGAGCCGGACGATCAGGCCGGTCTCCTCGGCCAGCCCGATGAACCGGTCCGGGCCGATCAGGCCCAGCTCCGGGTGCTCCCACCGGACCAGCGCCTCCACCGCGAGCATCGAGCCCTCCAGCAGCGAGACGATGGGCTGGTACCGGAGCACGAACTCGCCCCGGTCCAGCGCGGCGGGCAGCCCGGCGACCAGCGCGGACCGGGCGATGTCCCGGGCGCTGCGCTCCGGGTCGTAGACCGCCCACCGGCCCCGCCCCTCGGCCTTGGCCCAGTACAGCGTGGTGTCGGCGGCCTTCATCAACTCCGAGGCGTTGGTGCCGCCGACCGGGCATTCCACGATGCCGACGCTGGCCGAGACGGCCAGCTGCTGGTCGCCGACGTGCACCGGGGCGGCGACCGCGGCCAGCGCGGCCTCGGCGACCGCCACCGCGTCGTCCATCCCGTCGCCGTCGTCGACCAGGATGACGAACTCGTCGCCGCCCATCCGGGCCACCAGGTGCCCCCGGCTGGCCACGCACTCCGCCAGCCGCCGGGCGATCACGATCAGCAGGCGGTCACCGAGGTCGTGACCGAGGCTGTCGTTGATCGCCTTGAAGCCGTCCAGGTCGAGGAAGCAGATGCCGACCCGGCGCTCGGGCGCCGCGGCGTCGAGGATCCGGCCCAACGTCTCGAAGAACAGCGTCCGGTTCGGCAGGCCGGTGAGCGGGTCGTGCAGCGCCTGGAAGCGCAGCCGCTGCTGGAGTTCGTACCGCTCGGTGATGTCCTCGATCATGGCCACGGTGAACCGGGGCCGGCCGTCGTCGTGCCGGATCAGCGACACCGCCAGGTCGGTCCAGACCGCGCTGCCGTCCTTGCGGTGGTAGCGCTTCTCCACCCGGGCGGCGTCCTGCTTGCCCTCGACCAGCTCCTGGTAGAGCTCCCACATCCCGGCGGCGTCGTCGGCGTGGAACAGCGACGCCACGTTGATCTGCCGCAGCTCGTCGACGGAGTAGCCGAGCATGTCGGCGAACGCCTGGTTGACCTCGATGATCCGCCCGTCCACCCCGGCGATGCCGATCCCGATCGCCGCGCCGGTGAAGACCGCCCGGAACCGGGCCTCGCTGTCCCGCAGGGCCTGCTCCACCTCGTCCCGGGCCTGCCAGGCCGACCGGGCGATCCGCTCCTGCTGGCTGAAGGTGCGGTCGCGCAGCGCCCGGGCGAACCCCTCGGCGAGCCCGCCCTGCAGGGCCGCGATCCGCCCGGCCGCCGCCTCGGGGTGCGCCCGGGCCGGCACCACCTCGGCGAGGAACCGGTCCCCGAGCGACCGCACCGACCAGTCGAGCATCCGGGGTTCGGTCAGGTGCGCCTCGACCAGCGCCCGGCCGACCTCCTCGGCCGGCCGAGCGGTGAACACCTCGGCGAGCAGGGCCTGCGCCAGCCGCACGGTGTGCACGAGCAGCAGCCGCTCGGTCTCCGTGGCGCTCATCGGCACGAACCCGAGCCGGCGCACCGCCCGGGCCCAGTCGGCCGCGTACCCCTGGGCGCCGGTCCGGCTGATGTCGTCCCCGTCGGGGTCCGGGACGGCGGCCATGGCTCAGCCGGCGGGCTGGTCGTACCGGGCGACGCCGCCGAAGGCGCCGAACCGCTCCGGGTGGTCGTCCACGTCGGACGGTGAGTCGGGCCTCCAGAGCGGCATGTGCACCACGCCGGGCTCCAGGATGGTCCAGTCACCGAAGAAGCCGGTGATCTCGGCCCGGGAGCGCAGGGTGATCTCGGTGTCGGTACGCGCCGAGAGCCGCTGCGCGTCGAGCATCTCCTGCGGCTGGTCCTCGAACGTGGAGTGGGACAGCACCAGGTAGCTGCCCGGCGCGGCGGCGGCGCGGAGGGTGGCCAGGATCTCGCCGGGTCGGTCGGCGTCCGGGACGAAGTGCACCACCCCGGCCAGCAGGATGCCCATCGGCCGGTCGAAGTCGAGCAACTTCAGCTCCCGGGCCTCGGCGAGGATCCGCTCCGGCTCGCGCAGGTCGGCGTGGATCACCCCGGTCAGGTCGTTGCCGGCGAGCAGCTCGCGGCTGTGCGCCACCGCGACCGGGTCGATGTCGACGTAGACCACCCGCGCCCGCGGGTTGGCCGACTGGGCCACCTCGTGCACGTTGCCGACGGTCGGGATGCCGGAGCCGATGTCGAGGAACTGGTCGATGCCGGCGTCGAGCAGCGCCCGGACGGCCCGGCGGAGGAACTCCCGGCCCGCCCGCATGGTGGCCGCGAGGTTCGGCGTCATGCTGGCGATCTGCTCGGCGAGCTGCCGGTCGATCTCGAAGTTGTGCGCCCCGCCCAGGAAGTAGTCGTAGACCCGGGCCGCGCTCGGCCGGGAGAGGTCGATCTCGACGGGAAGTCCGTCCGGCATCTGCACTGCTGCACCCCAAGTCGTCGCCGCGGTGCGGGAGGGAACCGGTGTCGCCGGGCGCGTGCGGGCACGCGGCGGCGCCACCGGCCGACCCGCGGATCGTGTGGTGCTGACCACAATAGGCCTGGCTGTCCCCTATCGGGGAGGTCAGCCGAGCGACCAGGACCGATCTCCGGCGGACGGTGGAGCGGGCCGGCCGCCCACCGGCCCCGGCGTCGCGGCGCGGCCGGATGTGCCGGTGCCGGGTCGGGCGTCGCGGCCCGGCGCGGGTCAGCCCACCGACTCCAGCAGCAGCGAGATGCCCTGCCCGACGCCGACGCACATGGTGGCCAGCGCCCGCCGGCCGCCCCGGCGGCGCAGTTCCAGCGCGGCGGTCAGCGCCAGCCGGGCGCCGCTGGCGCCGAGCGGATGGCCGAGCGCGATCGCCCCGCCGTTGGGGTTGACGTGCTCGGCGTCCTCCGGCAGGCCCAACTCGCGCAGCACCGCGACGGACTGCGCGGCGAACGCCTCGTTCAGCTCGATCACGTCGACCGCGTCGAGGCCGACGCCGAGCCGGTCCAGCAGCTTCCGGGTGGCCGGCACCGGGCCGACGCCCATGATCCGGGGCGGCACACCGGCCGCGGCGGCTCCGCTGACCCGGGCCAGCGGGGTGAGGCCGTACCGGGCCACCGCCGCCTCACCGGCGACCAGCAGCGCCACCGCGCCGTCGTTGACCCCGGACGAGTTGCCGGCGGTCACCGTGCCGCCCTCGCGGAACGGGGTGGGCAGCGCGGCGAGCTTCTCCAGCGAGGTCTCCCGCGGGTGCTCGTCCACCTCGACCAGCCGGGTGCCCTTGCGGCCCTCCGGCACCGTCACCGGCACGATCTCCTCGGCGAACCGGCCGTCGGCCTGCGCCTTGGCGGCCCGCTGCTGCGACCGGTACGCGAACGCGTCCTGCGCGGCCCGGTCGACGCCGTACTCGGCGGCGACGTTCTCCGCCGTCTCCGGCATCGAGTCGATGCCCCAGTGCCGCTTCATCAGCGGGTTGACCAGCCGCCAGCCGATGGTGGTGTCGTAGACCTCCGCCGCGCGGGAGAACGCCGAGGTGGCCTTCGGCATGACGAACGGGGCCCGGCTCATGCTCTCCACCCCGCCGGCCACCACCAGCTCGGCCTCGCCGGCGACCACGGCCCGGGCGGCGGAGGCGAGCGCGTCCAGGCCGGAGCCGCAAAGCCGGTTCACCGTGCTGCCGGGCACCTCCTCGGGCAGCCCGCCGAGCAGCGCCGCCATCCGGGCCACGTTGCGGTTGTCCTCGCCGGCCTGGTTGGCGCAGCCCAGGATCACGTCGTCCACCCGCGCCCAGTCCACCGACGGGTGCCGGGCGACCAACTCGCGGATCACGTGCGCGGCCAGGTCGTCGGGGCGTACGCCGGCCAGGGCGCCGCCGTACCGGCCGATCGGGGTGCGGACACCGGCCACCAGGTATGCCACGGTCATCGCGAGTCCTTCGGGGTGGGAAGGGTGGGACGGGAGCGTCCACCGGGTCGCGGGGGTACGCCCGGCCGCCAGGATATCCGCGCCCCGCGCCGATAGGTTGACGGCATGACCCGCGCCCAGTTCAGCGCAGAGACCAGCGGCAGCGGCGAGTTCGTCCGGCAGCCCAACCGGTTCACCGACCGGGTCACCCCGCACTCGACGTCCCCGCCCGGCGGCGGGCCGGACGAGCAGGGGCGCTGGCCGCTGGAGGCCGGCCGCTACCGGCTGATCTGGTGTCGGGCCTGCCCCTGGGCGCACCGGGCCCGGATCGTGCGCAGCCTGCTCGGCCTCGAGGACGTCATCTCGCTGGGCACCGTCGACCCGATCCGGGACGAACGGGGCTGGCGGTTCAGCCTCGACCCGGACGGGTTCGACCCGGCGCTCGGCATCGGGTACCTCTCCGAGGCGTACCTGGCCACCGACCCGGACTACGTCGGCCGGGTGACCGTGCCGGCGCTGGTCGACACGGTCACCGGGCGGGTGGTCACCAACGACTACCCGCGCCTCACCCTGGATCTGTCCACCGAGTGGCGGCGGTTCCACGCCCCCGACGCGCCGGACCTCTACCCCGTGGAGCTCCGGCCGGAGCTGGACGCGCTGATGGCGGAGATCCACCGGGACGTGAACAACGGCGTCTACCGGTGCGGCTTCGCCACCTCCCAGGAGGCGTACGACGAGGCGTTCCGGGCGCTCTTCGGCCGGCTGGACGCGCTGTCGGAACGGCTCTCCGGGCGCCGCTACCTGATGGGCGACACGATCACCGAGGCGGACGTGCGGCTCTTCACCACGCTGGTCCGCTTCGACGTGGCCTACCACGGCCACTTCAAGTGCAACCGGCACAAGCTGACCGAGATGCCGGTGCTCTGGGCGTACGCCCGGGACCTGTTCCAGACCCCCGGCTTCGGCGAGACGGTGGACTTCGACCACATCAAGCGGCACTACTACGGCACCCACGAAACGATCAATCCCACCCGGATCGTGCCGCTCGGCCCCGACCTGTCCGGCTGGACCACCCCGCACGGGCGTGGCTGAACCGGGCCGGGCGGGCCCGGGCGGGAGCGGGTACCGGGCCGCCGTCGCGGCGGCCGCCGCCGGTTGCGCCCTCGCCGGCTCGATCGCGGTGACGGTCGCCGTGGTCGCCAGCCCCAGCCCTGGTCTGGCCGGGTACGTCAGCGAGGCCGGCATCGCCGGCAACGGGTACGCCCGGACGTACCGGATCGGGGTCTTCGCCCTGGCCGCGGCGCTGCTGCTGCTGGCCGCGGCGCTGCCACCGGCGCTGCGCACCGCAGCCGGGCTGCTCGCCGCCGGCGGCGTCTGCACGGTGCTCTCCGGCGCGGTGCCGTGCAGCGCGGGCTGCCCGCTGCCGCCGTTCGAGCGGGCGACCGTGGCGGACCTGGTGCACGGGGGCGCGAGCATCGCGGCGACCGCCGCCGTGGTCTTCGCGATGGTGGCGCTGCTGGCCGCCCCCGGCGCGCCCGCGGCGCTGCGCCGGATCGCGGGCCTGGGCGCGGCGCTGGCGCTGCCGCTGGCCGCCACGATCGGGCTGGCGATCCTGCTGGTCGGGCGGGGCGGGCTGGTCGGCGCGCTGGAGCGGCTGCTGCTCGCGGTGGTGGCCGGCTGGGGCCTGGTCACCGCCACGACGCTCGGGCTGGCCGCCGATCGGGACAGACGGATCAACGGGTCGTGAACACCGTGTAAGGACCGTCACGTCCGCCGCTCCTTCCGGCGCCGGAGCGGCGCAGAGTAGCCTCGGCGGGCGATGACCAATGTCTGGCACCTGACCGTGCGCCTGTACGTCGACCTCCGACTGCAGGCCAGCGGCGTCTGTCCGGCGCAGCCGCTCTCTTGACGCTGCCCTGACCGACCCCAGACCCCTTGGACGCATCCGCATGTCTTCCGCCCTGCGCAAGATCCCCTTTTCCGTGCAGATCCTGCTCGGCCTCGTGCTCGGTGTGGCGCTCGGCTTCCTCGCCCGCGCCAACGACCTGAGCTGGCTGGCCAGCACCCTCGACACCGTCGGCGGCCTCTTCGTCCAGCTGCTGAAGCTGGCCGTGCCGCCGCTGGTCTTCACCGCGATCGTGGTCAGCGTGGTCAGCCTGCGCGGCGTGGCCAACGCCGCCCGGCTGGCGCTGAAGACCCTGCTCTGGTTCGGCGTCACCGCGTTGATCGCGGTGAGCGTCGGCATCGGGCTCGGTCTGCTCACCAACCCCGGCCGGGGCGTCACCCTGGACGTCGCCGGCGCCACCGCGCCGAAGAAGACCGGCTCCTGGACCGACTTCCTCACCGGCATCGTGCCGACCAACCCGGTCGGCGCGTTCGTCGAGGGCAACGTGCTCCAGATCGTCTTCCTCGCCCTGGTCGTCGGCGCCGCCGCGCTGCTGGTCGGCGAGGCCGCCGAGCCGTTCGTGGCGCTCAACCGCTCGCTGCTAGAGATCGTCCAGAAGGCGCTGTGGTGGGTGATCCGACTCGCCCCGATCGGCACCCTCGGCCTGATCGGCAACGCCGTCGCCGCGTACGGCTGGGACCTGGTGGCCCCGCTGGCGCGGTTCACCACCGCCGTCTACGTCGGTTGCGCGATCGTGCTGTTCGTGGTCTACCCGCTGCTGCTGGCGGGGGTCGGCCGGCTCAACCCGGTGCGCTTCTTCGCCGGCGCCTGGCCGGCCATCGAGCTGGCCTTCGTCTCCCGCTCCTCGGTGGGCACCATGCCGGTGACCCAGCGCTCCGTCGAGCGGCTCGGCGTGCCCCGCGAGTACGCCTCGTTCGCGGTGCCGTTCGGCGCCACCACGAAGATGGACGGCTGCGCCGCGATCTACCCGGCGCTGGCGGCGATCTTCGTCGCCCAGGTCTTCGGCGTGGACCTCGGCGTCACCGACTACCTGCTGATCGCCTTCGTCTCGGTGGTCGGTTCGGCGGCCACCGCCGGCCTGACCGGGGCGATCGTCATGCTCACCCTGACCCTGAGCACGCTGGGCCTGCCGCTGGCCGGCGCCGGCCTGCTGCTGGCGATCGACCCGATCCTCGACATGATCCGCACCGCCACCAACGTGGCCGGGCAGGCGCTGGTGCCGACCATCGTCGCCGCCCGGGAGGGCACCCTCGACCGCGCCGCGTACGACTCCGCCGGCCGGCGCTCGCCGGTCGACCCGGCGGCGGACGCCCGGCCTGCCCGCACCGACCAGCCGAGCCCCGTCCCGGCCTGAGCCGACCCCCGGCGCGGACCCCCGACGAGGGGGTCCGCGCCGGCATCCGGAGGATGTCGCCCATGACTGTGCTGTTCACGCCGCTGGCCCTACGTGCGGTGACGCTGCCCAACCGGATCGCCCTGGCGCCGATGTGCCAGTACACCGCCGGGCCGGACGGCCTGCCCACCGACTGGCACCTGGTGCACCTGGGCGCCCGGGCGGCCGGCGGCGTCGGGCTGGTGCTGACCGAGGCGACCGCGGTGCTGCCGGAGGGGCGGATCAGCCCCCAGGACACCGGGCTCTGGTCGGGCGCGCACGTCGACGCCTGGCGACCGGTGACCGCCTTCCTCGCCGCGCAGGGTGCGGTGCCGGCGGTGCAGCTCGCGCACGCCGGGTTCAAGGCGTCGACGTACCGCCCGTGGGCGCCGCGGCGCGGCGGGGTGCCGGACGCCGAGGGCGGCTGGACCCCGGTCGGCCCGGGCACGGTGCCGTTCCAGCCGGACTACCGGGTGCCGACCGCGCTGGACGCCGCGGGGATCGCCGGCGTGGTCGAGGCGTTCTCGACGGCGGCCGGCCGGGCGGTGGACGCCGGCTTCGCGGCGGTGGAGATCCACGCCGCGCACGGCTACCTGCTGCACGAGTTCCTCTCCCCGCTGACCAACCACCGCCGCGACGACTACGGCGGCGACCGGGCCGGCCGGATGCGGCTGACCCTGGAGGTGGCCCGCGCGGTCCGCGCCACGGTCGGCGAGGACGTCCCGGTGCTGGCCCGCATCTCGGCCACCGACTGGGTGCCCGGTGGCTGGACCGTCGAGGACAGCGTGGTGCTGGCCGGTGAACTGGCCGGCGCCGGCGTGGACCTGGTCGACTGCTCCTCCGGTGGGGCAGCCGTCGGCGCGACCATCCCGGTCGGCCCCGGCTACCAGGTGCCGCTGGCCGCCCGGGTGCGCCGGGAGGCGGGCGTCGCCACCGGCGCGGTCGGGCTGATCGTCGAGCCGGAGCAGGCCGAGCAGATCGTCGCGGCCGGCGAGGCCGACCTGGTGCTGCTCGGCCGGGAGCTGCTGCGCGACCCGTACTGGCCGCACCGCGCCGCCGCCAAGCTCGGCGCCACGCCCACCTGGCCCGCCCAGTACCTCCGCGCCACCTGACCCCGTCCCACCCGCGCCCGCGCCCGCCCGGCTCCCGGCCGGCCGGGAGCCGGGCGCGGGGTGGTCAGCCGGCCAGGTGGGACCAGTGGGGTTCGAGGTCGCGCCAGGGGCCCTGGGCCGCGACCGTGCCGGCCTGGAGCACCACCACGTGGTCGGCGCGGACCAGGGCCGCCCGCTTGGACGTCGAGCCGATCACGGTGACCCCGTGCTCGCGCAGCGCCCGCCAGAGCGCCAGCTCGGTGGTCACGTCCAGCGCCGAGGAGACGTCGTCGGCGACCAGCAGCTCGGTACGCGGCGCCAGCGCCCGGGCCAGCGCCAGCCGCTGCAACTGCCCGCCGGAGAGCCGGGTCCCCTTGTGCCCGATCAGCAGCCCCAACCCGCCACCGGCGGCGGCCAGGTCGTGCTCCAGCTGGGCGGTCGCCACGGCGCCCGCCGCGTCGACCGGGTGGCCCAGGGTGATGTTGTCGGCCACCGTGCCGGAGAGCACCCGGGGCAGCTGGCCCACGTAGCCGACCTGGTTGGGGCGCAGGAACAGCTCCGGCTCGGTGACCGGCTCGCCGTTCCAGGTCAGCCGGCCGGTGTGGTGCACGATCCCGGCCAGCGCCCGCAGCAGCGACGACTTGCCCGACCCGACCGGGCCGACGACCAGCACCAACTGGCCGCGCTCGACGGTCAGGTCCACGTCGCGCACCACCACCGTGCCGTCCTCGTGCCGCACGCCGAAGCCGGTCAGCTCCAGCCGGCGCAGCGGGTGCCGCGGCGGCACCGCCGGCGCGGGGGCGGTGCCCGCTCCCAGGTCCACCCCCGGCACCTCCGCCGAGTACGCCCCCACCCCGGTCATCGCCACCGTCCGCCGGGTCCACACCCGCGCGGACGGGTACTGGGAGACCAGTGACGCGGTGGTCCAGGCGAACCAGCGGGCCGCGCCGAGCGTGGCGACCGCGACCAGGGCCGCCCCGGCGGTGAGCTCACCGGCCAGGAAGAGCGCCCAGGCGCCGATCGGCAGCAATCCGCTGACCAGCGCCGGGGTGGACCGGGCCCAGACCTGCACGGAGATCTCCCGACGCTGCCGGTCGCTGCGCACCACGTCCAGGTCGGCGAGGTGGGTCAGCACCGGTCGGGTGGCCCCGGCCAGCTTCACCGTACGGGCCGCGGACAGCGTGGAGACCAGCGCGGTCGCGAACGCCGCCCGCGCCGCCACGGTGGCCCGGGCCGAGCGCTCCAGCAACGGCCCGAACAGCGTCGCGGCCAGCCCGGAGACCACCATCGTGCCGAGGAAGAACAGCGCCGGTACGACACTGCCGGTGATCGCGGTCATCGCCACCAGCAGCGCCAGCGAGATGAACTGGTCGAGCAGGTTGTCGGCGAGCTGCACCACCCGCTCGGTGTCGCCGCCCTGGGCCACCACCTCGGCCGGGGTGTGCCCGCTGACCCGGCGCGGCCCGGTCTGGCCGTGCACCAGGCGCAGGCTGATCCGCAGCATCTGCCGCACCCACCAGTGCGGAAACCAGACGTTGGTGGCGTAGTGCATCGGCATGGTGGCCAGCAGCGCGGCGACGATCCCGAGCGCGGGCTTGTAGGGGTCGCCCAGGCCGTCCACCAGGTCGGCCCAGAGCCAGGGCAGCAGCGGCCCGTCCAGACCGAGCACCATGATCGCGACGAAGATCGCGACCGCCACCAGACCGTAGCGGGCGTCGTTGAGACAGAGCCGGAAGATCTCCCGCAGCGTCCGGGCCGGGGCCGGGGCCGGGGCCGGTGGCGGCAGCGGCGGCGGGTCGGCCTTCGGCGGGGCCACCGCCCGGGCCGGCTCCGGCGCCCGCTCCGGCTCGGTCGGCGCCCAGCCGCCCGCCGGTTCCGGCGCGGTCAGCAGGTCGGTGCCGCCGCCGGCCCGCACCCCCGACCCCACCTGCGCGTACGCGGTGGAGTGGCTGGTCGCGAGCAGCTCGGCGAACCGCTCCGACTCGCGCAGCGGCCCGGCCTCGACCACCGCGCCGTCGGCCATCACCACCACCTCGTCGCAGCGCCGCACCGAGGAGAGCCGGTGGGCGATGACGATGCCGATCCGGTCGCGCAGCAGCCGTTCGGTGGCCTGCTGCACCCGCGCCTCGGTGACCGGGTCGAGCCGGGCGGTGGCCTCGTCCAGGATCACCACGTGCGGGTTCCGGACCAGGATCCGGGCGAACGCGACCAGCTGCTCCTGCCCGGCCGAGAGCACGTGCCCGCCCTCGCCGAGCCGGGTGTCCAGCCCGTCCGGCAGCTCGGCGATCCAGCCGGCCAGGCCGAGTTCGTGCAGCGCCCGGGCGGCGTCGTCGAGCAGGTCCGAATCGAAGAGCGCGACGTTCTCGGCGAGCGTGCCGGCGAGGATCTCGGTGCGCTGCGGCACCACGGCGATCCACCGGCGCAGCTCGTCGAGGTCGAGGTCGAGCAGGTCCCGGCCGGCCAGGAAGACCGTGCCCCGGGGCAGGTCGACCGCCCGGGTGAGCACCTTGGCCAGGGTGGACTTGCCCGAACCGGTCCGCCCGACCAGGGCGTACGAGCGGCCCCGGACGAAGGTCAGGTCGACGCCGCGCAACGCGGGCCCGCGCTCGCCGTCCGGGTCGGTGGACGGGTAGCGGAAGGTGAGGTCGCGGATCAGCAGGTCACCCTCGGTCGGTGCCACCCCGCCGGTGGGCTCCTGCCGGGAGTTCTCCAGCAGTTGGACGCGGGCCCACGCGCCGAGGGCGTACTGGAGTTCCGGCACCATCCGCGCGACGTGCTCGACGGTCAGCCCGAAGCCCAGCGCGAGCAGCCAGACCGCGGTCAGCCGGGCCCCGTCGACGCGGCCGGTGGCCAGCGCCCACGCCCCGCCGAGCACCACCGCGGCGATCCCGCCCCGGGTGACCCCGGCGGCCACCGTGGTGACCTTGGCCGACATCCGCCACACCCGGACCCCCCGGGACAGCACCTCGGCCGCCCGCCGGGCGTAGAGGCGCAGCACGTACGGCCGGGCCAGGGTGGTGCGGACGTCGTCCTGCCCGTGGATCGCCTCCTCCATCACCGCGGCCAGGTCCGACCAGGCCTCCTCCTCGGCCATCCGGGCCGGGCCGATCCGGGCGGTCGGGCGGCGCAGCGCGGCGGCGAGCACGGCGGTGAGCAGCAGCATGCCGACGCCGACGGGCCACCAGACGGTGAGCGCGACGGCCGCCGAGAGCAGGCCCACGGCCAGCCCCTGCGCGATCCGTACGCCGTGGTTCCGCACCGACGCGGCCACCTGGTAGACGTCGCCGTCGATCCGGTCGAGCAGCTCACCGACCGGGGTGGTCTCCAGGGTGGGCAGGTCCTGCCCGAGCGCCACCCGGCACAGCCGGCGGCGCACCTGCGCGGACCAGTCCGCGGTCAGGCCGGCCATCAGCAGGCTCACCGCGAGGTCGCTGAGCACGGCGGCGACCAGGCCCACCGCCAGCGCGGCGAAGAACCCGCCCGACCGGTGCACCAGCACCGGCCCGGCCAGCGCGGACGCGGCCGCCTGGCCACCCGCGCCGAGCACGATCAGGCAGGTCACGATCGCCATCCGGCGCGGCGAGGTGGCCCACAGATCTCGGAGCAGGCGCATGGAAGGTCCTCCGGCATCGGTGGGGGAGGTTCCAGCCTGCGTGCTCGGCCGGGCCGGTTCAACGGATTTATCCGCCGGGGAGAATCGGTGTCACCACTGTGGGTGACGGTCGCGACGTCCGGCCGCCTTTCGCGGTCAGGTCTGCGCGACCCGGCGGACGATGCCGAGCAGCGCCATGAGCGCTGTCCAGCGCCGGCGACGGGGTCAGAAGAGCACGGTGGCCAGCGTGCCGACCGGGCGGAAGCCGCAGCGTTCGTAGACCCGGCGGGCCGGTAGGTTGAAGTCGTTGACGTAGAGGCTGACCGTGGGCGCCGCCCGCAGCAGCGCGTCGCGTACCACGGCCGCCATCGCCGCGGTGGCGATCCCCCGGCCGCGCCACTCCGGGGCCACCCAGACCCCCTGCACCTGGGCGGTCCGGCGGGTGACCACCGCCAGCTCGGCCTTGAAGACCACCTGACCGTCGACGAAGCGGGCGTACGCGCGACCGGCCCGGACCAGGTCGGCGACCCGTCGCCGGTAGGTGCGCCCGCCGTCGTCGGCGAGCGGCGAGACGCCGACCTCCTCGGTGTACATCGCCACCGCCGCCGGAAAGAGGCGGTCGATCTCCCCGCTGCGCACCCGGCGCACCTCCGGGTCGGCCGGCACCACCGGCAGCGCGTCCGTGGCCAGCAGCGGCTGGTTGGGGCGTACGTCCCGGGCGGGGCCCCAGGCCGCGGCGAGGCGGTCCCAGAGCCCGAGCACGGCGTCGGCGCGGCCCACGATCGACGAGCAGAGCCGCTCCTCGCCGGCGAGCAGGTCGGCGTAGGCGGCCACGGCCGGTTCGGTGGCCAGCACCGGGGTGAGGTTGCCGCCCAGCCAGCAGACCGACTCCAGGTTGCGGCGGGGGCCGTAGCCCAGCACCCGGCCTTCGGCGCGCCACCAGGCCAGGCCGCGCGCGGCGACCCGCTCGGCGACCTGCGCGCCCGCGAACGGGTCCAGGTCGAGCAGTCGCTCGACCGCGCGGCGCTCCGATTCCCCCAGTTGCCGTACCGGCACCGTCAGCACGCCTATCAGCCTGCCATGACCGGCCCCCGGCTCGCCGGCTGAGTGACGAGTCCGGCTAGATCCTCGGCCGCCAGATTCTCGACGTTTGTGTCAAGTTTTTGAGCGGGCGTAACGTTGCCCGCTCCACATTTTGCAGACATGGGTTCTGACCAGCCACTTTGGTGTGGCACAGCCGGTCGCCACGGCGGCC